>NZ_JBWKDK010000018.1:0-141848 GCF_056436005.1 Streptomyces sp. NPDC043854
GGGAAAAGAAAGACCACACGGACGAGGGCCACGCCAGGAGGAGCAGGAACAGGACCCGGGGCCGGGGTGCCGCCTTTGGCGCGGGCCGGGTCCTGCCCGCCCCCCAGGACGGCGCGCCGCCGGTCCAGGAAGGCGGCGGCCCCGTCGGTGACGGACGCGTGGAGCACGGCGATGCTGGTGGCGGCATCGCGCAGCACGGCCACCTGACCGGCCATGAACATCCCCTCGGCGTACTGCCGTTCCTCGTCGACCGCGGCCAGGGCACCGGTTGCGGTGCGCTCGACGCCCTTGCTCGCCAGCCGCAGCCGGCCGACGTTCAGGCGCTCCAGCCGCTCCCAGGCCTCGCGGTCGGGAACGCCCTTCGCGCGCAGGCCGGCCGCCAGGTTCCGGAAGCCCTCGCTGAACGGGCTCGGCACGCACCGCGTGGCGTGCCCGGGAGCCGTCCGCAGCAGCGCGGTGCCCTCGGCGGCCAGCACCTGCCGCTGGAACAGGGGCCGTACGGCGCCGTGGGCGACGGCCTCCCGGGTGAACAGGTAGGCGGTGCCCATCAGCACGCCGACCGCACACCCGCGGGCGGTGAGCGGCGCGGCCAGGGCCGCGACCATGGCGGCGGAGCGGGCGTCGTGCACACCGCCCGCGAAGAACACCTCGATGTCCGGCGCGGCGCCGGGATCCTCCGTCAGGTGGTCGAGCAGGACGCCGGTCTGCGCCTCCCACAGCGGGAAGCTGTTGCGCGGGCCGACGTGCCCCCCGCACTCGGCGCCTTCGAAGACGAACCGGCGCGCGCCCTCGCCGAGGTACTGGCGCAGCAGTCCGGGAGAGGGCACGTGCAGGAAGGTCCGGATGCCGTCGGCCTCCAGGGCCCGGGCCTGCGAGGGCCGGCCCCCGGCGATGACGGCGTGGCTGGGCCGGTGCGCGCGCACCGCTTCGAGCTGTGCGGCACGGGTCTCCTCCGGCGCGAAGCCGAGGATCCCCACCCCCCAGGGGCGGCCCTCGAGCGCTGCGGCGGCCTCGGCGAGCAGGGCGCCCGCCTGTTCACGGCCGGCGAGCGCCAGGGCGAGGAAGGGCAGGGCTCCGCCGTCGGACACCGCGCGGGCGAAGTCCGCCCCGTCGCTGACCCGGGTCATCGGGCCCTGGGCGACGGGCAACGGGGTGCCGAGGGCCCGGCTCATGGGCGACCCGGCGCGCAGGCTGCGGGTGGCGGTGTCGTCCTCGGCCGCGGCCCGGACCGCTTCGGTGACGGCGCGGACTGCGCCGGCGGCGTCCCGGTGGCGGTCGGCGAATCGAGCGGCGAGGAAGGCGTCCTGCCCGACCGGGAGCAGCCGGGTGTCCGGGTCGCGCCCGCCGAGCAGATCGGCGACCCGGTCCGGGTCGTCGGGCAGTTCCGCGGCCGGTGGGGTGCCGGGCCCGCGGCGGTGCAGGAAGCGGTGGCCGCCCAGCACCGTGGTCTCGGTGCCGTCCATCGACCGCAGGAGGGTCGCGACGGACGCGGGGAGCGCCGATTCCGCGAGGAGGGCCAGCTGGGTGTCGAGCACCACTCCCGCGGCGCCGCCGACGACGGCGGCTGCGGCCGTACCCGGCGCCATGCCCCCGCAGGCCCACACCGGCGGCCCGTCGGGGCCGGCGGCGTCGAGGAGCTGTTGCAGCAGCACGAAGGTACCCAGTTCGCCGATCCGGCCGCCGCATTCGCCGCCCCGGGCGATCAGGCCGTGCACGCCGTCGTCCAGGGCGGTCCGGGCCTGCGCCAGGCCGGTGGCCTCGGCCAGCACCCGCACGCCGGACGGCAGGTCGCCGGACCGCACGGTCGACCCGACACCGAGGAGCACGGTACGGGGCCCGCCGGGCCCGCCGAGCAGTCCGGCCACGTCCCGGGGGCGTAACCGGCACTGCGGCCCGATCCGCACCCCGTACCGGCCGGGGAGCCATCGCCGCAGGTCGCCGAGGGCTTCGCGGGCGGCCCGATCACCGGATCCGAGATCAAGGACGCCGAGTCCGCCGCCGCGGGCGACCGCGGCCGCGAGGCGTGCGTCGGGTTCGCCGAAGGGGGTCAGTCCGATGACTCGCTCTACCGACGTCATGATTCTCCGAATGTGCGATGGCGTTGCCCGGTGGGGGAATTTCGGCCATGGCAAAGGCCGCGGGAAGGCACAAGGTCGCGCGGGCCCGGAACGGGAATTCGGGCCTTCGGTGAACGAGGCGAAACTAGCGCCAAGTTACCGAAGGGTCAACGCTACGTCGCTGATCCGAACCCGACGGCTCCGAACCGGCACGGGAACCTCGATCCCCGGCCGGCAGAACGGGCACCCACCGGGATGCACCCCTCCGGACCTCGCGTTCCGCCGCTTCCACGGCCTCAGCACCGCCTGGGCACCGGCAGCAGCAAGGACCGCTTCCGCGGCAGCCACACGGGGGCGCAGCTGACGGAACGGCAACCCCGGCCGGAGTTCTTCGCGGGCCGGGCGGCCCGGCTTCACGTGCTGTTCAACGGCTGTTGCGGCGCCGCCGCCGTGCGCGCCGCCGGATTCCGTACGGGCGGGCACGGACGGCCCAGCCGGTCCACCTGGGCGCAATGCCGGTGTTGCGATGAGTACGGGCTTCGCCATCGGTCTACCCTGCAGACCCATCGTCCCGGAGGGAACGGCAGATGACCGATACGACGACCCTCGACCTCCGACCACAAGCCCGGATCGTGGCCCGACTCGCGGTGAGCGTCTCGGACGACCGGCTCGCCGACCCGACGCCCTGCCCCGAGTACGCGGTCAGCGACTTGCTGAGCCACCTCGCGGGCCTCGCCGTCGCCTTCCGCGACGCCGCCCGCAAGAACCTGGGGCCCACGACCGACACGGCACCCGACGCAGCCGCCGTGCCCGCCCTGCCCGCTCTCTGGCGCGAGGAACTCCCCCGGGTCCTCGCCGAACTGGCCGAAGCCTGGCGGGACCCGGCCGCCTGGACCGGCACGACCCAAGCGGGCGGCGTGCTCCTGCCCGGCGACATCGCGGGTGCCGTGGCGGTCGACGAACTGGTGATCCACGGCTGGGATCTCGCCCGGGCCACCGGCCAGGAGTACGCACCCGATCAGGCCGCGCTGCGCGCCTCGCATGCCTTCCTGCAGGCGGCGGCCGCCGAGGACGAAGGCCGCGGCGACATCTTCGGACCCGTCGTGCCCGTACCCGACGACGCCCCGCTGCTGGACCGGGCAGTCGGATTGAGCGGACGGGATCCGGGCTGGACGCCGCCGACGTCCCCGTAATGCCGCCGGGGCCGGACGGGTTCGACTGATGAACCGTCAACACCTGCCCCGGACGCCGCCCGCTTCGCTACCATCCCAGCTCCCAACGGTTGGAGGCCGCAATGAGCGAACGGTTGGTCCACACGGTCGAAGTGCCTCTCGAAGACGGTGACGGCGGGGAGACGATCCGTGTGCAGATCCGCGAGGTGGACGAGGCCCTCGTGCGGGTCGGCCGCGGCGGCCGGTCCATAGCACGGGCCGAGCGGTCGTTCGGGCAGATGCTGGACACCGTGCGGCCCGTGGCGGAGAGCTTCGTGGGACGGTTCCGGGGCCTGGCCAACGCCCCCGACGAGATCACCCTGGAGTTCGGGGTGTCGCTGTCCGCCGAGGCGGACGTGGTCATAGCCAGCACCGCGACCGCGGCCAACTTCTCCGTGAGCCTGACCTGGAACAGGCCTGACCCGCAGCCCGCCCCCGCCGACAATGCGCAGCAGTCCGGATCGCAGGGCTGACAGGCAGGTCTCACCGGGGTGACGGGGGTGCGGTGATGGACAGGAAGACGCAGACGCGAACGAGCACGAAGACGAGCACGAGCACGGGCACGGGCACGAACACGGGCACAGGGCCGCAGTCGCGCAGTGCCGACGAGGCTCTCGCCTCGGCCGTCGTACGGATCAGCGGGCAGGACGGCACCGTCTGCGGCGCCGGCGCCCTCGTCGCACCGGACCTGGTGCTGACCTGCGCCCATGTCGTGTCGGACGCCCTCGGGCGCCCCCGGCACGAGGTGGTGGCCCCCGGATCCCGGGTCACCGTCGACTTCCCGCTGGCCGGGCAGCCGGCCGCCGGTGCCGGCCGTAGCCGCCCGGCCGAGGTGGAGCAGTGGATCCCGATCCGGCCCGACCGTACGGGGGACGTCGCCCTGCTGCGGCTGCGCGGCGCCGTCCCGGGGACGCGCCCGCTGCCGATGGCCGACCCCGACCGGGTATGGGAGCACGGGGCACGGGCGGTCGGGTTCACCGGCGGCGAGCCGACCGTCCTGTGGTTCCGGGGCCGGTTCAGCGGGGCGACGGAGGAGGGGTGGTTACAGCTCTCCCGCGCTGACGGGCAGGACGCGTACGTCAGGAAGGGCTTCAGCGGAAGTCCCGTCTGGGACAACGAGCTGGGTGCGGTGGTCGGCCTCGTGGTCGCCGCACAGCCCGAGCAGGAGACGCAGCAGGTCTTCGTGCTGAGTACCGGAACGCTCGTACGCGAGGTGCCCGCGCTCGCCGGCGTCCTGCTGCCCGCCGCGCCCTTCCGGGGGCTGGCCGCGCTCCAGGAGGACGACGCGGACGTGTTCTTCGGGCGGGACGACGACGTCGGCGAGGCCGTCGCGGCGCTGCGCGGCCACCACCCCGCCGTCACCGTGTACGGCCCCTCGGGCTGCGGGAAGTCCTCCCTCGCCCTCGCCGGCGTGGTGCCGAGGATGCGTCGTGACGGCCACGAGGTGCTGGTCGCCGACTTCGGGGGCACCGCCTCCCCGCGGGCGGTCCTCGCGACGGAGCTGTTCGAGGCGGCGCGGTCGGGACGCCACGGTCCGGCGGCGCGGGCGGAGAGCGCCGACCAGGTGGAACAGTGGCTGGACGGCCTGGGCCTCACCGGCGCCCTGCACCGGGCGACGGGGCGGCAGGGGACGCCGCTGCTGGTCGTGCTCGACCAGGCCGAGGCACTGCTGAACCGCCCCGAGCCGGAGATCGCGCAGGCCGTGGCGCTGCTGTTCCCCGACCGGCAGCCCGCCGGCCTGCGGGTCCTGGTCACGCTGCGGGCCGACTTCATGGACGCTGCGCTGAGCCACCCGCGGCTGGGCCCCGCCCTGAAGCGGGGAGTGACGCTCCCGCTCACCCCCATGACGCGGGACCAGCTGCACGTCGTGATCACCGAACCGCTCGGGGCGGTTCCGGCCGTCGCGTACGACCCCGGGCTCGACCGGCGCATCCTCGACGACGCCGGCGGCGAGCCGGGCATCCTTCCGCTGCTGGGTTTCGTCCTGGCGCAGTTGTGGGAGCGCAGGGCCGCCGGACGGCTGCGGGCCGCGGCGTACGAGGAGCTCGGCGGCGTGTCCGGTGCGCTGCGCCGCCATGCCGAGGAGGCGTGGCGGGCCTGCGTCAGACCGGGGGAGGAGGCGCAGGCGCGGCTGCTGCTGACGGGACTGGTACGGGTGCTGCCCGGCGGCGAGGCCCCGCTGAGGCGGGTCCTGACCCGGGAGGAGGCCGGGGAGGAGCGTTGGCGGCTGGTGCAGGCGCTGGCCGATCGGCGCCTGCTGGTCCTGTACGGCGGCGACGGCCGCCCCGAGAGCGCGGAACTGTCCCACGAGGCGCTGATCACGGCCTGGCCGGCGCTCGCCGAGGAGGTCCGGGCCAGCGCGGACTTCCTGGCGGGCCGCGCGGAGGTGCAGCACGACCTGGAGCGGTGGCGGAAGGCGGACGGCCCGGCCGACCTGCTGCCCGGCCCCCTCCAGCTCGCGGTCGTCGAAGCACGGCTGCGCGGGCGGGAGGCGGACCTGACCGCGGAGCAGCGGGAGTTCCTGGCACAGGCCCGCCGCCGCAGGCGGGTGCGGCGGGCACGCGCGCGGACGGGCTGGGCCGCGGGGGCCCTGGCCCTCGCACTGGTCGCTGCGCTGGGCACGTTCCTCGTACAGGAATCCAACGAGAGTGGGCGGCGGGCGGCCGAGGGGCGGTCCCGGGCGCTCGCCGTCCAGGCGGACGAGCTGGTGAAGACCAACCCCGGCCAGGCCGCGCTGGCCGCGCTGGCGGCGTACGAGATCGCACCGACGCAGGAGGCCCGCAGTGCGCTGATGCGTCGGTACGACACGCTGCGGAGCAGCGCCTGGATGCTGACGGGGGCCGAGGGGGCGAACAAGGCGGCGTCGATGAGCGCGGACGGCTCGGTGACGCTCGTGACGTCCGGCACCGGCCGGGCCACCCTGTTCGTCCGCTCGGCCGCGGGCGGGGTACGGCAGGAGCCGCTCCGCCTCGCCGACAACGTCGTCTCCCCGGTGGTCAGCCGGGACGGGCGGCGCATCGCGTACGTCCACGACAGCGACGGGGCAGTGGTCTGGCACGACGTGACCCCCTCGGGGAAGGGCCTGGTCGGGCCGCCGCACCGGCTCGAGGGGGCGCTCGGCAACCGCTCCATGGGCCTGGCCCTGGGAAACATGAAGATCATGGATTTCTCGCCGGACGCCCGCCGCCTGGTCGGGGTGTCCGCAGCCGCCGCGGCCCGGCCCGTGCAGGTCTGGGACCTGGACACGGGACGGCCGCAGGCGCTGCCGGAGCGGGTCGCCGGGCTCAGCGAGGTGTGGTTCGGGCCGGACGGGAACACGCTGGTCGCCAGGCACAGCCCGTTGGCGGCGGACACGTCCGCGCTGGTGGCGGTCGACATCGCCGCCGGCACCGTGCGCGAACTGGCGGCCGGCCTCGATCACGCGGGCGAGGCGGTGTCCGGCGACGGCAGTGTGGCGGTGGTGTGCCGGAGGGACAGGCCCGATCCGGACCAGATCGGGACGGCCCGCTACGAGGCCGTCCGCGTGTCCGACGGGCAGGTGCTGCGCCGCTTCGACCACGGGAAGGACAGCTCGTGCGCCGCCGTGTCCGTGTCCGCGAAGGGCGAGCGCTTCGCGGTGCGCGACACGGCCGGTTCCTGGAACGTCGTTGACACTGCGGCATCGGCATCGGCATCGGCATCGGCATCGGCATCGGCATCGGCATCGGCGCCGACGTCGGCGCCGGCGGACGGAGTGGCGAAGTTCTTCGGCCCCGCGTCCTCCCTGAAGATCAACCGGCTTCCTCTCCTGGGCACGGCGGCCAAGCCCGTCGTCGTGACGAAGGAGGACAACGCCGTCACCGGATGGGCACTGACCAGGCACGACGGCGCCAGCACCTTCAGCCCGGCGGAACTGCTCGGCGACGGAAGCAGGATGGTGGTCCGCGTCGGCCGCAAGGCCGACAGCCTGCGCGTGATGGAGACGGAGGGCGAGGAGCGCACCCTCGCCGAAGTACAGACCCCTGCCGACGTGCCCCCGGACGCCACGCAGCCGATCCGTGTCAACGGCTCCGGAACCCTGGTGGCGGACGTGTCGAACCACAACCGGATCACGGTCCGCGCCGTGCCCTCGCTGAGCCGGGTCGCCGAGTTCACCACGGCGCAACCACCCGTCGGGCCGGGCGGCAAGCCCGCCCTGCTGCAGTTCCACTTCCTCGACGACGACCGGCTGGTCACGATCGCCGGCTCGCACCTGGAACAGTGGGACGCCCACGACGGACGCCGTCTCACACCGCCGATCGACCTGCGCGACCTGAAGCTCACCCCGCAGGACCACCCGACCTTCCACGCGGGCCGCCATCCCGAGCCGGGGCACATCGCAGTCACCGTCCACGGCGAACCCGACGTCCACGCCCTGGACTTGGCCACCGGCAAGGAGACGGAGAAGCTGCGCATCCGGCTCGGCGCCGACCTCGTCGTGGCCGTGTTCCTGCGGGACCCGCACTACGTGACCGTGATGAACGTCGGCGGCATGGTGGAACTGTGGGCGGTGCGCCCCGGGAAGCCGTCCAGGAGGGTGGTGGGCCCGCTCGGACCGCTGAACCCGAACCGGTGGGCGGCGGGCCTGACCCCGGGCGCCGGGTTCTTCGTGGCCAACAACAGCTCCGTGCAGTTCCTCCGGGCGGACGACCCCGGGTACCGGGAGACGTACCAGTTCGAGGAGGTACAGGGCTTCGTCGCGGCGACCCGCGACGGCAAGGCGCTGCTGAGGTCGCCCGTGGACGGCGGCCCGCTGACACTGTTCCGCCTCGATCCCGCCCTGTGGAAGCGCCACGTCTGCGCCGTCCTCGGCCGCGGGCTCACCGCCGACGAGCGCGGCGGCCTCCCCTCCGGACTGCCCACTGACCTCTGCCCCGAGCCCCGATAGCCGGCGGCTGCATGGGCGCCTCGGGACCTGCTCTTCGCTAGTGCATCGTGAAGTGGCGTACATGTGTTGGTTGTTCGAAGAGTGTGATCGTTCCGAGGTGCTGACGAGGAGATTTCCTTGAGAAATCTTGTCGAACACCGCTGACGGCTCGGGCGGCCTTGAATCGCCTCTGCGAATCGGTCAGGGTTTCGAACCAGCCCCCGAAGATCCTTCGGCTCCAACGGGGTTGCGCGACAACGCTTTGATGCCCCACACGTCAAACACGAGGAGACCCCTCACCATGTCAACCCACAGGCATGCCCGCGCACGTTCACGCGGCCTCCGCATTCTGGCAGTGGCCACGGGAGTCACCACCGCCGCCGGCCTCTGCATGCTGTTATCGCCCGTCGCCGGCGCGACCGCACCCGCCGAGGGCACGGTGTACGGGCTCGGCGCCCCCGGAGCGCTCGCCGGCAGCTACATCGTCATTCTCGACCGGAACGCGGACAAACAGGCCCTCGCCAAGAAGTACGGCGGCGAACTCAAGCGCAGCTACGCGTCCGCTGTCAACGGCTTCTCCGCGTCCGGGCTCTCGGAGACCGGAGCCAAGCGCCTCGCCGCCGACCCGGCGGTGGCCAAGGTCGTCCAGAACAAGAAGTTCTCCATCAACACCACCCAGGACAACCCGCCCTCCTGGGGCCTCGACCGGATCGATCAGACGGAGACTGCGGCGGACAAGAAGTACACCTACCCCGACGCGGGTGGGGAGGGCGTCACGGCGTACGTCATCGACACCGGCGTCCGGATCACCCACAAGGACTTCGGCGGCCGGGCCGAGCACGGCTTCGACGCCGTGGACAACGACCAGAGCGCCGACGACGGCAACGGGCACGGCACGCACGTCGCCGGGACCGTGGCCGGCCGGTCGCACGGGGTGGCGAAGGCTGCGAAGATCGTCGCCGTCCGTGTGCTCGACGACAACGGGTCGGGCAGCACCGAGCAGGTCGTGGCCGGGATCGACTGGGTGACGCAGCACCACAGCGGCCCCTCGGTGGCGAACATGAGCCTCGGCGGCGGTGCCGACGAGGCGCTCGACGAGGCCGTGCGCCGTTCGATAGCGGCGGGCGTCACCTTCGCGGTCGCTGCGGGCAACGAATCGAGCGACGCCGGACAGGGCTCGCCCTCCCGCGTCCGGGAGGCGATCACCGTCGCCTCGAGCACCGCCGCCGACGCCCAGTCGTCCTTCTCCAACTTCGGCTCCGTCGTGGACCTCTACGCACCGGGCTCGGACATCACCTCCACCTGGAACGACAGCGACACGGGCACGAAGACGATCTCCGGTACGTCCATGGCGGCCCCGCACGTCGCGGGGGCGGCCGCGCTCTACCTGGCCGGCCACAAGGACGCCACCCCCGCACAGGTCGCCGAGGCGCTCACGGCGGGCGCGACCCAGGGGAAGATCACCAACCCGAACAGCGGTACGCCGAACAAGCTGCTGAAGGTGTCCGACCGGTAGCCGGATCAGGCCCGGGGCGCGATCCGCCTGCGGCCCGATCCGCCCGCACAAGCACCGAGGCCGCCGCACCCGAGGGGGGATGCGGCGGCCTCGGCCCTGCCTTGTGCGCCGCCGTCACCGCCCACACCGGACTCGCGGCACCGCCCGTCGGCCGCGCGCCCTGCAGAACCAGGGGCTCTACGGGCGTTCGAAGAGCTGGAGGATGCCGCCGGCGGAGAAGCAGAGGGCGCCGGTGAGGGTGCCCCAATTGGCGATGCCGACGTTGACCGGGCTGCCGGTGGCCGGCCGGGTGAACGCGGCGAGCGCCGAAACCATGAAGAGGACGGACCCGAGCTGGTTCACCGCGACGATCCACCAGCCGAGGCTGCGCGGGAGGAGGCGGAGCCGTCCGTGGCAGACCTCGATCAGGGCGAGGTGCCCGGAAGCCAGGAACAGCAGGCAGCCCACCACGTCGGGTACCCAGATCAGCCGGTTGACCTGCTGGACGCTCAGCCCCTGCAGGAACGAGTCCAGCAGGTTCACGCCGAACACCAGCGTGCCCGTGAACAAGAGGAAGGCGCTCAGCCAGTCCAGCCGCATCGGCTCGTAGCTCCACCACCGCCAGGGGCGGGTGACCAGCACGTGGTCGCCGACCGCGTGGCGGGGCGCGTTGACCGCTTGCAGGAGCGAGGCGTAGCCGCCGGTGTTGAAGAAGAGGCCGCCCGTGAAGTAGATCGCGGCGCTTTCCATGGCGTCACCGGATCCGAACTGGACGATGCCGGCGCCGGCCGCGAAGAGGGACCCGCCGATGACGAACGCGGTCGCGGCGATGGTGTTGAGCCTGCGCAGGCGGCTGATCGCGACCTCGTCGGCACGGGAGTGCCGGTCGTGGTCGGCACCCGGTGCACGGACGGCGAGGGTTCCCCGCCGCCGGGCGAGCCGCGACTCCCAGACTGCTGTCCCGCCGCCGGGCAGTTGCCAGGTGACCCGGGTGGTGAAGGGGCCGCGGCCTTCGACGCGCTGTTCGGGTTGCGCCACGGGCCGAGCTTAAACCCCGGGCGGACTGCCTCGTGGGCGCAACGCCCTGCCTGCCGCAGGAGAACACCGCTCCGTTGCCTATATGCTTTAGGTAATCTCTTAAAGGAGATAGGCAAGGTCGGGGAAGAGGAATGCCATGGCAGGACGTGTCGGGCTCACAGCGGATCGGCTGGTGCGTGCCGGGGCGGAGCTGGCGGATGAGATCGGCTTCGAACGCGTAACGCTCTCGGAACTCGCCCGGAGGTTCGACGTCAAGGTCGCGAGCCTGTACTCGCACCTGCGCAACTCCCACGACCTGAAAACCCGGATCGCACTGTCCTGCCTTGAGGAACTCGCCGACCGGGCCGCCGACGCCCTCGCCGGACGGTCCGGCAAGGACGCCCTCGGGGCGTACGCGGACGTCTTCCGCGACTACGCCCGACAGCACCCCGGCCGCTACACCGCGACCCAGTTCCCGCTGGACACCGACACCGCTCTGGCGAGCGCCGGAGTACGCCACGCGCGGATGACGCGGGCCATCCTGCGGGGCTACGACCTCGCGGAACCGGAACAGACCCACGCCGTCCGCATGCTCGGCAGCGTCTTCCACGGCTACGTCAGCCTGGAGAAGGCCGGCGGCTTCAGCCACAGCTCCCCCGACAGCCAGGAGAGCTGGGACCGCATCATCGACGCCCTCGACTCCCTGCTGCGGGCCTGGCCCGCACCGTGAGCGCCCACCCGCAGCCCTCTCCCGCACCACGTCACAGGAGCCCGCACATGCCCACAGAACCCTCCGAGCCCCTCGCGTCACACTGGATCACCACCCCGCTCACCGATTCCCTGGTACGCGGCGCCATCGAGCTGGAGCGCACCCCGCGCGGACTGGTGCCGCACCGGCTGCCCGCCCGGGCCCGGGCCCAGTGCGCCGACGGACAGCTCGCCATGGCCGAGGCCCAGCCGTCCGGCGTACGGCTCGCCTTCCGCACCCGGGCCACCGCGATCCGGCTCGACACCGTGCCCACCAAGCGTGTCTACGTGGGCGCCCCTCCCCGGCCGGACGGCGTGTACGACCTGCTGGTCGACGGCCGGCTCACCGCGCAGGCCGGCGCCGACGGCGGCAACACCCTCGTCATCGACATGACGGACTGGAGCACCGAGCACCGCCCCGGCCCGCCGGCCGCCGTCCGCTTCACCGGCCTGCCGTCCGGAGCGAAGGACGTCGAGATATGGCTGCCGCACGACGAGACCACCGAACTCGTCGCGCTGCGCACCGACGCCCCCGTGGAGCCGCTGCCCCACCGCGGCCGCCCCGTCTGGCTGCACCACGGCAGTTCGATCAGCCACGGCTCCAATGCTGCGAGCCCCAGCACCACCTGGCCCGCCATCGCCGCATCGCTCGGCGGCGCGGAACTGCTCAACCTGGGGTTCGGCGGCAGCGCGCTGCTCGACCCGTTCACGGCCCGCACGATCCGCGACACCCCCGCCGACCTGATCAGCGTCAAGCTCGGGATCAACGTGGTCAACCTCGACCTGATGAGGCTGCGGGCCTTCGGCCCGGCGGTGCACGGCTTCCTCGACACGATCCGCGAAGGCCACCCGACGGCACCGCTGCTCGTCGTCTCGCCGATCCTGTGCCCCGTGCACGAGGACACCCCAGGCCCCGGCGCGGTCGATCCGGACTCCCTGGTCACCGGGCAGCTGAAGTTCCGGGCCACGGGGGACCCCCGTGAGGTTGCCGGCGGAAAACTGACCCTCACCGTCATCCGGGACGAGCTGGCCCGCATCGTCCGCGAGCGTTCCGCCGACGACCCGAACCTGTACCACCTCGACGGACGCGAGCTGTACGGACCGTCGGACGAGGCCGCCGTGCCGCTGCCCGACAACCTCCACCCGGACGCCGCGACCCACCGCCTCATGGGCGAACGCTTCGCGCAGCACGCCTTCACCGACGGCGGGCCGTTCGCGGAGTTCGCCGGTCCGCGACTCGGGAGCACCGACACGGATACCGCTTAGCAGGCATCGACAGGCGTCGGGCCTTCGGTTGCGGCCACAGCTCACCGGGAGGCGGTTGTCCCGCCGCGGGCGCGTTCCTTCGGGTGCGTCAGGAAGCGGTTTGGACGGCGGGGCGGCGGGCGTGGAAGAGTCCCCAGCGCAGCAGCCGGCGGCGTGTGATGTCCGTCCACAGGGGCAGGTTCGCCAGCAGGCCGTCCAGGTAGGCCTGGCTGATGACGCCTTGCAGCTCGGGGGTGCGGCGGTGCACCTCCTCGTCGAGGCGTGCGTAGTGGGTGGCCAGGTCCCCGGTGTGATCCTCGAAGCCGGCCGTCAGACCGAGTCCGGCCAGGCGCTCCAGGTAGAACGACGGCGTTGCCAGCGTCTGCACACCCAGACGGGACAGCGCCGGCTGCACGTCCTCCGCCGGGGTGGTCTCGGCTGCGGTGATGTCCGAGAAGAGCAGCGCTCCGCCGGGTTTCAGCACACGCACCGCCTCGTTCAGTGCGCCGTCCCGGTCCGTCACGTGGCACAGGACCTCCAGGGACCACACCACATCGAAGTGTTCCGCTTCGAAGGGCAGGTGGTTGAGGGAGCCGGTGACGACCTCGATCAGGCCGTCCAGCTTCCGTCGGGCATTGGCTGCCCGGTGCCGCCGGTTGTGTTCCTCGCTGAGGTCCAGGGCCACCACCCGGCAGCCGAACCGTTCGGCGAGCGCGCGGGCGGAGCCGCCGTAGCCCGAGCCGAGGTCGAGGACCGTGGCGTCCGGACCGAGCAGGTCTGCGATCCTGTCCGCTGCGTGCTGCACCGTGCGGTGCGAGGCGTCCGCGATCGCCTCCTGCGGGCGGGCGTACATGCCGACGTGGATGTCCTCACCGCCCCAGACGGCGTCGTAGAAGGCGTCGACGTCGCTGGTTTCGTAGTAGCGGAGGGTCCAGGCCTCATGCTCCGCTGCACTGCTGTCATCCTTGGCGTGATCAACCATGCTGGGTCATTTCCCCACATCGACGGGTTTGACTCATCCCGTCCGTGATCACCGGCTGCTGCCGGCGTCGGGGAGTTCCCGGCCCCGTTCGCAACACCCTTGCCACCGTTGTGCGAGGAGCGCCGGGGACGGTGCGGCGAACGCACCTTCCACGGCGCAGCCCCAACCAAACCGGATCCCGCCTGCTACCCGGCGCTGCTCTGGAACGAGGCTACTTGATCCTGTACAAGCAGCCCTTGGGGTTCCTTCCGCCGTCGTTGTCGGCGACCTGCTTGCCGTCGACCTTGATGACGCAGGGGGCCTGCTGCAGCATCCCGTCTGCGCCCTGGATCGAGCCGGGGACGACCGTCACCAGACGGCCCACCTTCTGTTCCGCGCCGATGAGCTTGATGGTCTCCGTCTTCGTCCACGGCAGGGCCTGCTCCTCGAAGCCGCTCGTGTCCGCGTTGTACATGATCTTCGTCTTGCCCTGGCCGGCGACTTCCAAAGTCACTTCGTGGGTGGCGCTGTCAGCGCCCGTCCTGGCCTCCGGTGCCTTGGCCGTGGGCGAAGGGCCCTGGGACGCCGCACCCTTGGCGCCGGCGCCGTCCGTCTTGCCGCCACCCTCTTTCCCGCTGTCGCTTCCGCAGCCGGTCAGCAGTGCCACCGCAGCGAGCAGTGCCAGCCCGGTAACCGTCTTGCGCATGTTCCCCGTTCTCCGTTTCTCGGCTTCTTTGTTCGCGCGTTCTCCTTGGAGAAGGAGAACGACGTCCAAGATCCAATCACGCCCTGTGCCGGTGACATGCAACCGGGGGGTATCGAAGGGGGGTCAAGCGGGCATCTCGGCTGGCGGGGAGGTGAGTTTGCGTACCGTCAGCAACGACGAGGAGGCATCTGCGGCGCGTCCGGCTGCAACCCAGGGGCGGGGGAGTGGCCGCCGCGGCACAGTACTTCGGCCCCGTGGCACCGAGTTGCGGGGCGCGGGCGGGCCGAGGCCTCGATCCCGCTTGCGGTCGGTCTTTCAGACGGGTGCGATCTCGGCGATCAAGCCCTCGACCCGGCTCCTGATCTCGTCCCGGATCGGCCGGACGGCGCCGACGCCTTGGCCGGCCGGGTCGTCGAGCTTCCAGTCGAGGTAGCGCTTGCCGGGGAAGACCGGGCAGGTGTCCCCGCAGCCCATGGTGATGACGACGTCCGAGGCCCGGACCGCCTCGGTGGTGAGGATCTTCGGGGACTCGGCGGAGATGTCGATGCCCACCTCGTCCATCGCCTGCACGACGGCGGGGTTGACGGTGTCGGCGGGGGCGGAGCCGGCGGAGCGGACCTCGACGCGGTCGCCGGCGAGGTGGGTGAGGAACGCGGCGGCCATCTGGGAGCGGCCGGCGTTGTGGACGCAGACGAACAGTACGGACGGGCGCGGGGCGGGAGCGCTCATGGGGGGATTCCTTCTTCGGGAGCGGGGTGGATCAGGCCGAAGCGAGTTGGGGCTCTTCGTGCGGGGCGACGGCCTCGTCTGCGGCGGGAGCAGGGCGGCCGTAGACCACTGCGATGGCACCGAGGCCGAGCACGGTTCCGAGCAGCTGGGCCGTGACGAAGGGGGCGAGGGAGGCGGGGGCGATGCCGGCGAAGGTGTCGGTGAAGGCGCGGCCGATGGTCACCGCCGGGTTCGCGAAGGACGTGGAGGAGGTGAACCAGTAGGCGGCCCCGATGTAGGAGGCCACCGCAGCCGGGGCGAGCGAGGTGCGTCCGATCCGGTTGAGGCCGAGGACCAGCAGGACCAACCCGGCTGTGGCGACGAGCTCGCCGAGCCAGAGGTGACCGGCGGACCGGTCGTGGGTGGAGAACTTCACCAGTGGCCTGGCGAACATCGCGTCGGCCAGGACCGCCCCGCCGATCGCGCCCGCGATCTGGGCGGGCAGGTACGCGGCGACGTCCCGCAGGGTGAGCCCGCCCTCGGTGCGGCGGCCGGTGAACCAGGCGGCGAGCGTCACCGCGGGGTTGAAGTGCGCACCGGAGACCGGGCCGAGCAGCAGGATCAGCACACCCAGGCCGAAGACGGTGGCGAGGGAGTTGGCGAGAAGCTGCACGCCGACGTCGCGCGACAGCTCGGTGGCCTGGATGCCGGAGCCGACCACCACCGCCACCAGCAGCCCGGTCCCGATGGCCTCGGCGGCGACCCGCCGGCCGAGGGAGGCGTTCACGCGCCTGCTCCGGCGGGCTGCGGGGCGGTCAGGAACGCGGCGAGCCGGTCCAGGACGCCGGGCAGCACCCAGTAGTAGACCCAGGTCCCGCGGCGCTCGCAGTCGATCAGCCCGGCCTGCCGCAGCAGCTTGAGGTGGTGGGAGATGGTCGGCTGCGACAGGTCGAAGGCCGGGGTCAGCTCGCACACGCAGACCTCGCCGCCCTCCCCGCGCGAGGCGATCAACGACATCAGCCGCAGCCGGACCGGGTCGCCCAGCGCCTTGAACACCTTCGCCAGCTCCGCCGCCTGGTCCTCGTCCAGCGGAGCGGTGGACAGGCCCGGACAGCAGGCAGGGTCCTGGCCGATCACCTCAAGCTCTTGTTTCGACATGCCTCTATGTTGACGTTTTTCGATTCAAGGCGCAAGCTTGAATCAATGAACATCGATACAAGCTGCTCCGGGCGCTGCCTTGCCCGTCATTTAGGAGTGAAGCCATGAGTGACCAGTCCACCGACCTGCGTGAAACCGTCCGCGAACGGTACGCAGCGGCCGCCATGAAGGCCACCGAGGGCGGCACAGCCTGCTGCGGGCCCGAGCCGGTCGAGGCCGACGAGAACTTCGGCTCCACCCTCTATGCCGCAGACGAACGCGACGTCCTGCCCGCCGAGGCGGTGGCCGCCTCCCTCGGCTGCGGGAACCCCACCGCCGTCGCCGAACTCCGTGACGGCGAGCGCGTCCTCGACCTCGGCTCCGGCGGCGGCATCGACGTCCTGCTCTCCGCCCGCCGCGTCGGCCCCACCGGCAGGGCCTACGGCCTCGACATGACCGACGAGATGCTCGCCCTCGCCCTCGCCAATGCGCAGAAGGCGGGCGCGGCCAACGTGGAGTTCCTCAAGGGCACCATCGAGGCCGTCCCGCTTCCCGCGAACACCATCGACGTCGTGATCTCCAACTGCGTGATCAACCTGTCCACCGACAAGCCTGCCGTCTTCGCCGAGACCTTCCGCGTCCTCAGGCCCGGCGGCCGCATCGGCGTCTCCGACGTCGTCGCCGACGAACCCCTCACCCCCGACCAGCGGGCCGAACGCGGCGACTACGTCGGCTGCATCGCCGGTGCCCTCTCCTTCGCCGAGTACCGGGCTGGCCTGGAAGCCGCCGGATTCACGAACATCGAGATCACTGCGACCCACCCGGTCGCCGACGGCATGCACGCCGCCATCGTCCGCGCGGTCAAGCCGACCGGTGCCACCCGGACCAGCGGCCCGGTCACGGCCGGCGCATGCTGCGGCGTACCCACGCCCGCCCCCACCGGTCAGAGCGGGAACGACGCGACGTGATCGTGCCCGCATACGGAGACGCTCTTGGCCGGCGCCCCGGTGGGCCTTGAGGGCACCCCAACTGTCCGGCCCCGTCGACCGGTTGGAAAAAGGCTCACCGATGTGTGATGCCACATGGTCAGCTGGACGGGACGGTGACGGCCCTGGCGTTCCATCCAGAGATACGTACGTGGGGGGCGCGGTCCGGATCGACCGTTCGATGGGTGGCCTCCAGAATTACCGATTCGCCCGGCCACAGGCTGATCTGATTGTCGGTCCAGCGGACGGGCAGCGTGGGAGTCTTCCCGTCCGCGGAGACCAGGTCGACGTCGGTGAGCAGAGCGGGGGTCTTCGTGGTGCCCGGGTGGCGGAGGGTCACGGTCGTCGTCGATGTGCCGGCCCCGGTCGCCTTCGTTGTGGCTGTCACGTGCAAGGTGACCTGCGGCATCGAGTTCAGTCCGGTCAGGTCGGCGTAGGAGGTGGTGGGGGTGTGGTACCAGTCGGTGGCGGCGTGGTCGAGGCCGTCGTCGCGGGTGGAGAGCCAGTAGACGTTGCGGCTCAGTTCCTTGCCGGTGGTGTCGGTGAGCAGCAGCCGGGCCAGGTACGTTCTCGACAGGCCGGGGACAGCGGCCGGGAGGGTCAGTGAGGTGGTGGTCACGCCGCGCGCCTCGACGTCGACACCGGTCACCGTGCGGTCGTACTTCTGGGTCCCGTCGGTGTTGAAGAGCGTAACCCGGGCCTTCAACCCTGAGGCGGCGGTCGTGCGGTTGTTGACGATGCTCACCGCGCGGTTGTCGTAGCCGTACTGGATGTGGAGGGGTTCGTTGGCCTTCTTCGCGCCGAAGTAGGCCCCGTTCTGGTCGAGATAGCGGTCGATGAGCTGCCAGTGGAGGGAGGTCCAGCCGCTGTTGAGCATCCAGTAGATGACGCCGGTCGCGGGGGCGGTGGCGTCCTTGGCGTTGCGGGAGTACGCCTCGAACTGTGCCCGGACGTTCTCGTACTGGGCTAGCTGGGCCTTGCGCACGTAGTCGCCGAGATCGGTCGGGGGTCCGTAGCGGCCGGCGAGCGCGGCGTTGTACAGCTTGAGCGTCGAGAACGCGGGTGAGGGGGAGCGGTGGTACTGGGGAGCGTCGGGTTGCTTCCAGAGGGTCTCCAGCTCGGCCGGGGTCAGCATCCGCCGCAGCGTGTCGAGGGTGGGGATGCTCGGGCCGGCGCTGGTCTCGGAGTTGAAGCCGGTGGCTCCTCCCTCGCGTTTGTCGTACCAGTAGCCGGGCGGCACCCAGTCGTACGGGCCGGTCATCCGCATCCCGGAGCGGCCGGTGACGGGTGTCGACTTCCCGGAGGCGGAAGGGATCACGGGCACGTCCCAGTCGGCGGCCCGCAGCGCCTGGAGGTACTCCGACTCGATCTCGGCGTTGGGCGCCGCGTCGCTGCCGATCAGGAACGAGATCACGCTGGGGTGGTGGCGCAGCCGGGCCGCCTCGGCGGCCATCGACGCCTGGGCGACCGCGTGGTCGGCCGCGTCCCACTTCTCCCCGGACTCCGAGCGGTTGACCTCCCCCTCCCACTTGTCGCAGCACTCCCAGCCGGCGAGCGTGAGGATTCCGTACCGGTCCGCGAGATCGAAGAACTCGTCGGGCTCGAGGTGCCCCTCCAGACGCAGTGTGTTCAGGCCCAGGTCACGCACGTAACGCATGCGGTCCTCGGCGTAGGCGGGGTCCCAGCGCATGAACTCGTCGGGGGACCAGCCCGCCCCCTTGATCAGCAGCGGGCGGCCGTTGATCCGGTACTGGCGCGCGCCGTCGGCATTGATCGGCGCCTGCACGTCGCGGATCCCGAAGGAGGTGTGTGCAGAGTCGGAGGCGACCCCGTCGACCGCCACGGTCAGGTCGAGGTCGTACAGGGGCTGCCCGCCCATCCCAGCGGGCCACCACACGCGTGGCGAAGGCACGTGGAGTCCGGGGTGGTCGGCGGGGGAGTAGACCACGGTCCGGCTCTCCCCGGGCGCCAGCGTCACCTGTCGGCTGAGGGCTGCGGGCCCGGCCGTGCCGGAGAGGACTGCCGTGACGGTGTTGGGCGAGTCGTTGCGCAGGCGGGCCTTGACAGTCAGGTCGGCGGAGGCCAGCGACGGCACGGCCAGGTCGGTGACGACGTGCGCGTCACGCAGGACCACCGGGCCGCTGCGGCGGACGACGACGTCGCGGACGATGCCCATGTTCCGGTCCGGTGGCGGCTGCAGCCAGTCGAGCCAGCCGATGGTGAGGTGCTTGCGCGGGTCGTTGGGCTGGATCCGGAAGGCGACCGTGTTGGTGCCCGGCCTGACCAGAGCAGTGATGTCCAGCTCGTGTCGGGTGTAGGTCCCGGCGACCGTGCTCGCCGTCGAGACCTGACGGCCGTTGACGAAGACGTCGGCGGCAGAGGTCACCCCGCTGAAGTCGAGATGGGTACGAGCTCCCGGGCCGTCGACCGAGAAGTCGGACCGGTACCACCACGGAACCGTGAAGTCGGCGGCGGGGATCTGCTTCTGGTTGGTGGAGTGGAACGGGTCGGGGTGGACGCCGGCCGCCAGCAGGGCGGCGAGGACGGTGGAGCGGGGGCCGGCCTGGTACCAGCCCGTCGTCGGATAGCCGGGGCTGGACACCTCGGCCGCCGGGTCCGTCACCAGGGCGGTCGACTGGATCATGAACCCGGGCAGAGCCGTCGCGGAGTCATGGCCGACGGTGGCCGCGGCGGCGGCCGACGGACCGATCGCCACCCGGCCGGTGGAGCCGACCGGGGCGAGGGCGGGGGCCAGGAAGGCGAGCAGGCCGAGGAGGGCCGAGACGACGCACCGGCCGGATACCCGAGCCCGGCGGTGTGACGGGCCACGGGCCGGGACGGACGGGAACGGGGAACCGGGGCGGCACGGCGACACCCGGTCCTGCTGTCGAGGCATGCCACTCAGCATGGTGCCGAAGCCCTGGCAGACGACGCTCCACATGCCGCACGTCGCCCGATCGCAGCAACCGGGGAACGTGGGGAGGAGTACTGCCGGGGTCCTCCCAGGCGTTGCGCGCAGCCTTCGATGCCCTGCACGTCCCTCACCGCGGGGACGGTGTCATGAGGAGCCGCCGTCCCGCACAGGTCTCACATCGGGCGCGTGCCGGGGCTCCTCACTTGAGGCCGCTGAGCATCACGCCGCGGATGTAGTACTTCTGCAGCAGCAGGAAGAGGATCAGGACCGGCAGGATGCTCAGGACCAGACCGGCCATGACGATCGGCATCGTGCGGGTCGGGTCCACGTAGTCCTGCAGGAGCTGGATGCCGACGGGCAGGGTCATCACGTCCGGGTTGGCAGTCGAGATGAGCAGCGCCCAGATGTACTCGTTCCACGCGTGGACGAAGGTCAGCAGACCGAGCGTCAGCACGACCGGCCTGGTCTGCGGCACGACGATCCGCCACCACACGGCGAACTCGCCGGCACCGTCGATGCGCGCGGCCTCCAGGACCTCGTCCGGGATCGAGACCATGAACTGGCGCATCAGGAAGATTCCGAAGCCGTTGACGAGGAACGGCATGGCGAGCGCCGCGATGCTGACGGTCATGCCCGCGCCCCCGCGTCCGAACAGGTCGTTGCCGCCCGCCAGCGGCCAGTGGACCAGGATCAGGAAGTGCGGGATGAAGAAGAGGAACGGGGGGAACATCATCGTCGACAGCACGAGTCGGAAGATCAAGTTCCGGCCGGGGAAGCGGAGTTTGGCGAGCGCGTAGCCGGCGAGTGACGACGTGAGCAGCACCGATCCGGTGATCACGGCGGTTGCGATGACGCTGTTGCGGAAGAGCACCGGCAGATCGAGCTGGTCGATCGCGGCCCGGTAGTTCGACAGGTCGAACGCCTTGGGCAGGAACCGGTACGGCAGCGTGCCGGCCTCGCCGGCCCCCTTGAACGAGGTCATCACCATGTCGAGGAACGGCACCACCGTGAGCACGGCCCCGGTCACGACCACCAGATACGACGACCATGGGAAACGGCGGCGGATCATGCGTCCTCCCCCTTGCGCCGGAAGATCCACAACTGCACCAGGGTGACCACGAGGACCACCACGAACAGGACGAAGGCGGCGGCGCTCGCAGGGCCCCACTGGCCGTACGAGAAGGCCTGCCGGTACATCTCCAGGGCAGCCACGTTGGTCGCGTCACCCGGCCCGCCCTTGGTCATCACGATGATCAGCGCGAACGACTGCAGACCGCTGATGAGCTGGGTGATGCACACGAGCAGCAGGGACGGCCGCAGCAGCGGCAGTGTGATCTTCCGGAAGACGGTGACCGGCCCGGCGCCGTCGAGCGCTGCGGCCTCGTAGTACGACCCGGGAATGGACTTCAGCCCCGCGGTCAGGACGAGGATCGCCGAGCCGACCGAGGCCCACGCCTGCACGACCACGACCGAGGGCAGCGCGGTGTCCGGGTCCTGGAGGAAGGCCACCGAGCCGAGCCCGAGGGCGTTGAGGACGCCGTTGACGAGGCCGCCCGGCTCGTACATGTACTTCCACACGTTGCCGACGGCGACGACGGTCGTCACGATCGGCAGGAAGTACAGGGTGCGCCACAGACCCTGGAACCGCAGGTGGTCGATGCAGGTGGCGACCACCACGGAGCCGGCGAGCGCGAGGACCACGGTGCCCAGGGCGAACAGGAGCGTGTTGGTGAGGATCGGCGCCAGGAACGTCGATCCGTCCGCGAAGAGGCCCGTGAAGTTGTCCGTGCCGACCGGTTGGATGTCGCCGAGGTCGAACCCGGCCCAGCGGGACATCGACAGCAGCAGCGCGAAGCCGAGCGGCAGGATCAGGAAGACGGCGAAGAACAGCAGTGTCGGCGTCAGGAAGAGATAGGCGACGACGGCCTGGCGGCGGCGGGTCCGGGCGCGGCCGTCGACGGCGGGCCCGGCGGAGCGCGTGCCGGGCGCCGCCCGCTCGGTCGTCGCCGGGGTCAGCGTGTTCACCATGAGCGCGACACCTCTCGATCGACCTGGCGGCGGGTGGTGCGCAGTGCCTGGTCGACCGACTGCTGACCGGTCCACAGCGCCTCGATGTTCTTGCGCAGCAGCGACTTGGCCTGTTGTGCGCCGGGCACGTTCGGCTCCGGCACCGAGTACGCCAGCGCGTCCAGGAAGGGGCGCAGGTTGGCATCGCCGTGCGCGCCCAGGAGCGTCTGCATGTCGTCGGCGCGGCCGGTCAGGGAGCCCACCGACACCTGCAGGGAGCTCATCCGGGTCGCTGTCCCACCCTCCCCGGCACCCTTCACGTCCACTTTCTCGGTGTTGAGCCAGCGCAGGAACTCCCAGGACGCGCGCGGGTGCCTGCTGGCCGCGTTGACCCCCAGCATGAAGCCGGTGGAGAGCGTGGCGCGCTTGCCGTCCGCCTCGGGGAGGGGCAGCGGCGCGACGCCGACGTCGCGGTAGTCCTTGCCCATCAGGGTCTTCAGGCTCCCGGTCCACCAGCCGGCGCTGACCACCATGGCCACCTGCCCGGACCGGAACGCCTTGTAGACGTTGACACCGGGGGCGCTCGCACCTCTGACGACGAGGCGGTGCTCCAGGTCGAACACGGCCCGTCCGGCCGGCGAGTCGATGGCGGTGCTCCTGCCGTCCTTGGAGACGAACATTCCGCCGGCGGCGTTGAGCAGCGCGAGTGTCTGGCCGACGGTGGTGGAGTCGTCGGCGGTCGACAGCCCGAAGCCCTGGACCAGTGTGTTGCCGTACCGGTCGCGCCTGGCGGTGCGGTAGGCGGTCTCCTCCAGCTCCGCCCAGGTGCGCGGCGGGCCGTCGATGCCGGCTTCGCGCAGCAGCCGCTTGTTGTAGTAGAGGGCGTACGTCTGTACCTCGGTGGGGTAGCCGTAGACCCGGCCGCCCACCGATGCGGCGTCGACCGCAGCCTCGCCGTAGCCGCGCGTGATCTCCTCGGCGTGTTCGGACGGGGCGGGCCGCAGGACGCCGGCCTGGACCAGCTGCCCGTTCCACAAGCAGTACGGGTGGAGGATGTCGGCGCCCTGGCCCGCGGCTTGCCGCACCATGAACGTCGTCAGCAGGTCCGTGAACTCGACGGCCTCGGTCTGCACCTTGACCCGGTCGTGGGTGGCGTTCCACTCGTCGACCGGGCCCTGCAGGGCCTCCTTGGGCACCCCGCTCGCGTAGTGGGAGAGCAGGGTGAGGACGATCGGATCACCGGGCCGCCCGGTGCCCCGGTGCGGTGCGGAGCATCCGGAGGCGAGCAGCGCCGAGGGGAGCGCGAGCGCGAAGTGACGGCGGCTCAGGCCGCTGGTGCGGCGTGCCGGCGTCATCGAGCGGCCTCCCGGCGCATCACACGGAACACGCGGGTCGTGGTGAAGCCGGTCTTGCGGTACATGTGGCCTGCCGGGGACTGCGCGCCGGTCCACAGGAACCACGCCGAGTGCGCGCGGCGCGCCCGCATCCTCTCCAGCACCAGGTGCAGGAGGACCTCGCCGAGTCCGGTGCCGCGCATCTCCTCCAGCACGCCGATCGGGCCGAACCGCTCGTCCACCGCGTCGAACGCGCCGTGCATCGCCCAGCCGACCATGCGCTCCGCTGGGTCCCGGACGACGACGATCCGGTCGAGCGGCGTGCCCGCGGCCAGAGCCGCCCGGATCGTGCACGCCCAGTCCGGACCGAAGCGGCTCCCGGCGAGCGCGAAGAGATCCACCAGGTCGTCGTCGGACGGGGTGGCGAACCGGTAGCCCTGCGCCGTCAGTTCCGCCACGCGGCGCGCGACGTCCTCCGGGAAGCGGTAGCCCACCAGGCCGCGGTCCATCGCCGCCGCCTCGTACAGCGTGCGAAAGCCCAGGGACTCCAGGAGCCGGGCCGCTTCCGGGTACGCCTCGGCGTCCAGGCCGGGGAGGACGTAGTTCGGGGTGTACGAGGAGAAGTCCACCCGGGTGCGGCCGTGGCCGTGCAGCCAGTCGAGGGCGTCGGCCAGCAGCCGGCGGCCGAGGCCGCGCCCGCGGGCGGCCGGGTCGACGAAGAAGAACGGGATCCAGCCCTGCTCCGGCTCCAGGTCGGTGCCGGCCATCGGCGTCAGGCGGCGCACCGCGTAGGCCGCACCGACGACACGGCCGCCCTCGACAGCGACCCGAAGTCCCTCCGGGTCGAAGTTGGCGTCGAGCAGCACCAGGGAGCGGAAGCGGTCCGCAGTGATGGGGTCGGACGGCGCACTGCGCCGCCACACCTCCACCACCTGCGGTCCGTCGCCCGCGCGAAAGCCGCGGATGTGGGCCCGGGACGGCGTCGTGCGATCGGTCATCGGCGGGGTTGTCCTTCCATACGCAGGTCGGGGACGGCGCCGAACGTCGCCCGCAGAGCTGCTTCGGTCCGGGGTGGGGTGCGCTGGGGAACAGCAGCAGGTCGCACGGTGCGGCAGCAGGTCTCAGGGGTAGAGCAGCACCTCGTCGCCGACCCATCGGCCGGGCGGCGCCGGCGGATCGCACAGCGGCAGTGGGTCCTCGCCCGCGTCGACGGCACGCCGCAACCGGTCGGACCCCCACAGCAGGTCGATGAAGGGACGCCGGCCGCTCCCCTCCACACCGCTGTCGGCGGCGCGCCACGCGAAGTGTCCCGGGTACAGCCGCCGCAGCGTGCCGAGCATCGCCACGGCGGTACGTACGGGGGCGAAGACCGCGCGGTCGGTGACATGGAGCTGGACTCCGCGCAGCAGCCGCCCGGCGTGTTTGTGGAACGTCGGTACGAACCTCAGATCACGGAAGTGCACACCCGGCAGGTCGAGCTCGGCGAGCGAGGGCGCGAACCGCGCGTCGATATACGGGGCCCCGACGATCTCGAAGGGCTGCGTGGTGCCCCGGCCCTCCGAGAGGTTCGTGCCCTCGAACAGGCAGGTGCCGGGGTAGACGACGGCCGTGGCGGGCGTCGGGATGTTCGGCGAGGGCGCGACCCACGGCAGGGCGGTTGCCTCCGCGTCCATGGCGCGCTGCCAGCCGACGACCTCGATCACCGTCAAGTCGGCTGCACTGCCGGCCACTTGGGGAACGGCCGAGGCGTTGAGATGCCGGGCGAGCTCGCCGCAGGTGAGCCCGTGCCGGACGGGTACCGCGGCGCGCCCGACGAAGCTGGCCCACGCCGGGTCGAGCAGCGGGCCCTCGCTGACGAGTCCGCCGAGGGGATTGGGCCGGTCGGCGACCACGAACCGCAGGCCCGTACGGGCCGCCGAGACCATCAGGTCGAACATGGTCCACACGTAGGTGTAGAACCTGGCCCCGATGTCCTGCAGGTCGTACACCAGGGCGTCGACCCCGCTGTCGAGCAGCAGCTTGTCGAGGAGCTCGCCGCTGCACCGGTACGTGTCGTGGACCGGCAGACCGGTGGTGGGGTCCGCATGAGCGGCCTCGCTCTCGCCGGCCTGACCGGTCCCGTACAGCCCGTGCTCGGGGCCGAACAGGGCGACCAGCCGCGCGCCGGCCTCGAGCAGTGCGGGTGCGGCCGGGCGCAGGTCGGGCAGAACGCCGGTGTGGTTGGTCACCAGCCCGAGCCGGCCGGGCCCGGCCAGTCCGGGCGACGCGTGCAGTCGTGCGATCCCGGTCGTCACCGCGACGCGGTTGTCCGTGCTCATCCTCTGCCCCGTCTGCCGGTGACATCTCGAAGCCGCGGCAAGAAATTTACCGGTATGTCCGGCAATTCCGCAATTATTTACCAACAGGTCGTGCCGAAGGTGGCCTGGATCTTTCCGCGGCGGCCGGGCAGGGGTGCCTGGGTCAGGCAGCGCCCGACCGACGGAGTTCCAGGCGGAATCATTCGATGAGTTCTTAGCATCAGAGGGAAAGTATTCACTCCTCCGCCGTATGAACGGCTACAAAGAACTGGACCGAACCAGGCCCGGCGGCACGGATGAGGCGAACTGTCGTCGACCGGGTCATGTCGAAGGCGGTGGTTGTGCAGTGCGCCAGGGCAACAGGATCGAACCGGCTGCGGTGGAATGTCCTCCGGGGAGTCCGAGTTCTGAGCTCCTCCACGTGACGGATGCTGTCGTACTGAAGCCCGTGTCGTTTTCCGTGGAGGACGCTTCGGCGGCGGAGTACCGGCTCCTCGTCTCTGCCATCCGGTCCAGAGCAGCGGAGGCTCCGGGGTTTTCCGGGAAGGCGGGGTGCGGGGAGGGAAAGGTGCGTTACCTCCCCGTGAACATTCGGCTGAGAGGCTTGTCCATCGAACTCTACGTCGAGTTCCTCCCGCAGAACTCGGGCGTTCGCATCGTCGGATTCCGCAACACCTTCGAGAACGGGCAGGCCCCGCCGGAAGTGCACTTCCGTCACGTGCGGGACTCGGTCGCGCCGCCGGGAATCCGACGAGCGACAGCCCTGCCGTTCGGCGGAGGACGCCCTGCCCTCGAGGCAGCGGCCGATGCCCGGCGAATGGTCCTTCCCCTGGGGCGCCGCCCGATGATCAATGCGGTCATCTGGTTGCATCGCAACAGCGATCCGAAGTGCACCGCACGCGGGATTCTCGTGCTTTCGGAGATGCTCTGTGCGGCTGCCCGCTCCCCCCTGCTGGCAGACGAGGTGTCACGCATATGGATGACCGGTGCACCGGTGTCGACCGCGACACGGGCGGCTGCGTAACCAGACCCCTCCGGAAGATCAATCCACCCCGCACGATCTGCAATTCCCTCCCTGGGAATCCATGGAACAGGAGTGAATGTGATAGTCAAGCGCGCTGGTCGCCGTCTCGTGGTACTGGCCACCGTGCCCGCCGCCGTGTTCCTGGCGCTGGGCCTTTCAGGTCCGGCTCTCGCCGAGAGTGGGAAGGCGTATCAGATCGACCTGGCGCAGCTGAACGACTCCGGTTCCCGAGGCACTGTCATGCTCAGTCTCAAGGGCAACCAGCTGACCGTGCGCATAGAGTCCGAGGGCATGGTGCCCGGCCAGCCGTCGGCCCAGCATCTGCACGGCTCGACCAAGGGCCACGACTTCCACTGCCCGGATGCCAGTGACGACACCAACCGCGATGGAATCCTCAACAACACCGAGGCCACCAAGGACTACGGCGACATCAACATCTCGCTCACCACATCCGGGGACACCAAGGCGACCAGCGGCCTCGCCGTGGAGCGCATGCCCGTCGCCGACAAGAAGGGCAAGGTGTCCTACGAGCGGACGATCACCGTCGGCCAGGACGTGGTCGAGCACATCAAGGACCTGCACGTCGTACAGCACGGCATCGACCGCAACAAGAACGGCAAGTACGATTTCGACGGCGCCGGCAAGAGCGAGCTCGACCCGAAGCTGCCCCAGGAAGCCACGGCGCCGACCAACTGCGGTGAGGTCAAGGGCGCAGCCGTGGGGTCCATTCCGGTCGGCGCCATCGAGACCGGCGGCGGTGCCCCGGAGAGCCAGGCGCTGCCGATCGCCATCATGGCCGGGGCGGCAGCCGTCGTCTACGCGGCGACGGCGGGCGGGATCGCCGTCGCGCGGAAGCGGGCCGCCGGACTCCCCGGCCGTACGGAGACCCCGGGGGGCGCCGCGTGAAGCGCACCCGCGTCTCCGCACCTGCGGTGTCCGCCGCATGGCCTCGCCGCCGCCGGACCACGGGCCCCCTTGCCGCCGCCGCCCTGGCCGTGCTGCTCCTCGCGGGGTGCGCCGGCCAGGACCAGGCGTCGCCTCCCGCCCCTCAGGGGCAAGCCCCGCAGAGCGGGACACCGGCCGACGGCGGCGTCGGAAGCGCTCCTGCGGGGGAGGCGTCCGCCGGCGGCCACGGCACATCGTCCGGGGGTGGCGCGCAGAGCGGTACGGACCGGGTCGAGCCCGCCCTCGCCCGGTCGGAGCCCCAGAAGATCACGATTCCGTCCCTCGGCGTTTCCAGCTCCCTGGAGACGCTGCGGCAGAACCCCGACGGAACCATGGAGACCCCGAAGGACCCCGGTCTCGCAGGCTGGTACGAGCCGGGGCCGACCCCCGGCTCCCAGGGGCCGGCGGTGATCGCAGGCCATGTCACATGGAACGGCGCGTCGGCCGTGTTCGAGAAGCTGAAGACGATGAAGGCCGGTGACACCATCAAGGTGACCCGCCGGGACAACAAGACGGTCACGTTCACGGTGAACCGGGTCGCCGAATACCCGAAGGCCAAGTTCCCCACGCTCGAGGTCTACAAGAACCTCGACCACGCGGGCCTTCGCCTGGTCACCTGCGGCGGCGACTTCGACCCGAAGAGGCACTACTACGACAGCAACGTGGTCGTGTTCGCCCGCATGACGGGGACCGCGTAACCAGGACAGAAGACGGCGGGAAGGGCACCCGTCAGCCGCAGGACCGGACCGTACTGCGGCTGACGGCCATCCTCGCGGCGTGGTCAGGAGGGTGCGCCGGAGAGTACCTCCACCTTCCCCGTGTCGAGGGAGTAGTACGCGCCGACCACGGCGAGGGAGCCCTCCTTCACGAGCGGGGCGAGGTCCTGGTTGGAGCGCAGGTCGGCTGCGGTGATGGTGACCTGGGCGCGGGCCATGGTCTCGACCGGGTCGTCGCCGCCCTCTTCGACGGCCTGCTGGTATGCCGGCTCGAGGGCTTTGACGATGGCCTGGAGATTGCCGGGCAGCGGCTCGTCGTCGCGCAGGGACTCGTACGCGGCCTTGACCGCTCCGCAGCGTTGGTGGCCGAGGACCACGACGAGCGGGGTGCCGCTGGTCATGGGCCCGTACTCCACGGAACCGGTGACGACCGGGTCGATGGCCTCTCCTCCCGTGCGCATGACGTAGAGATCGCCCAGTCCGGTGTCGAAGAGGAGTTCGGGTGGCACGCGGGAGTCGATGCAGGCGAGGATCGACCCGAAGGGTTGTTGCTGCTGGGCCACGAGCTGACGTCGGTCCGGGTCCCGGTCGGGATGTTCGAGGTCTCCGCTCACCCAGCGTGCGTTGCCTGCCATGAGCCGTGCGAACGCCGCGGCCGGCGTGGCCGGGCGAGCGGTCGGCGACGCGCCGGCAGCGACCGGGGCGGTGCCGGAAGCCGAGCATGCCGTGAGGGCACCCGCCGCGCCGGCGAGGGCGAAGGCGAGTAGGGCTCTGCGGCCCGTACGTCCTGCTGGGTCCATCGGCTGTTCCCCTTGATGCCGCTCGGGCCTGCCCGATCCCATCGGTCGCAGCGATTGTCGGGCTGGAGAGGACGAGGCGGTGACAGGCGCACGCGGGCCGGGTACCACTTTGCCGCGAACGGCCCACAGAGGCTGACGGCAGCCGGACACGGCGGGTCCCTACCGTTCACGGACGGGCCTGGGCGCGGGACCGCCGGCCAGAAGGATCATCGTGCGTCGCGCAGCTCCAGAACGTACGCCGCAGTGAGCGCGACGGCACGGTCTTCGTCCTGAGACAGGTCGGCGAGCGCACGTGACGCCGTGCTGCCGGGGATGTCCGCGAGGGCCTGCGCCAGCCGCAGCCGGGTGGATGGCCCGACGGCCTTGTTGCCGAGGCGGTCGACGAGCCCGATGACGATGCGATCCGCCAGCGCGGGGTCACTCGCCAGCATGCTGAGCACGTCGGCTGCTTCGACGTCGTTCGCCTCGTCGGCGATCATCTCGGTGAGCGTCGGGACCGCGTCGGCCACCCCCCGTGCCCCGAGGGCCAGAGCCGCATACCGGCGGACCCCCAAGTCGCAGTCCGCGAGGGCGTCCTGCAGCAGCACGGTCGCCCCCCGGTCCGGGATCTCCGCGACGGCCTGCACAGCGCGTCTTCTCACTTCGGCCGCCGGCGACCCCAGCCCCTGCGCCAGCAGAGCCAGTGCGGCATCGCCCGATTGGGCCAGCGCCCAGCGGAGCGCTCCGGCGACATTCGGCTCCGTCTCTCTCAACGCGGCCTCCACCAAAGCCTCCACCGGCACCGCACCCCCCTCGGCCGCGGACAGTGCCGCGCGCTGCCGCTTCCCGGCGCTCTCCGACCCCAGGGCATGAAGGAGCGCGACGCTGCGCAGGACGTCCTCCCAGCCGGCGGGTTCCGCAGCACCGATCCGCTGCAGCCGCGTGAGCAGCTCCGTCTCGGCCGCGATGCGTTCTCGCGTCTGGCGAACCAGGGTCTCGATGAGCTCGGCAGGCGTGAAGCCGGGATCCTCCAACGCCCGTGCGACGTCGCGCAGCGACAGCCCCAGGGACCGCAGGCTCTCGATGTGGAAGATACGCCGGATGTCCTCACTCGAGTACTCCCGGTAGCCCGCCCCGGTACGCCCCGTCGGCCGCAGCAGGCCGAGCGATTCGTAGTGGCGGAGCATGCGGGCGCTGACCCCGGACCGTCGTGCCACATCACCGATCAACACCTCAGGTCACTCCTCCCGAGCGGTCGTGCCCAGGGCCACGATCCGCTTCGCCTCCTCGACGGCGAACCCGAATCCGGCATCGGGGTCACGCACCAGCCGTTCCGTGGCGATCGCGTGCCGACGCACCCGCGGGACCGGATCCGTCATCGCGGCGCGCAGGACCGGCACGACCGCCTCACCCAGCGCGACCAGCGCGCGGCTCAGGCTCAACTGCGTCTCGTGGCCACCGCGGCCGAGCTGCGTCGCCAGCACCTCGACCAAGTCGATCTTGCCATCCTCGGGTACCAGGACGACCGCTGCCCGCCAGGCGCTGCGCGCCACCTCCTCGTCGGCGTCGGTCAGCAGCGCCCGTGTGATCGCCGGCCACGCCTGCCGGTCCCCGACCTTCGACAACGTGTGCAGGGCCTGACTGCGTGCCTGCGCGCACTCCGAGCCAAGCGCGTCGACCAGCTTCGGGACCGTCACCGAGGACGGGTGGCGCGTCAGCGCCCACGTCAGCATGTCCCGCACGTGGAAGTCGGGCTCGACCGCGCACCGCTCGATCAGCGTGTCGACGGAGCGGGAGTCCGCCGCCGTACCGACCGCCAGGGCCGCCCGCAGCCGCACCGACGAACTGCTGCTCTCCAGCCCCTGGAGAGCGCGCATCGTGTTCACTTCCTCTGCCCGAATGATCACCGGGACCACCTCCTCCGCAGCAGTGAAGGCCTTGTCACAGTGTCAAGGTCAAGCCGGAAGCCACATCGCCGCGGCGCGTGGAGGGGCCAGGCCGGCGGCGCGCCCCCGGACGGCTTCGGCCTGCGGGGGGTGAATCCCCAACTCCCGGGTGGAGTAAGGAGATCCGCGCGCGTATGTTGGTCCGGCGCGGGGCGGTTGCCGGCACGGTGGCCGCCCTCCGCGCCGACTCCGCTGACGGCTCGTCACGGATCTTCACCAAGGGGGGCGATGAAGCAGCTCGGCGACGGGGACCCGCGATGGGTGGGCCCCTACGCGCTGGTCGGGAGGCTCGGCAGCGGCGGCATGGGCGCCGTCTACCTGGGGCGTTCCGTCGGCGGCCGGACCGTGGCCGTGAAGGTGGTGCGCACCGATCTCGCCCGCGACGAGGTCTTCCGCGGCCGCTTCCGCCGCGAGGTGGCGGCGGCGCGGCGGGTCTCCGGGGCGTTCACCGCGCCCGTCGTGGACGCGGACACCGAGGCGGACGTGCCGTGGATGGCGACTGCGTTCGTCGTGGGCGTCCCGCTGGACCGCGCGGTGACGGATCGGGGTCCCCTCCCGGCGGACACGCTGTGGACGCTGACCGCCGGCCTGGCGGAGGCCCTGGCCAGTGTGCACGGCGCCGACCTGATCCACCGCGACCTCAAGCCGGCGAACGTGCTCCTCGCCCTCGACGGGCCGCACGTCATCGACTTCGGCATCTCGCGTGCCGTCGACGGCACGGCCATGACGTCCACCGGCGCCATCATCGGCTCGGCCCCCTACATGTCGCCCGAGCAGGCCGTCGGCCAGGCCCTCACCCCCGCCAGCGACATGTTCTCCCTCGGCTCCACCATCGCCTTCGCCGCGAGCGGGGAGCACCTGTTCGGCGAGGGCGCCGCGGCGGGAGTCCTGTTCCGCATCGTGCACACCGAGCCGGACACCGGCATGCTCCCGCCCGGCCTGCGGGACCTGGTCCGGGCCTGCCTCGCCAAGGACCCCGCGGACCGCCCGACCCCGCGCCAGGTGTCCGAACAGGTCGAACGCGCCGGCCCGCCCGTCCCGTCGGGCGGATGGCTGCCGGAGGCCGTGGCCGGCGACGTCCTGCGCGCGCGGGCCGTCCTGACCTCCCTGCCGGCCGACACCTCCGAGCCGCCACATGCACCGCCCGTGACCGGCCCGGACGGCACGCTCGTCGACCACGCCCCGCCCGCCGCCGGTCAGCAGCCCGCAGGTCCGCCCGCCACCGCAAGCCGCCGGCGGATCCTCCTCGGCCTCGCCGGCGGGGCCGTCGCCGCCACCGGAGCCACGGCGGCCTGGATCCTCGGCGCACCGGGAGGGGCCGCCCCGGCCGGCGGGAGCCGCGGCGCCTCCCGCGTGCCGCGCCCCACCGGGGACGACGTACGGGAGGCGCGGCTGGCGTGGAAGGTGCAGCAGACCTCCCCGAGCGCCCAGGTCATCCCCGCGTACGGGCTGGTCATGTGCGTCACCCTCCAGGACGTCCAGGCCCTCGACGACAGCGGCCGCCCCAAGTGGACGGTCAGCGGCGCGGACAACGGGATCGCCTTCTCGGCGCAGGGCACGACTCCCAACACCGTCGCCGCAGTACACGACGGACGGCTGTACGTGACCGGCATGACCGTCACACCCCCGGCCATGCGGACCGCCGTGACGGCGATCGACACGGCCTCCGGAAAGGCCGAGTGGACGGCGTCCCTGGACCAGCCGCACACCCAGGGCGGCCTGTTCATGACGGGAGTGCGGGCGGGCAGGGCGTACGTCACCGGGATCGGCGACGGACAGGACCACGGCCCGCTGCCCCGGGGCGTACACGTCTGGTGCCTCGACCTGAAGTCCCGGCGGACCGCCTGGTGGTACGGCGACGGCACCGCGCTGTACTTCTCCGCCCTGCCCGCCACCGGCGACAAGGCGCTCTTCGCGACCACCAGCGCACTGGTCTCACTGGACGCGGCGGGCAAGGCCGCCTGGACGAAGACCTTCACGGCCGCGGCGTTCGAGGCCTCCGCCGGCCACTACCTCGTCGTCGACGGCGACGGCCGCCTGTCCGCACTCGACCCGAACACCGGCGCCGAGGCCTGGAACGCCCCGGGCGTCGTCGGAATGAGCGTGCGCGGCGGAGCCGTCGCCCCCGCCCCGGACGGCGCGCTGCTGTACGTCCTGCTGAAGGACGACGACGGGGAGTTCTCCCTCGGGGCCCTGGACGCCGCGACGGGCCGGACCGCCTGGCGCAAGCCGATGCCCGCTGCGTCGGCGAGCCCGTCCGGCTCGGCGGGCTCGGCGTCGTTCGGCGCCCGGCTGCTGTGCGCGGACGGGAACGTCTACCGGATGGGGGCGGACGGCGTCGTCTGGGCCGCCGACCCGGCCGACGGCAGGCTGCGCTGGAAGTACACCGGCATGAAGGGCAGCGACCCCACCCGCCTGGGCTGGGCCGCCGGCGACGGCCGCCTGTGCATCACGGATCCCGGCGCCGCGACGGTCGCCGTCCTGCGCGCGAACGGAGAGTGAGACGACATGGGCGTTCGGCCGCTGACCCCCGCCGACCCGGCCCGGGTGGGCCCGTACCTGCTGCTCGGCCGGCTCGGCGAGGGCGGCATGGGCTCCGTCTTCCTCGGCCGGTCGGCGGGCGGGCGTACCGTCGCGGTCAAACTCATCCGGGCGGAGCTGGCCGGCGATGCGGCGTTCCGGGCCCGGTTCCGGGCCGAGGTCGCCGCCGCCCGGGCCGCCTCCGGGGCCTTCACCACCCCCGTGGTCGACGCCGACGCCGACGCGGAGGCGCCCTGGCTCGCGACGGCCTTCGTCCCCGGGATCCCGCTGCACGAGGCGGTGGCGCTCGGCGGGCCGCTGGAGGAGCCGACGCTGTGGGCCGTGGCGGCCGGTGTCGCGGAAGCCCTGGTGAACATCCACGCCGCGGGGCTCATCCACCGCGACCTGAAGCCCTCGAACGTCCTGCTGGCCCTGGACGGCCCGTTCGTCATCGACTTCGGCATCGCCCGCGCCGCCGGCGGCCCCGCCCTCACCGCCACGGGCCTGGTCCTCGGCACACCGGCGTACATGTCGCCGGAGCAGAGCCTCGGCGACCCCCTGACGCCGGCGAGCGACATCTTCTCCCTCGGGTCGACGCTCGTCTTCGCCGCCCGTGGGACCGGCCCGTTCGGCGGCCCCGCCTCCGCCGTGGAACTCCAGCGCCGGATCACGCAGGACGAGCCCGACCTGTCGGCCGTGCCGGACGGGATACGGCTGCTGATCGCCGCCTGCATGGCGAAGAACCCCCTGGACCGCCCCGAGCCGCGACAGGTCGTCGAGGTGGTCGAGCGCATGGCCGGGGTCCCGAGGCGGGCCGGCGCATGGCTGCCGCCCCTACTGGTCGAGGCGATCGAGGAGGCGGCCGCGGTCCTCGCCCCGACCCTGCCGCACCGCCCCGGGCCTGCGGCGGGCGTCGGATCTGACCGAGTGCCCCCGTCCGGCGCGGAGGCGGAGCGGGAGGGATCCGGGCCGGGCGCGCAGCCGCCGTCGGCACAGGCGCCCTCGGGGCAGCCGCCGTCGGGGCAGGCGCGCCCCGGCCGGCGCAAGGTGCTGCTCGGGCTGGCCGGCGGGGGACTCGCGCTGGCCGTCGGCGGCGCAGTGGCCGCCCGGGCGCTGCGCGGCTCCTCCGGCGGCCGGGGCGCGGGCGGCACGTCGGCGTCCGCCCTGACCGACCCGGCGCGCTCCCTCGCCACCGACACCGTCGCCAAGCCGCTGTGGACGGCGGAGACGGGAGGACCGGTGGCCCAGGTGAGCGGCGAGGGGAACACGGTCGTCGCCGTCACCAGCACGCACGTCCGGGCCTTCGACCTCGCGGGCAAGCCGCTGTGGGAACCGGTGCCCAACATGTCGGACCCGGCAGGCACGTACCTCAGCGGCGATCCCGTCGCCGTCGGCGGCGGCCTGGTCTTCGCCGTCTCCCGGGCGGGCGGCGCCCACCAGGGACGGATCCTGCGCGCCCTGGACTTCGGCACCGGGAAGGAGGCGTGGCGCGTGGGCAAGCCGGACCTCTGGATCCGGTGGGCCTGGATCCCCGGCATGCTCGACGGCCTGGTCTACGTCACCGGCTCCACCCTGCCGTACGGGAGCCTCGACGCCGTGCTGAAGGGCGGCCCGGCGGACGCCACGGCGTCGAAGGCGTTCATCTGGGCCGTGGACCCCGCAGCACGCGCGATCCGCTGGGAGACGTCCGTCGACGACCGCTCCGTCGGGCAGAGCAAGCTCAAGGTGCCCTCGTCCGGCAGTCGCCTGCTGTGGACGATGGCCAACCCCGACGGAAGCGTCCCGCGGATGTCCGCGCTGGCCGCCGCGGACGGCGGGAGAACCCTGTGGGAGCAACCCGCCCCTGGCGGTGACCAGTCCACCGCCGCCATCGGCTTCGTCCCGCCCTGGCACGACGGGCCGCACACCTCCGCCGGCGACCGGTTCCTCCACCTGTCCGACCACCTGTACGCCGTTGACGCCGCCAACGGGCAGGTGGCGTGGACCTCGCCGGGGAAGACCGCCTTCCGCAGCGCGGTGGCGAGCCCCGACGGCCGCACCGTGTACGCCGTCGCCCCCGACCACGTGGGCGCCGTCGTCGTCCAGGCCTTCGAGGCCCGCAGCGGCGCGGTCCGCTGGGCGGGGACGCTGCCCATGCCCGGCCTGGGGTCCGTCGCGGTCCAGTGCGGGCAGGACACCGTGTACGTGTGGCTCCAGGGCAGGGTGTGGGCCTTGGCCGCGGACACCGGCCTGGCCCGCTGGAGCCACGAGTTCGGCGGCAGCGGAGCCTCGCCCGGCACCGGGATCGCCCTCTGGACGCACGGCGACCGCGTCTATGGCGCAACCCACCAGGGCATAACCGCCCTGGCCGCCACCGGCCACTGACCTGCCGCCACCCCGCCCCGTAAACCGGCCGCCAACGCCCCACGGTTGCCGGAGCCGCCTCAGGAACCTGCTCATCGCACACGTCCGGGCGGCGGACGGAGCCGGAGCCGACGAGGCCGGCGATGGTTGGCCTCGACCTTGACCTTGACCTTGGGTCAGGGCACACACTCATCGCATGGCCGCCTCGAAGGGCCGGTAGCCGCCGGGGCCGCCGTTGCGCCTTTGAGCTGCGCCGAACCGTACTGTCGCGAGACAAGGAATGACCACGGGCGAGTCTCCCCACACCGTCAAGAACAACAAGGCCCGGATACCGCTGGTCTCCCAGAGAGTGGCGGCCGCACCCGGGGTGGCCGCCGCGGACAGCCGGTCCGTGCCGAGGGCCGCTGCCGGGCAGGATCGCCCGGAACTGCAGGAGGCCGTCCAGGCGTTCGTTGACGCCGGTTTCGCCGGGATGCAGGTGCGCGTGCACGACGGGCGGGGCGAATGGGTCGGCAGCGCCGGGGTGCGCAAGTTGGGCGAGACGGCCAAGCCGCCGACGGACGGAGCGTTCCGGGTGGGCAGCTCCACCAAGACCTTCGTTGCGACCGTGGTGCTGCAACTGGTGAACGAGGGCAGGGTCGGGCTGGACGCCCCGGCGGCCGACTACCTGCCCCGCTTCGGGTTGGACCGGCGGATCACCGTGCGGATGCTGCTGCAGCACACCAGCGGGCTGTTCGACTTCGCCGGCGGGTACTACGACGACGGGACGCCCGTGCCCGGGATCCCCTGGCAGGGCAAGGAGTGGGTGGACAAGCGGTTCCACACCTACCCGCCGGAGGAGCTGGTACGGCTGGCATTGTCCAAGGGGGCGCGGTTCGAGCCGGGCACGGGCTGGAGCTACTCCAACGCCAACTACGTGCTGGCCGCGCTGCTGATCGAGAAGGTCACCGGCCGCTCGTACGGCGAGGAGATGCAGTGGCGGATCCTGCGGCCGCTCGGGCTGCGGGGCACCATGGTGCCGGGCACCCGGACCGAGATCCCCGGGCCGCACGCCCACGGCTACCACCGGTATCTGGACGCCGGCCAGTGGAAGACGCTCGACGTCACCCGCCAGAACCCCTCCTGGGTCTCCGCCGGCGGTGAGATGATCTCGACCACCGAGGACCTCAGCACGTTCGTGTCCGCGCTGATGGGCGGCAAGCTCCTGCCGGACCGGCTGCTGGCCGAGATGCGTACGCCGCACCCCAAGAGCGGCGACCACCACTACGGCCTGGGGCTGTTCGTGCAGGACGTGGGCTCGGACTGCGGCGGCACCATCTTCCACCACAACGGCGGCGTCAACGGCTACGCGGCGCTGATGTACAGCACCCCTGACGGCCGGAAGACCCTGGCCGCCTCGGTGACCGCCGGGGACGCCGCAAACGACCCGGCACAGCAGTTCCCGAAGCTGTTGGACAGGCTGGTCAAGGAGGTGTTCTGCGGCGGGCAGGCCGCGGGCTGACACCGTGCCGCCGTCCACCTCAACCCGGGCCCCCGGCCGCCCCGGCGACCAGGGTGATCAGCGGGAACAGATGCGCGCTACGCTCGGCCATGGCTCGCCAGGAACCCCGATACCGCAGGGTGAGCGCGAAGGCCGTCGGCGACACCACGGCCTGATCGTGCGCAAGTACTCGGCTTCCGGGCCGTCACCGACGCGGTTCGCGGGACCGCGGCCGCCCACGACCAGGAGGCTGGCTCAGCAGATGACGGGGAAGACGACCGGCGGCGTGACGATCGGCCAGGCGGCGGCGTTCGCCGGCGTGACGGTGAAGACCGTGCGGCACTACCACCAGCACGGGCTGATCGACGAACCACGACGCGACAGCTCCGGCTACCGGCGGTACGGATCGGCCGACCTGCTGCGGCTGGTCCAGGTCCGCACACTGGCCGCCGCCGGCGTGCCGCTGGCCGAGGTCGGGCCCCTGCTCGACGCCGACGCCGAGCAGTTCGCCACCGCGCTCGTCGACGTCGAGCAACGGCTCACCGACCGGATCGCCGAGTTGATCGTCCGGCGGGACACACTGCGACAGCTCGCCGACGGCGACCGGCTCCTGCTGCCCGCCCGCGCTCTCGCGATCCTGGACCGGTTCGCCGATCTCGGCTTCGACCCCGACTACGTGGACCTTCAGCGCGAGGGCCTGGTGCTGGCCAGGGCACTGGTGCCGGAGATGTTCGACGGCTTCCTGACCCAGCTCGAACGCCGGCTCGACGACCCCGCGTACGTCGACCTGACGAAGCGCTGCTGGGAGGCCGAGGCCTGGCAACCGGACGACCCGCGGATCGAGGAGCTGGCGTCCGGCCTGGCCGACAACCTGCTGGCCAACCGCGAGCTGCTGGCGATGCCGGCGGGCTTCCGGGCCCAGCCCGACGCCGCCGCCCGGTACGGGCTGGTCAACTCCCACGGGGAGGACCAATGGCCGGCTTCGGCCCGGTTGACCGCGCTGGTCGAGGAGAAGCTGCGCGCGGCCGGCGTCGGATTCCCGCATCAATGACGGCGGTCCCGGACGGCACCGTGCCGGGGCGCGCCGGAACGGGGCTGCTCGCCGCTCGTGCCAGCCCCCACGAAGGGCCTGCCGCAAGTTGACTCATTCGCACCACCCCCCTCTGACCTGTCCGGACAATTGCTGATCGCAAGAGGCGGTGATCGAACGTGCTGCCGGTGGCTCCTGAAACCGCCCCCGGACGGACGGCGGTCAACCGACCCCCCCAGCAAGGTGAGAGGTACCACGATGACGACACACCGCGTCAGGCGCCGCGCAGCCCGCGCACTGTCAATGACGGTGGCGGCCTGCGCAGTCGCGGCGGCAACCAGCCTTCCGGCGTCCGCCGCCGACCAGCCGACACGGCAGCAGCTCATGGCGGACTGCAGCTCGGGCGAAGGCAAGTGCACGTTCAACTCGCCCAAGCTCGGGGAGGCGTACCTGGGGGAGTTCCGTCAGGTGTCGAACTCGCTCTTCAACTGCAGCACGTCTGACGCCACCCAGACGATGACCTGGGACGACACGGTGGGATCCAGCGACTCGCTGGGCGTCTCCGTCACCGCCGGCGGCAAGATCGCAGGCATCGTGGACCTCAGCATAACGGCGAGTTACAGCCACAGTTGGTCGAGCAGCCACTCGGAGAGCAGCTCGCTCAACATGACGGTGAAACCCGGCGAGGTGGGCTGGATCTCGCGCGCCCAGGTGATGCAGAAGGTTTCCGGCACCTGGCAGACGCACTACGACAGCCCCAAGTGGGGTCACTACTACTGGTTCTTCCAGGACACCATCACCGGCCCGGCCAGGAACGGCACCGACGGCAAGAGCAATGCGGTGGTGGTGAAGACCCGGAAGATGACCGCCGCGGAGAAGCGTTCCTGCTCCGAGGGTTCCCACAACGGCCGTACGTTCGTCCAGGAACGCTGAGCAGCGGCCCGGCGTGTGACACCGGCCCTCTGTCCCGCCCCCGTGCAGGGGCAGGGGGCCGCAGCGGCGGCAGGCGGTCCGCAGAACCTGGAACGTCCGGGGACGAGGTCGTCAGGGAGCGAGCTGCCACCACTGGTCGTGGTACTCCTCGCCGCAGGACGTCTGTGCTGCGGGCAGGCCCGCCTCGAGTCCCTGCACCAGGAGGCACTTGGCGTTGCCGGTGCTGCGCAGCATGAAGTGCCCGGCGCGGCCGCCGGTTCCCCACAGCAGTTCCCAGCGCTGCCCGTCGTGCCTGGCGGTGCAGGCGAGTTGGCGGACGGGGGCGAAGTTCTCCGGGCCCGTCACGGCCACGCATCGGCCGCTGTGCCCGTTGCGCAGCGTGCGGGTGGCTCCGCCGTCCTGCCGGGGCAGCGTCCAGGTCCGGTCGGCGGTGCCGGTGCAGGAGTCCTGCACCGGTACGAGGCCGTCCTCGGTGCCGGCGACCCGGAGGCACAGCCCGCTGCCGTCGTTGACCAGCCGCCCGGTGAGCACCGACGGATCCGCCCCGGCTGTGCTCGGCGGCGCCGTCCCCGGTGCCGGTGCCGGGGACGGCGCCGTGGCAGTGTTCGTGGGCGGGCCGGCGGCCCCGGTGCCCGATGCGCCGCCCATCCGGACGGCGATCACGGTGGCCACGCACACCAGGGCGACCGCGCAGGCCGAGATGATGCCCGTACGGTGCTCGTGGAAGTTCATTTGGAGGTTCCCGCTGCCGCGCTGCATCCCGGCCGCGCCGTAGAATGCGTCCCCGCGGCGGCCGTCATCGCGCCGCCCGTCGCGCCCGTCGTGCCCGTCGTGCCTGGCGGGCTCGGTCCCGGTCACGGGCGGGAATCGAACCGGTTCACCTGGACGTTGCGGTCCCCGGACTGGACCGCCGCCGGTCCGAGGAACACGTTCCGCGCGACACCCCCGGCAGCCGGGCGTCCGGCTTCCGCGGCCTCGTCCAGCAGTGCGCGGAGCTCCGCCGCGACAGCGGCCCGCTCGTCGGGTTCCAGCTGCTCCAGCAGGTCCTCGGTACGGGTCTGCCAGGCCGCGATATGCCTGCTCCGCTCCTCGCCCCTGTCGCCCTCCGGCCCGTCGCCGTCCTGCGCGGCCGCCGCCAAGTCGGCTGCGGTCCGGTCCAGGCGCTCCAACTGGGCGGTCTCCTGCCGCCGGTTCCCACGGCCGAGCAACCGGGCGAGGCGGCTGCGGAACACCGGCCAGGCCTCCGTCCCGGCGGTCCGTACGACGCCCGAACCCGCCGACGCCGCCAGCGCGACCGTCGCCTCGTCCAGCATGACGCTCCCCCTTCGCCGTCCCCGCACAGTGCCGTCCCCACGCGGTGCCGCAACGGTAGCCCCGCCCACTGCGGCCGCGACAGCCGCAGGGGCGCCGGATCAGGCCGAGTTCGGGTCCGATTCGGCCACCGCGGTCAGGACCGCCTCAACGGCAGCGAGATCCCCCGGCCAGGCGGTTTCCGGCCTGGGCGCCAGGAAGGCGCACATGGCCGAACCGGCATCAGCCAGGTCGTCCTGGCCGACGACCTGGCCAAGAGCGGTTCGGCGGTGACCGGAGCACATCGAGATCATCGCAGTGGGATCTTCCACCACGGCGAGCCCGAGCGAGGCGCGGGGTGTTGGGGTGTTGGGGTGTGGTGGGGTGTGGAGGAGCAGACTTGAGTCTCCCGCAGGGGGAGACCCGAAGGTGGGGTCATGAACGGCGGCACCCTTTACTCGATCGGCGAACTGGCCAGGCTCACCGGACTGACGGTCAAGACGATCCGGTTCTACTCCGACCGCGGCATCGTGACGCCGGCCGATCGCACACCCGCCGGCTACCGTCGCTACGGCCCGGAAGCCGTCGCTCGCCTGGCTTTCGTGCGGACGCTGCGCGCGCTGGGCCTCGGCCTCGATGCGATCCGGCGTGTCACGGATCAGGAGCTCACGCTCGGCCAGATTGCCGCAGAGCATGCCGCCGCCCTGGACGCACAGATCGGCATCCTGCGTCTGCGACGAGCAGTGCTGACCACCGCGGCCAGACGAGAACCCACCTGCGAGGAGATGGAACGCATGCACCAGCTCGCCACACTGTCCGAAGCCGGGAGACGCCGCCTGATCGACGACTTCCTCGGCGGCGTCTTCGAAGGCCGTCATGGGGAGGCCGGCTGCGCCGCGGTCCGGCGCTCCATGACACCCGAGCTGCCCGACAATCCCACAGAGGATCAGGTCGCAGCATGGATGGAGCTGGCGGAACTGTCGCAGGAACCGGGATTTCGTGCCGGTGTGCGAAGCCTGGTCGAGGACCATGCGGCCGATCGGCCGGACAACGCCGGCAGTCCACCACGCCCGGACGTCGTGGCCGTCACCCGCGAACTCGTGCGAGTGGCCGTGACATCCGGCATCAGCCCCGAATCGCGGCAGGCAGATCCCATCGTTGCGACACTCACCGCAGGGTGTGCGCTCGCCGTGGGCCGCCCCGACAACCCCGAACTGCATCGATGGCTGCTGCACCGACTGCAAACCGCGAACGATCCACGCCGGGACCGGTACTTCCGTCTGCTCGCCGTGATCAACGGCTGGCCCGCCCCGGAACCCGTGGCACCCGCCATCGACTGGTCCGTCAAGGCCCTGAGGATGCGGACGACCCGATGAAGCAGCAGCCGAACGGACGTGGAGTCCAAGCAGACGCGGATGCAGATGCGCCACCGATCACTGGATGGATCGAGGTGGCCGCCACGCAGTCGGCCCCCGCTCTCCTTCTGCGTCCGTGGACCTTGGCGGACGCCGCTGACCTGGTCGAGCTGTATCGCGACGGCGCCCTGCGCCGCCGGACGAGTGCAGCCGTGGACGACGAGGCGAGTGCGGCACGGTGGGTTCGGGACCAGCAACGCGGATGGGAAGCCGCTGATCGTTTCGCCTTCGCCGTCGTGGCGCCCCGAGCCGGTGGGGACGATGGGCAGCCACTGGGTCACGTGGTCCTCAAAGGCGTTGCCCGTGACACCGGGTCCGCCGAGGTCGGCTACTGGACCGCGGCGCATGCGCGCGGCCAGGGAGTGGCTCCGCGCGCCTTGCAGACGCTGACCGACTGGGCCTTCACTTCCTTCGCCGGTGACGGATTGACGCGCCTTGAACTCCTGCATCAGGTCGACAACCCGGCGTCATGCCGTGTCGCGCAGAAGTGCCGGTACGAACTGGCCAAGCTCTTGCCGCCGGCACCACCGGCGTATCCCGTCAACGGCCACCTGCACGTACGGGTGCACGGCCGCCTCTGACGCACCCTCGGCCGACCACCTCCCGAGCCCCTGCGGCTCATCGCCGATCGCCGACACCGACGAGGTGCTGGCGACCCCCCACTTGCACTTAGTTCAAGTGGGGGGCTATGGTTCTCCGTGTGCGGACTTGAACTAAGTGAAAGTCCCTGGAATCGGGAGGTCCCCCATGAACTCGCTCGCCATCACCGCCGCTGTCGCCCAGCTCCTCGTCGCCACCGCTTTCCTGAGCATCCCGCTCCTGCGCCACCGCTTCGGCTCGGTCGCGAAGGCCGCGGCCGTCACCGAGCTGCGGCGCCAGGGCGTCCGCCCCGAGGTCCTGGAAGAGAACAAGCTCCGCTTCGACGCCGGCGGTCACGAGTGGTGGGCGCCCGGCTCCTTCGCCGCCGTGAACATCGCGGCTGCCGCGCTCAACCTGGCCGGCAGCCCCTGGGGCACCACCCTGACCTGGGTCTTCTCCTCGATCGCATTCCTGGCGAACATCGCGATCCTGCAGAGTCAGCTGGGCGCCGTGAAGTCCGTCCGGGCCGCCTTCCGCCGCAAGGGCGACGCGGAGCTGCTGCGGGTCGACGTCCCCGCCTTCCTCAAGGCCGCCGAGGGCGCCTTCCCGGCCTGGACCCGCGTCCTGCAGAACGTCCGCCACACGGTCGTCTTCGCCGGCTCGGCCCTCGCACTGACTGCCGCCGCCCTGATCTGACCCACTGCCAGGACCCCTCCCATCGCATACACACGATCAAGAGCCCAAAGGCCGCCATCCCACAGCAGGGATGGCGGCCGCTTTGCGTGCCCGAATGTCCAGGTTGCCCCTCGGCCCGGCCACGGGGTCCGGTGGCCTCCCAGGCCATCCCCGCGGCCGCCGTTGACGGAGGTCGCCGACCAGGCGCTGCTGGCATGCGTCCCCACGGGTGGTGGTGCAGTGAGTGCTTGCACGCCAGGGGCCGCTGACCGGGGCGTAGATGTCGGAGGCGGTCTTGACCGACTCCACGACGCCCACGGTGTCCCCGGCCTCGACGGTCTTGCCCACCTGCGGCAGGTCAAGGAAGACGATGTCCCCGAGGGCCTTCTGGGCGTGGCCGGCGAGGCCGACGGTCACCGCCCCGTCGGCTTCGGTGCGCACCCACTCGTGCTCGTCGGTGTCCTGGAGATCGCGAGGGACGTTCGACGTGGCAAGGCTCCCTGGGGCGGCGTATGGTGATCGGCCGATGACACATTGCCGTGTCGGGTGGGTTCGCGTGATGACCTTTGGGGGAGCGGGCATGGAGGCCGGCCATGAGGGTCGGCGGCCGCGAGGTGGCCGCAAGGTGACCGGAGGGACTCAAGCACTCACTGAGGCGCGGCGGGCGGCTGCCGTTCCGCCAGCTGCTCCTGGGCCCATTCGGCCCACGCGCGCTGGGTGGCGCTCAACCGCAGGCCCCACTCCATGACGATCCGGCCGTAGGTCGACAGCGGGTCTTCCCCCTGAGCCACGGTCTTGCCGAGCGCGGTGAGCCGGTCGTGCCGTTCCGCGGCGAGTTCGGCCTGCCGGCGCAGGTAGGTGAGGGCTTCGTCGCGTTCGAGCTGGTCGAGGAAGAACACGCGCAGGAGCATGTCGCTGCGGCGCACCTGGGTGGGCTCGACCTCGGTCAGCCAGTGGTGCAGCTCATCGCGCCCCGCCTGCGTGATCGCGTACTCCTTGCGGCCGCGAGGTCCTTCGGCGGCGACGGACACCAGCCCGGACTTCTCCAGCTTGCCCAGTTCCCCGTAGAGCTGGCTCTGCGTGGCGGGCCACACGTTGGCGAGTGAGACGTCGAAGGTGCGCAGCAGGTCGTAGCCGCTGGCCGGTCCACCGGCGAGCAGGCCGAGTACGGCGTGGCGAAGGCTCATGACCTCACATTACACCTTTGACATGTCTGCATAGGACCCTCTAACTTCGACATGTCAATAATGGAATGTCATCCCCGAGAGGGTGGGCCTCGTGCTCGGTTATCTCCGTTCGTTCCTGCCGTGGATCTCCTTCGCCGTCCTCAGCACCAATGGCCAGTACCGGTACGGCGCCCTGGCCGGCTTCCTCCTGGCGGCAGGCCTGATGGCGGTGGACCGCCGAGCCGGCCGCCCCTGGGACGCGCAGATCATCGAGATCAGCTCCGCCGTCTTCTTCGGGGGACTTGCGGTGGCGGCCTTCGCGTTCACATCCGCACCGCTGGGCGCGTACGGGCCCGCCGCCTCGGTGGGTTGGCTCGCCCTCACCGCGTGGGGGTCCCTCGCGATACGGCGGCCCTTCACGCTCGGCATCGCCAGGACCATGGCCCCGCCGGAGGCCCACGGAACCAGGATGTTCCACCGGGCCAACGTGGTCGTCACCGCCGTATGGGCAGTGGCCTTCACGCTGAACGCGGCCGTGTTGGCCCTCCTCCTCCACTTCGCCCCGCACGCCACTGCCGCACTGGTCGCCATGAAGGTCTGCGGCTTCGCGGTCCCGGCGGTCATCACGGCCCGCTACACGCAGGCCACCGCGCAGCAGGCCGAGGCGGCGGCACGGACGGCGGCACGGGCAGGGGCGTGATGCGCGTGGAGGCCGGTACCGCGAGGGCCGGTTCGACGACGACGGACATGCTGGCCGCGGGGGCGCGGACCGACGGGACTCGCCGCTCGTCCTCCGTGATCGCAGAGACGGAGGCGGGCTTGGCGCGGCGGCTCTGCAACGAACCCAAAGGGGTCGGCGCGGGGAACCCCGGTGACGGCCGGCACCGTTACGACCTCACTCAGGCCGCCGCCCGGCCGTCGACCGGGATGCCCAGCCGGTCGGCCACGGTCGTGAGGGCCGTCCCCAGGGGCGCCGCGACCCGGGTGACGGCATGCCGGTCGCCCCGGGTCGGGTCCCGGTTGACGATCAGCACCGGCTTCCCGGCCTGGGCTGCCTGACGAACGAACCGGAGCCCGGACATCACCGTCAGCGAGGAGCCCAGGACCAGTAGCGAGGCCGCCTCACGGACCAGCCGGCGGCAGTGCTCGACCCGACCCGGCGGAACGGCTTCGCCGAAGAACACCACATCGGGTTTGAGGATGCCGCCGCAGATCGAGCAGGGCACCGCGCGGAAGTCCCCGACCTGTTCCTCGGTGAGGTCGGCGTCACCGTCCGGGTTGATCCCGGCGGCCACCGGCTCGAAGCCGGCATTGGCCTCCTCCAGCCGCCCGGCCAGTTCTCGGCGCGGGCTGAAGGCTCCGCAGGAGAGGCAGACGACCCGGTCCAGGCTTCCGTGGAGCTCCACGACGCCCTCGCTGCCGGCGGCCTGGTGCAGGCCGTCGACGTTCTGGGTGATCACACCCGAAAGCAAGCTGTGGCGTCCGAACGCCGCCACGGCCCGGTGCCCGGCGTTGGGGCGGGCGCGGCCGAAGGTGCGCCAGCCGAGGTGGCTGCGCGCCCAGTACCGATTCCGGGCACGGGCGCTGGCGGTGAAGTCCTGGTAGGTCATCGGGGTGTGCCGGCTCAGGCTCCCGCCCTCGCCCCGGTAGGCGGGGATGCCCGACTCCGTGGAGATGCCCGCCCCGCTGAGCACCAGCACGCCGCCGGCGCCCAGCGCATCGGCAACCGGATCCAGATCCGTGGTGCTCGGCGGCAGGTCTTCGGTAGGGGTCCAGTGCAGAGTGGGGCGCATGCGCATGCCGCCAGGGTACGTAACAGGCTCCGCCACCCGCCTCCGCCGCGGATGGCGCCGTTGGCCGAGGACATCGCGGGGCACGACATCCGGCGGGGGAGCGGTCCCCCCGGTTCAGGCTGCGGGGCTGCGGTGCCTTCTGCGCCCGCGGCCGGCGCCGGACACCACCGGCCTCGGCGGCCGGGCCCGGTACTCCGGCGAGGTGCACGGGCTGCGCCTGCCTCGGCCGGACATGGACGGCCGGCTGGAGCGGGCCACCGTCCTGCGGGCGGCGGCACTCCGGCTGACCGGGAGAGCAGGCAGGTTCGGCCCAGCGCGTTCACCCCCCGCTACCCGGAAGCCATCGCCGATCTGGGAGTCCGGGGAGTCAACCCGAATGCGATGTCTGCGGCCCCTGCGGCCCTGCGGCCCCTGGCCCGGTCCTGCCGCGACATCGCGCCGTGGAAGTTCGGCGGCGGGGACTGGCGGCGCCCCGGGGTAAGATGATCTTGAGCACCTTTCGTGGTGTTCGCGACCATTGTTCTATCGCCCGACAGGGCATTTACGGGGAAGACCACCTTGAAGCTCACCGTGCTGCGCCGTGCCGCAGTGGCCACCGCAACCGCATCGTTCCTCGTCGGCGGCCTGGCCGCGGCCTCGCCTGCCTCCGCCGCCGGCGGCAACTACAGCTGCACCAACTGGAAGTCGAAGGTCAACAAGTGGACGGCGACCTGCACCGTCAGGAGCGGCCAGGCCCGCGCCGTCACCGATTGCAGCAACGGCAAGACGATCTACGGCGCGTGGGTGGGCCGCGGACGCTGGGCGTTCGGAGGCGACTGCGGTGTCTACTTCATCGTCGCCCAGGACACTCAGGGGCGTAACTGACACCCGCACCACGGGGACCGAGGGGGACAACCATCCGCCAACACCGGCGCCGGGGAACGGCTCAGCCGGCCGGGCCCATGTCGAGTCCGGACCGGCCGCAGAGGGCCGGCCGGCTCCGCGCCCAGAAGGCCGGCGTCGACATGGCGGAGCTCCTGCCCCGGCGTGTTCAAGTGGCCTCCACCGTCTACAGCACGGTGGAGGCCAACGCCGGCCGCATCAGCGCGGGAGGGTACACAGACTGCCCCGCGGACCAGCGCCGCCCCAGGCTGCCGCGGGCTGAAACGGCACGCTTCAGATGTGGCGCCGTGCCGTTGTGACGAAGGAGTCGATCAGCTCGCGCGTGGCATCACGCCTGGGCAGCAGGCCGTCGCGGTCGGCAGGCCGGTCCAGCTTGCCGATCTCCGTGAACGCTGCGTCCGCCGCGGCCAGTACGTCGGTTTCCGCGGCGACCAGGCGGAGCCGGAACAGCGCGTTCTGGGTGGCCGAGCGCAGCTCGAATGGAGCGTGCCCGCAAGGCCACCTCGTCCTCCGCGTCGCGTCCCTCGTGAACGCAGAACCAGTGGTGCAGCATCGCTTGGCGGAATTCCACGAGCAGCCCGGCGAACGAGCCGTACGTGTCCAGCCGCTCCTGTCGCAGCCGTTCCGCCCGGGCATCGTCCTCCGTCCGCCGCGCGGCGCGCTGCTGGAACACGTGGGTCATGGTCGAGCCCAGCAACGTGCTGAGGACCGCGATCTGGCCTTCGTCGACCGCAGGGCCGCCGGTGAGGTCATCCCCGGAGTACGTTCTTGAGTGCCGGCGCTGTCGCGCGGGGGAACGCGGTGTTGCCGTTCTGCCCGCCCGGGAACCGGACCAGCTCTGTGCCCAGTCGCGCGGCCAGTGCCAGCGCGCAGCGGTAGGTGTGCACCGTCGGCCAGGCGGTCCGGCCCGTCGCCGGGATGATCCGTGCTTGCGCGCCCGGGTGGCGGGTCGCGGTCTGCAGACCGATGGCCGGTCGGACCGGCGGGCCCGGCTGCCAGGGCGTCAGATCATGAGCAGGAGCCGCGTGTGCGGTACGAGCTTCCGGTTCACGCTGGTGCTCTGCACGAAGATCGTGAAGTCGTCGTTGTGGTCGGGCTTGACGCGGACTTCCGTGTCCGGCAGGCCGAGCAGGGCACGGGCCTCCGGCCCCGTGTACACCCGGTCCGTTTTCTTCTCCAGCACCGCAATCTGCTTCCGCGCCTGGACCTTCTCCGACTTGCTCAGCTGGTAAAACGCGCTCCCATTCCGGAAAGTGTGCCCGCATTCGATGACCCAGTCCCGGATCGCCGCTTCGCGTGCCACCGGAATCAGCTCGTACTCCGACGGATTCACCGGGGTGAGGCCGGCTGCCTTGATGGTGTCCTTGTTGACCGCGTCCGCACCCGTGGAGAACACCGCCCGTGATCCCCGGATGCCCTTGGTGCGGCCCACCATGAACTTCTCGGTGGCCTCCCGGATGACCTGTCCGGCCTCCTCCAGACCCCGTGTGCTGGTGGCGTCCCAGATGGCTATGTTGTCCTTGGGAAAACCGCACTGCATGGCCTCCCGCTTGCCCATCTGGTCCGGCACGAGGACGGCCAGCGTCCAGTTGTCCTCCTGCGTCTCGATCATCGTGGCCACGGCCTGTACCAGCTCACGCGGGTCCCTGGCAGGCGCATCCGGGCAGCGATGACTGGCGTTCTCCTGCCCGTCGGTCAGCACGAACGTCAGGAAGCTGTGGTCGCCGTACAGCTGAGCGGTCTGTGCCAGCTCCCGCTGCGACTTCAGCGTGGCCGCCAGCAGAGCCGTCATTCCACCGACCCGGTACAGCTGCTTCAGGGACGGCATTCGCAGCACGTCCTTGTCGTAGATGACGCATTCCACCTTGTCCGCGAAGACGTACACCGTGACGCGGGTTTCCTGGTCCAGTTCCTCCGACCGGCGGGCCAGATATGCAATTTGCTGGTCGGCGACTTCGACGACCTTGTGGCTCAGCTGTGACATGGACGAACTGGCATCCAACACAAGAGCAACGTGATTGATGTAGTTCTGGTTTCCGGACATGGCCGCTCCCCCTTTTCCGACTCGATGCTCCGATCCTCTCACCCACCACTGACAATCGATCGTGGCCGGGATCTCCCACCACGCAGGACCCGGGCCCGAGACCGGGTCCTGCGTGGTGAGGCGGGAGAGTCGTCGCCTGGGGCGCTGGAGCAGCAGATGGCGGCGGCGAGACCGAGGAAGGCCGGGTGATTGCCGCCGGCGGGACAAGGCCCACCTGGTCGCCCACCTTGGGCGCCGTTCCGTCCGGGATGTCCGGGACTGATGACCACCGCCGGCACCGCTGCCGTCCCAGGGGCGGCGCCCCGCCCCGAAAGTTCCGTGTCAGAACGTCTGATTATCGACCCCTTCGGGGGAACACAGCGTGTCCTGCTGTCAGTTCACCGGAGGGAACCGGGGCGAGCCCGCACGACTCGTCCTCGACCGGCAGAAACCACTGGCAAGGAGAAACCGTGCGCATACTCTTCACCGGACCGGCTTCGGCCGGTCACCTCTTCCCGATGATCCCGACCGCGCAGGCCCTGCGCGCCGCCGGCCACGAGGTGCTGTTCGCGGGCTCGCAGCCGCTGGACCGGCTCCGCGAGGCCGGTTTCCCGATCGTCGAGATCGGCGACGGCCGCACCGTCCGGGAGGTGTTCGAGCAGTCCACCAACGAGGAGGTGCGCTACGTCGCCCCCGACATGACCACGGACCAGATCCTCGACAGGGCGGCCCACGGCTTCGCGCTCGTCTCCCGCCCCACCGTGGACGGCCTGCTGGAGGTCGCCGACAGCTGGGGCGCCGACCTGCTGGTCTACGACTCCTTCCAGGCCTCCGCCCCGCTGGTCGCGGCCAAGCTCAAGATCCCGTCGGTGATCCAGAACTTCGGCGTCACCTCCGGCCTCGACATGGTCGGCCGGATCGCCGCCAACTTCACCGAAGCGTATGAGACGTACGGGGTGGCCGGCCCCGCCCAGCCCACCCCGCTGAACATCGTCCCCGCCTCGCTCGGCGGTGACCCGGGCGGCCTGCGGATGCGCTACCTCCCCTACAACGGCGGCGGCACCATCCCCGCCGAGCTGCTCCGCCGGGGCACCCGCCCGCGCGTCGCCGTCACCCTGGGCACCGTGCTCACCGAGATGGACGGCGTCCGCGCCATCGTCCGCCTGATCGAGGCCGCCGCCTCCGTGGACGCCGAGTTCCTGCTCGCCGTCGGCGACGCCGACCTCACCCCGCTCGGCGCTCTCCCGGACAACGTCCGCCCGCTGCCCTGGATCCCGCTCGCCGAGCTGCTGACCGCCTCCGACGCGCTGATCCACCACGGCGGCTCCGGCACCCTGCTCACCGCCCTGCACGCCGGCCTGCCCCAGCTCCTGCTCCCCCAGGGAGCCGACCACTTCACCAACGCCGACGCCCTCACCGCGACCGGCGCCGCCCTGCGCTCCGCCTCCGACGACGTCGACGCCCCGCTCCTCACCCGCCTCGTCACCGACCCGGCCCTCCGCGAGGCCGCCACCCGCCTCCGGGCGGAGAACGCCGCCCTGCCGACCCCGGCCGAAACGGTCCCCGCCCTGGAGGCCCTGGCCACCTCCTAGTACTGCAACCGCTTGTGGTGTGACGGTCGGCGAGTTTGTTCGTCCCCCGGACTGCGCCTGGCTCAACGGCGGCCCCGGCACGCGCGAGGGCGTTGAGGCGTACTTCCGGCACTGCCGGGAACAGTGGGACGCGGCCGGGCCGCTCCGCGCCTTCGGCATCCGGGTGGACGCGTCGAGGCGCTCGCGGGGACGATCGACGTGCGGTTCGCAGGAGAGGGCTTGGCCCCCGGTCAGGTGAACGTCGCCTACGGCCTCTATCCGTCCTGGAGGGGCCGTGGGCTGGCGACCCGGGCGGTCCTCCTGGCGTCCCAGTACGCGGCCACGGAGGGCGGAGAAGAGGCGGTGATCCAGGTCGATCCGGAGAATCCCGCATCCGCTGCCGTCGCACGGCGGGCAGGGTTCATCCCCGGCAAACCGCCGCACAGCAGCCACGACACGAGGTTCAACTGGTACATCCGGGACTTGCACGACGCCTCGCACTGACGAAGGCCCAGACGAGGACGTCGTCGGCGTAGTACGGCGCCAACTGCCCGAAGGCGGGCGGGTGGTGCGCACTTGCTTCGAGCCCCAGCGCCGTGAACTCGACCGCCAAAGCGTCACCGGCTCCGGGTCATCCAGGCTGCGGCGGTCTCCCGCCGCCGCCAGCCCAAGTACCCTGTGCCGGGCTGCACTTGTACGGACTACTGACCAGCTGGCGTTGCGGGGGAAGACGCATGTGGGGACGGGGCACGGTCCTGGGTGACCGGTACACGCTGACCGAGCGGATCGGCGGCGGCGGAATGGGCGAGGTGTGGCGCGCCGATGACGCCGTGCTGCGGCGGCAGGTCGCCGTCAAGGTCCTGCTTCCGGCGCTGCTCGACGATCCGGCGTTCGCGGCACGGTTCCGGCGGGAGGCCACGGTCCTGGCCTCGCTCAGCCACCCCGGCATCGTGAATGTGCACGACTACGGGGAGAGCCCGATCGACTCGGGTGAGCAGATCGCCTACATCGTGATGGAGCTGATCGAGGGACGGCCCCTGAACGAGGTCCGCACCCGGTCCGGCCCCCTGCCCCCCGAGCAGGCGCTCGACATCGCCGCGCAGGCTCTGGACGCGCTGCACGTGGCACATCTGCAGGGTGTCACGCACCGCGACATCAAGCCGTCGAACCTGATGCTGGGGAGCGATGGCCGGGTGACCGTCACCGATTTCGGCATCGCCCGCTCCAGCGCGGCCAGTACCGCCATCACCGACTCCCACGCGGTGCTCGGTACGGCCCTCTACATGGCTCCGGAGCAGGCCGAGGGCCTCGGCGCGGTCGCGGCCTCCGACCTCTACTCCCTGGGCGTGGTCGTCTACGAGCTGCTGACCGGGGAGCCGCCGTTCACCGGCGCCTCGGTGGTCGAGATCGCGCTCAAACACGTCCGCGAGCCGGCGCCCGCCCTGCCGGATGCACTGCCCGAGCCGGTGCGTGCGTTCGTTGCCCGAGCGCTGCGCAAGATGCCCGAGGAGCGGTATGCCGACGCTTCCGTGATGGCTGCGGCGGCGCGCCGTGCGGCGGCCGGGCGGCCGCTCGGCGAGCTCGACGCGCCGGCGGGTCCGGTCGTGGCCCGGCCGGCCGAGACGCCCGCGGCGGACGGCGCCGGCGGGAAGAAGTGGTGGCGGCGGCTGGGTCTGCCCGACGGGGTGGTCGTACCGGTCGCCGTCTCGGTGACGGTGACGGCGACGGTGGCCGTCACCGTCTTCCAGATCGCTCCGTGGGGCCGGGACGCCGGCGCGGGGGACACCGCGGGCGGGCAGCCGTCCACCTCGGTGTCCGCGCCGTCCGCTTCCGGCAACGCGGGCCAGGGTCCCGGGGCTTCCGCTTCCCCGGGGGCCACCCCGCAAGGCGCCACACCCGGGGCGGTCCCAGGGCAGGATCCTGCTGCTGCGGCGCAGGGCGGCCCTGCGGGCGGGTCCGCCCCGGGCGGCGCCGGCGTCGGCGGCGGTGCGCAGCCGGGCAGCCCGCCGCAGAGCGGGCCGGGCGGCGGATCGCCCGGCGGAGGCGGCGGCAGCCCTTCCGGCGGCGGTCAGCAGCCGACCAGCGGCTCCAGCCCCGGCGGAGCCGGAGGCGCGGGCGGCGGATCCGGATCGGCTCCGGCTCCGGGGTGCGGCGGAGGCGTCTGGGGCGCCATCACCAACGTCGGGGACGGGCTCAAGGTGGGCCTGGCCTCCAGCAGCACCAGCGCGGGCACCAAGGTGGTCATGGGCGGGACCACGGCCCTGGGCTGGGTGTACGAGCGCAGCAACTACGAGTCGTTCCGGGCCTGCTCCCCGAGTGGCGCCTACCTGGCCCGGGCCCTGACGCAGTTCGGCGACACCGTACGCGTCGAACTCGACGGTGGGGGAGGGGGATGGTGGAACCTGGAGCGGATTCCGGGCAACGGCGCGTACTACATCAAGGACATCGCCTTCCAAGGGGGCTGCCTGACCGACAACGGCGCAGGCAAGCAGCTGACGGTGGTCCCCTGCGTTGCAGGAAACAAGGCCCAGCAGTGGCGGATCCCCTGAGCCAGGCGCAGCGAGCACCGGTCGGCCCGCCGATGAGTGCTCGGCCGGGGGCGGTGAGTGCGTACCGGACGGTGTTGTGATGCGGTCGGCTGGTGACAAGACCCGCCGAGCGCAGCACCTCACTGCCGGCTCAGCAGACGGCAGTGGCAGCTGACCGCGGCGTCTGGGTGATGCGAGCGAAGGCCTCCTTGACACAGCCGGGTCGGGGCTCGCGTAGATTGCCGGCTTGACCTTGCCCTTGGGGAAGAGCGGAGCGTTGTGGGCATGGAGGAAGACGCACTGCTGAGCATCGGCGCGTTCGCCCGTCGGGCACGGCTGTCGCAGAAGGCCCTGCGGCTGTACGACCGCCAGGGCCTGCTGCCGCCCGACCGTGTCGATCCCGTCACCGGCTACCGGTACTACCGGGAGAGCCGGCTCGCCGCCGCCCGGCTGATCGTGCGGCTGCGTGGGCTGGACATGCCGCTGGCTGAGATCAGCGCGGTTCTGGCCGCCCCGGTCCCGGAAGAGGCGGCCCGGCTGGTGGCCGCGTACTGGGACGGCGTCGAGCGCCGCCTCGCGGCCCAGCGCGAGCTGGCGGTGCACCTCCGTATCCAATTGCTCGGAGACGAAGGGATCCTGGACATGTACGAGATTCAGCAGCGCGAGGTGCCGGAACAGCTGGTCCTCACGGAGCAGCGGCACCTCACCCCGGAGGAAATTCCCGACTGGATCCTCGCGGCGCTGGGCCGGCTGGGCCCGGTGGCAGAGGCGCGCGGGGGCTTCTTCGGCCACCCCTTCGTCGTCTACCACGGAGAGGTCAACGAGGACAGCGACGGCCCCGTGGAGCTCTGCGTCCCGGTGGACCCGGCGCGCGCGGCCGAGTTCCCGGTGGCCACGCGCATTGAACCGGCCCATGCGGAGGCCTACACCCGCATCACGAAGTCGCAGGCGGACTACCCGCAGATCCTCTCCGCGTACGACGCGGTCTACGCCTGGGCGGAGGGTGAGGCCCTCACGGCGTCGGGGTCGCCCCGCGAGGTCTACTTCGCGGAGTGGTCCGAGCTCGCTCCGACTGACCCGGCCTGCGACATCGCGGTCCCGCTGGCCGGCTGAGCGTTCGGCCCCGGGGTGGGCTGCCCGGCGGGGTCACGGACAACAGCGGCGGGCGGCTGGTCAGGGCGGCCACAACCCTGAGGGCGGGGGCGACCGCGGGAAGTCTCGTGCCTGCCGCGGTGGTCGGCCCGACGGGTGAGTATGGGACTGCCTCGTTTCGAGGCAGTCCCGGGCGCCTGGTGTCACACGGACAGAGCCCTCGGTAGCCACTCAGCGGGAGACGAGCATGTATGTGTTGTCCAGCTCGTCCTGCAGGACGTGGGCCTCTCCATTGACCGTGCGAATGGCCAGGTCGTCCTCCGCGGTGCGGACTCGGTACCGCCAGCCCTGCGGCAGCTGCAGCCGTTCGCCGAGTGCGGCCAGGGAGTCCATCGTCAGGCTGTCGTCCACGAGGTGGGAGTACGTCTGCATGACGTAGGTCCGGTCGCCTGGAGCGAGCAGTTCGTGGACGGGTTTGCCGCTGTGCAGGACGTACTCCGTGTCCCGTTCCACCGTGACATCGGTGTAGAAGTTCTTGGATTGCGTGTCGGTGAGGCCGAGCTCCTGGGGGATGCGGAGTTCGGCCACCAAGCGGGCCTCCAGGCCGGCGAACGTTGCTGTGTCCCCCCACGCGAATGCCGTGATCTCGTCGACCACCCAGAAGCGCGGGCCGTTCAGATACACCATCGGTACCTGGAACTCTTCCGCCAGCGAACGCGGGTCGAGCGCCTCCCACCGCTCGAGCGGACAGTCGTTGAGACCGAGAGTGTTGTAGACCTCAGCCTTGAGGGCTCCACCCCCGTCCGGCGAGATGAGCAGAATCTCGCCATAGCGAGCGTTCCGCAGACCGCTCAGATGCCGGGGTTCCTTTGATGTGTACGGCATGACTCCTCCAGTCCGTGGCTTCGCCACTGCCCAGAGCAAGCTGGTGGGGCGTCAGCTCCTCAGCTGCTCGGCTTCTTCGAGCATGACTCGATGAGGGACCGCCGGACGTCAGGGGCCGACGGTGGGCGCGTCGCGGAGTCACGCCGGAGCGGTCGGCGGCGGCCCGGGGTCCTCTTGATGCCCCGGCGCGGGCACCTCGGGCGCCGAGGCCCTCGCCGGCGGCTCCTCCGGCGCGGCCGGTGCCGACCGACCACGCGATGCAGCCCGGACGCCGGCCCATCGCCGAGCCAGACGGGCTGGACCTCCCTATCGCTTCCTCGGACGCGAGCATCCGACCAGGTGGGAGCGGGGTCTCGAGGGTCAAGCGGGGCTCAGGGTGGACGGGTGGATGCCATGGGGCCACCCCCACTCGTCGTAGACCCTGGCGCGGGCCCGTGTGGAGGTGCGTGCGGACTCCGCGTGCCGAGCCCGCACCTGTGGAGTGATCTGCCTCACAGGCTGTCACAGCGGTCAGTCGTGCGGTGTCTTGAGGCCGAACCCCTTGAGACAGAGGAGACAGCATGACCGAGAAGGTCGAGGCGGTCGCGATCGGCAGCGGATACGAAGGTGTCAGTTCCCGTCGGCAATCGGGACGCCGTTCCACTCAACTCACCGGGAGCAAGCGAGCCGACAGGAGCAACTCATGAAGCACCGCATCGTCGTCCTCGGCGCCGGCTACGCCGGGGCCTACGTGGCCGGGACCCTGGCCCGCCGGCTGTCCCCGGCGGACACCGAGATCACCGTGGTCAACGCCGAGCCGGACTTCGTCCAGCGGCTGCGGCTGCACCAGCTCGCGGCCGGCCAGGAGATCGAGGCTCCACAACTCGCCGACGTCTTCGCGGGCACGGGGGTACGGCTGCGCCTGGCCCGTGTCACCGCCGTCGACCCCGAGCGCCAGGTCGTCGCCGTGGCCGACGCCGACGCCGACGGCGGCAGCGAGCTCGGCTACGACACGCTGCTCTACGCGCTCGGCAGCCACGTCGCCGACCACGGCGTCCCCGGCGTGGCCGAGCACGCCTTCGACGTCACCGGCCGGCCCTCCGCGCTGCGCCTGCGCGACCGCCTGGACAGCCTGAGCAGGCGGGACGAAGGCGGGAGCGTGCTGGTCGTCGGCGACGGGTTGACCGGCATCGAGACCGCCACCGAGATCGCCGAATCCCGGCCCGGCCTGTCGGTGACGCTGGTCGCCCGCGGCGAGCTCGGCGCCCCGCTCTCCGCCGGAGCCCGCAGCCACCTGCGCCGGGCCTGCGACCGGCTGGGCATCACCGTCCTGGAGCACACCAGCGTCGAAGCCGTCGAAGCGAAGTGGGTACTGTGCACCGACGGCACCGCCCTGGCCTCCGACGCAACCGTGTGGACGGCCGGGTTCGCGGCCGGCCCCATCGCCGCCGCCGGCGGGCTGGCGGTCACCGAGAACGGTCGGATCGTCGTCGACCGCACCATGCGATCGGTCTCGCACCCGCACGTGTACGCCGCCGGCGACAGCGCATACGCCATCGGCGACAACGGCCGGCCGCTGCCGATGTCCTGCGCTTCGGCCGGCTACACCGGCATGCAGGCCACGGCCGCGATCGTGGGACGCCTGACCGGCCGCAAGATCCCGAACACCAAGCTGGCGTACCTGGGCAACCACATCAGCCTCGGGCGGCGGGACGGGATCCTGCAGATGGTCGACGAGGAAGCGCAGGCAAAGCCGAAGTACGTGGGCGGGCGGAAGGCCGCGCGGATCAAGGCGGGCATCCTCAAGATGTCGCTGTGGACCACCTCGCACCCGACCTTCGGCCTGCCCAAGCGCAAGCGCCGCCCATCGCGGTTGCCGCTGCGCCCCACTGCCAGGTCGTAGCCGCCGCCCGGTGAACCGCTGTGGATCGAGTCGCAATGCAGCCATACCCGGGCCCAGGGGGCCCGCGGTCTCACGAATGACCGGTCCAGACCCACATCAGAAAGGCAGGACACCTCATGTCCGTTCGATCCGTGCTTGCCGTTGCCGTTGCCGCTGCCGTCCTGATCGGCGGTTTCGCGTTCGCCGAACCGGCCGCCGCGGACCCCTCGGTCCAGCCGGTCGCCGCAAGCGTCTACACCGTGAGCATCGGCCGGGTCGGTGCTTCCCTGTCGGCACTGGTCGGCCTCCTCGGCGCGGTGGGCGGTGGCCTGGCCCTGGCCCGCCCCACCAGGCAGGGACACATCGTCACCTGGGCCCGGCGGAACGGAGCTGCCACGGCTCTCGCGGCGGGCCTGATCGCCATGGCCGTCGGCGGGACGGTCGCGGCCACCGCCGACGGCGGTCTCGGCACCGGCAACGGGCTCGGCGGCGCCTACTTCGCCATGCTCCTGGGCCTGAGCGCCGTCACCCTCGGCTGGCTGGCCCGCTCCCGCTCCCGCTCCCGCTCCCGCTCCCGCTCCCGCTCCCGCCGAACCCGCTGATCTCATCGCGCATCCTCGCTGGCCACCGTCGACTACCGTGGCTCCGCATGACCCACACCGAGATCGAGATCACCGCAGAGCTGGTCCGGGATCTGTTACACGACCAGCAACCCGACCTGGCCGGTCTCCCCTTGAAGCTCGGCGCGCGTGGCTGGGACAACCAGTTGTGGCGGCTCGGCGACGACCTCGCCGTCCGGCTGCCCTGGGCGACGCTGTCCGCGGACGCGCTCCTGCGCAAAGAGCACGAGTGGCTTCCCGCTCTCGCCCCGCATCTTCCCTTGCCGGTTCCCGTCCCGCAGCGCCTCAGCGAGCCCTCCGAGCGGTTTCCGCGGCCTTGGATCGTCACCACCTGGGTGCCGGGAACGCCCGCCGACCGCGCCCCCGCCACGCGCGCCGCGGAGGCAGCCGACACCTTGGCCGCCTTCCTGACCGCTCTTCACCGACCCGCCCCCGAAGGGGCGCCGACCGGCCGCGACCGTGGGGGTCCGCTGGCCGACCATGCCGAGCCGTTCGCCCGGGCGCTGGCCTCGGCCACCGAACTGGGGCTGCTCCCCGACCCGGACGCCGTCCGCGCCGTCTTCGAAGACGCCGTCGCCGCGCCCGACTGGACGGGGCCGGCGCTGTGGCTCCACGGCGACCTGCATCCGGCCAACGTCCTCACCGAGGACGGCACTTTCTGCGGCGTGATCGACTTCGGCGACCTCTGCGCGGGCGATCCGGCCTGCGACCTCGCCGCCGCGTGGATACTGCTGCCGGACGGCGCCGCCGACCGCTTCCACGCCGCCTACCAGCCCCTCCCGGACCCGGCGACCCTTCGCCGCGCCCGTGGCTGGGCGGTGTTGAAAGCCCTCGCCTGCATCCTCATCGGAGAGGCGGGCGTCCACGGCCGTCCGGGTGGCAAGCGCACCTGGGGCCCACCCGCCCGCGCCGCGCTGCGACGCCTCACCGCGACGATCCACCGCCCCAGCTCCCCGGCAATGCATCTGGACTGGCCCCAGGACCGGCTCCGCCGCGACACCGACAGGCACCGCCGCGTCACCTGACCGCCACGCCGACCCCGGCACGCGCACGGCGGGAGGCAGCGCCCAGCCGGGCCCAGCCGGGCCGAGCCGGGCGGTCTGGGCGGTCTGGGCATCGCCCTCTCAGGGATGGGAGCCTTGGCGATCCCCTTCCGGCGCAGCCGTGTCGGCGTGTGTGACGCGGAGCTTCGACTGGCCGTGCGGAAGCCGCTCCCAGTCGTCCATGAAGCGGGCCGTGAGGCCGTGCCGAGCGGCCAGCCGGGCCAGCGTCTCGGTCCGGTAGTAGAAGTCCTCGCCCAGCACGTGGTGCTCCCGCGCCTCGGTGCGGTCGTAGGTGAAGTCGAAGAAGCCTCCGGGCGCGAGAACCCGGCCGACGTGCTCGAGGCACTCGTCGATGACCTCCAGCGGCGAGTGCGAGAAGACGCTGTGCGCGTGCACGACCGTGAACGACGCGTCGGGCAGGAAGTCCAGTCTGAGATTGTCGACGGGTGCCAGGTAGGGAAGTTTGCGCTGGAGGCCGTAGCGGACGAGGGTCTTCTGGGCCTCGAAGAGGATGTCGGGTGAGATGTCGATGCCGTAGTAGTGGCCGGCGTCCAGATAGTCGATGAAACGCCACCCGGCCCGCAGGTTGCCGCAGCCGATCTCCAGCAGCCGGTCACCCGGCTGCAGCCCGTGTTCCTTCAGGTAGTCGAACTGCATCTGCCCGATGGCGAGCCAACGGCTGTGCGAAGGCCGGCCGCCGACCGCCGCCTCCGGGCTCCGGGCGGTGTCGGACGCCATCACGGCCCGGTAGTAGGCGACGTGATCGCGGTGGTGGAGGCGCAGCCAGCGGTCCCGGGCCGCCCGGCGCAGGTAGGGCAGCACCTGCCCGGGGTGCCGCAGTGCGTGGCCGACCTTGTGGCCGAGCCGTGCGCGGTTGGTCGACAGGCGGGATACGGTCCTGGGCTGCATGGCGGCCTCCGTGCCATCCGTGGCTCCCCCCGCGGGGATGCTAGCCGTCGCGCACCACGGCCGAGGCGATCGGCGCGGCTCGTCGCGCCGCGCGTACCAAGGATGGTCGACTGCGGCCGTGGCCCGGCCTCCTTGCGGATCCGGGCAGGACGGCTGGCTCGCGGCCGTCCCCGCCCGCACCCACGGGGGCGTCGAGGAAAAAAATCCCTGGCGGCGCTGCGCCCCTGCCCTATGCTTGCCGTTACCGATGCGGGGTGGTGCAGCTCGGTAGCTGGCTGGGCTCATAACCCAGCGGTTCACATCCGCCCCCCGCTACCACGCACCGGCCCCTCGACCCCTGGTCGAGGGGCCGGTCGCACATCCGGCCCGGGACGCTGAGCCAGGGAGCGGCGTTCTTCTCGTCAAGCCGGCCACCATCGCCGGGCCGGGCCCACGGGCCGCCCGGCGGCGCAGCGGGGCGTACGAGACGAGGGCGATCCGGTCGCCCACGGCGCTGGCCCGCAGGCAGCAGAGCGGAGAACCGCCCGCCGGCCCGGGGACCCCCGCACACCGACATCAGTCCAGGCAGAACTCGTTGCCCTCCGGGTCGGTCATGACGATGAAGCCGGCACTCATCGGGGGTGCGGGCTCGTGGCGGCGCACCCGTGTCGCCCCCCGTGCGACCAGCCGGTCGCACTCGGCCTCCAGGGCCGCCATCCGTTCCTCTCCCTCCAGCCCGGGAGCCACGCGGACGTCGAGGTGGACCCGGTTCTTGGCGACCTTGTCCTCCGGCACCTGCTGGAAGAAGAGCCGTGGGCCGTGCCCGTCCGGGTCCTCGACAGCCGCCTTCGTGTTGCGCTGTTCCTCCGGTACGCCGATCTGCGCGAGGAAGTCGTCCCACGCGGCCAGCGGGTCGGCGCCCTCGGGCAGGTCGACTCCAGGCGGGCCGGGGTGGACGTAGCCCAGCAGGTCGCGCCAGAAGGACGACAGCGCCCGCGGGTCGTGGGCGTCGAAGGTGATCTGTACGTGGCGGCTCATCGGGTTGTTCCGTTTCCGTTCGTGGCGATCGCCGCCTCGGACAGGGTGGATCGGTCCGGGGCGGTTTCCATGGCCCCACTCTGACCCCCATATAGGACGGAATCGGTCCGCCATTCCGGCCGTGAGGCACATGGATACGGCAGCCGGCGGTGAGCCGGTTCCCCACCCCCGGTCCGACCCAGGGCTACGACGGCCCCTCCGTGTCGGCCGGTACGCCGGGTGACCCGCGCAGCCCGTGGCCGAGTGCCGTCACGCCAGCAGGTTCACGGCGCGCTGGAACAGGCCGGGGAAGCGGGCCGCGGCCGGGGTGATCAGGGGCGCGAGCTGGGGCTGGTGGCGAGCCCACAGCAGGGACCGCGTCAGCAGCCGATAGCTGCGCGACAGCCGGCACCACGCCCGCTCGTAGTCCTGTGGCCGGCCCTCGCGCAGGCAGCGCACCAGTTCGGCGGCCGCCGTCAGGGCGAGGGTGATGCCCTCACCCGTCAGCGCGTCGACGTAGCCGGCGGCGTCACCCACGAACAGGACCCGCCCGGCGACGCGGCGGCGGGCCTGCTGGCGCAGCGGTCCCGCGCCGCGCACGGGTGTGCGGTCGGCTGCGGCGAGGCGGGACATCAGCAGCGGGAAACGGGACAGCTGGGCGTCGTAGGGGAGCTGATGGGAGGTAAGGACGGCGATCCCGACCTGACGGGGGCCCAGCGGAGTGACGTACGCCTCCGAGTCGGCCGACCAGTGCACCTCCACCAAGTCGGTCCACGGCTCGACGGCGTAGTGGCGCCGCAGTCCGTAACGCGGCGGCTGCCGCCCGGCGGCAGGCCGTACGCTCAGGCCGAGGGCGCGCCGGGTCGGTGAATGCAGTCCGTCCGCCGCGACGACGTAACGGGCGTCCATCCCGTCCGCCCTGACGTGGTCGTCGTACTGGCTCACCCGGCTGATGCGGCGCGGGACGACCGGGACACCGAGCCGGGCGGCCCGGGCGGTGAGCGCCTCGTGCAGCAGGGTGCGGCGTGCGCCGAGGCCGTGCCCGGCCCGGAACACCGCTTCGGCATGACGCTGACCGACGGCGTCCGCATAGCGGATTCCGCGCAGGGGCCGACCGGGGACCTCCGCGCCGAGGGCGCGCAGGGCGCGCACCGCGTCCGGCATCAAACCCTCCCCGCACGCCTTGTCCACGGGCGCGGGGCGCGGTTCGGCGACCACGACGTCGAAGCCGGACAACGCCGCGTGGATCGCGGTGGCCAAACCCGCCGGGCCGCCGCCGATGACGAGGACGTCGATCACGATGCCGCGCCCGCGACGGGGAGGGAGCGCATGGGCGCCAGCGCGTCGTCCTCGCACCGGATGCGCACGGTCAGCAGGAGGGCGTTCAGCAGGGAGAAGCCGAGGGCGGTCAGCCAGGCGGTGTGCACCAGGGGGAGGGCCATGCCTTCGACGACGACCGCCAGGTAGTTGGGGTGGCGCAGGTACCGGTAGGGACCGGAGGTGATCAGCGGAAGCCCGGGGACGATCAGCACCCGGGTGTGCCAGCGGCGTCCGAGCGTGCCGATACACCACCAGCGCAGCCCTTGGGCGGCCAGTACGAGGGCCAGTGCGGGCCAGCCGAGCAGAGGCAGGAAGGGCCGGTGGGCGGCCCATGGCTCGATGAGGCAGCCGAGCAGCAGCGCCGCATGGAGTGCGACCATCGCCGGGTAGTGTCCGGCCCCGTGTTCACGGCCGCCCCGGGCCCTGCTCCAGGCGCCGTTGCGTCGTGCCACGGCGAGTTCGGCGAACCGCTCGGCGACGACGAGCAGGATCAGCACGGTGTACAGCGTGTACGGCGTGTGCTGCGTGTACGGCATCATGGCGGCGCCCTCACCAGGCCAGCAGCACGAGTTCGGAGGCGAAGCCCGGCCCGAAGGCGACCATCAGGCCGTTCGCTCCCGGGGGTGGCGGCTCGGCGCGGGTGTCGCGCAGGATCTGCAGCACCGAGGCGGAGGAGAGGTTTCCCGCGGCGGCCAGGGCACGCCGGGAGGGGGCCAGCGCGGAGTCCGGCAGGCCGAGTTCTTCGGCGAGCGCGTCCAGGATCCTGGGGCCGCCGGGGTGGCAGATCCAGGCCGAGACGTCCCGCGGCTTGAGGTCGTGACCGGCGAGGAAGGACTCGATCTCCTCGGCCACGTGCAGTCGGACGAGTTCGGGGACCTCCCGGCCGAGGACCATGCGAAAGCCCCAGTCGCCCACGTCCCAGCCCAGCAGGTGCCCGGTGCCCGGGTACAGGCGGCTGCGCGTGCCCACGACCACCGGTCCGGACGAGCCGGCCCCCTGCGCCGCCGCAGGGCCGCTGTCCCCGGGGTCGCCGCCGACCGCCACGAGAGCGGCGGCCCCGTCCCCGAACAGGCTGCCCGCCACCAGGTTCGCCATCGAGGTGTCCGTCGGCTGCAGGGTGAGCGAGCACAGCTCGGTGGACAGCAGAAGCGCCGTACGGCCGGGCAGGCCGGCGAGGAAGTCGTGGACACGGGCCAGCCCGGCCGCTCCGGCGGAGCAGCCGAGCCCGAACAGCGGCACCCGCTTGACGTCGGGCCGCAACCCGACCTGCTCGGCCAGGCGCGCCTCCAAGGACGGCGCGGCGATCCCGGTCACGGTCGTCGAGACGACCAGGTCGATCTCCTCGGCCCGCATCCCTGCCTCGCACAGTGCCTGCTCGACCGCCTCGGCCCCCAGGGCGACTGCCAGTTCGACGAACAGGCGGTTGGTCTCGCCGAAGCCGCCCAGCTCCCGGTACCGGCCGAGGGGGAGGGCGAGATGACGCGTTTCCACCTGGGCCGCACCGTGCAGCCGGCGCAGGAGTGCCCTGTCGGCCCCCGACGGCAGACAGGAGGCGAGGACATCGGTGATCTCCTGCTGCATGTAGCGGTGCGGCGGGAACACCGTGCTCACCGCGAGGACACGTGTCATTGCTCCAACATAGGGACAGCGAGAGGTGGGTACCTTCAACCCGGCCCTCGCGGGCGAGTCGTCCGCCTAGCGTGGTGGGGTGCGCGCCACCACCGACGACGCAGCCTCCCCGATCACCGCGCCCACCGGGGGCGGGGGAGGCGCGACAGCCACTGTCCTGGGCCTTCTCAAGGCCTGCCACCCCGTGCCGGCCGCCGCGGTCACCCTCCTCGCAGCCCTGCTCGCCGCTGCCGTGGGGCTCGGCACCGTCACCGGGACGACGGCGGTGGCAGCCGTTGCCGCGGGCCAGCTGTCGATCGGCTGGTGCAACGACCGGATCGACCTGCGGCGCGACCGGGCGGCCGGACGCCGGGACAAACCGCTGGCCACGGGGGCGCTGCGGCCGGCAGCGGTGAGTGCGGCCGCGTGCGTGTCGCTCCTCGCCTGCGTCCCCCTGTCACTGGCCTGCGGCCCCGCGGCGGGCTCGGTCCACCTCGGCTGCGTCGGCGCCGCCTGGTCCTACAACCTGTGGCTCAAGCGCACGGCCGCCTCCTGGCTGCCCTACACGGTGGCCTTCGGACTGCTTCCGGCGTTCCTGACACTGGCCGTGCGGGGCGACTGGCCACCGGTGTGGCTGACCACCGCGGCGGCCCTCATGGGAACGGGCGCCCACTTCGCCAACGCCCTGCCCGACATCGACGACGACGTCGCGGTCGGCGTACGAGGACTTCCGCAGCGGCTGGGGCGGCGCACCGCCCTCGCCCTGTCCGCCGTCCTCGCCTTCGCCTCCTGCGCGGTGCTGACCGCCGGCCCGGCCGGCGGGGTCACTCCCGCCCACGTACTCCTGCTGGGCGTGACGCTGACGCTGTGTGGGCTCGCGGTGGCCGCTCCGCCCGCTGTCGCGTTCGGCCGGACACCCTTTCTGGTCATCATGGCGCTGTCGGGAGCCGACGCCGTACTGCTGGTCCTCGCCGGCCGTGCCCTCTCTACCGGCTGACGTGTCCACGGTCCACACGGAGGCCGCGCGGCAGCCATTCCCCTTGGCTGGTTTCCTGGCGCGAAACGGTTCATCCGGATGACTCGCGCGAGGTTTCGGTCGGGGCGTCAAGTCTGAGCAACTGCCCTGTTTTGTATGTATTTTGATAATAACTTATCTGTCACTGCTAGGCAATGTACTGGTAAAGTGCTGGTTGCGGCTGCGAACCAGACTGCGCCGCAGTGGTGTGGCGTGTGCCCCGAGGACGTGGCGTCGACGTATTCCCGTCGCGCCCAGCCACACCTTTTGACCGACCCGACCCGACCACACCGCGCCCCGGCGGAAGCCGCGCAGGCGCAGGAGGCAGGCCATTATGAAGTCACTGATCGAAAACGCGCGCTCCTTCTCGGCCACACACGCGGCCGACCCCCGGCACGCCGAACTGTTCCAGGCCCTGGAGGCCGGGCAGTCCCCGGAAGTGCTGTTCATCACCTGCTCGGATTCGCGCGTCGTACCGGCTCTGATCACCGGGGCGCGCCCGGGCGAGCTCTTCGAACTGCGTACCGCCGGCAACATCGTCCCGGCCTATCCCGTCGACGGGCGCCCGACCGGTGAGACGGCCACCATCGAGTACGCCGTCCGTGTGCTCGGCGTCCGCGACGTCATCGTCTGCGGGCACTCCCACTGCGGCGCGGTAGGCGCTGTGGTCCGCGGCGAGGACCTCTCCACCGTCCCCGCCGTCCGCGACTGGCTGGACGAGGCCGTGCCCCCGAACGCGCCCGTCCGCTCGCTGGCGGCGAACTCGTCCGACGTCGCGGAGGCGGTGCAGGCCCACGTCCTCGCGCAGTTGGAGACGCTGCGGGGCTACCCCTGCGTGCAGGAGGGCATCGAAGCGGGCGAGCTGGCGCTGCACGCCTGGTACTACGAGGTGCACACCGGCACGGTCAGAGTGCACCGGCGGGATGACGCTGGTCTTCCGGCGTTCCACGTCCTGTGAACCGGCGCAGCATGAATGCAAGGGAACAGTCACTGATGCTTCCGGTCTTCAAGAATCCCGCTGTTCTGCGCCACGACGCGCTCGCCTCGCTCGTGGTGTTCCTCGTTGCCCTGCCGCTGTGCGTCGGCGTGGCCGTGGCTTCGGGGGTGCCCGCCGAACTCGGCCTGATCACCGGCATCGTCGGCGGCCTGGTGGTGGGCTTCCTGCCCGGGAGTGCCCTGCAGGTCAGCGGCCCGGCCGCCGGCCTGACCGTACTCGTCTTCGAGGCCGTCCGGGAGTTCGGTCTCGGCATGCTCGGCGCCATCGTGCTGGCCAGCGGAGTGCTCCAGATCAGCCTCGGCCTGCTGCGGTTCGGCCGCTGGTTCCGGGCGATCTCCGTCGCGGTCGTGCAAGGCATGCTGGCCGGTATCGGACTCGTGCTCATCTTCGGACAGTTGTACACGATGGCCGGCGTCAAGCAGCCGAGCTCGGGTCTGGAGAAGATCTTCGGCATTCCGGGTCTGGTGGGTGACATCGCCACCAGTCGCACCGCGCTGGTCGCCTTCGCGGTCGGTCTGGGCACCATCGCCGTCCTCGTGGGGTGGAAGAAGCTGCCCGCCAAGGTGCAGCTGGTGCCCGCCCCGCTGGCCGCGGTGGCCCTCGCCACCGCTTTCACGGCGATCGGCGGCATGGACGTCGCGAGCGTGGAGGTGCGGGGGCTCGTCGAGGCCATCCAGCCGCCTGCCCTGGGTGATCTCACGTCCTTGGGCAGCGTCGCCGTGCTCGGTACGGTCCTGGGCTTCGCCCTGATCGCCTCGGCGGAATCGTTGTTCAGCGCGGCGGCGGTGGACCGGATGCACGACGGTCCGCGCACGCACTACGACAAGGAGCTCGTCGCCCAAGGCGTGGGCAACACCGTGTGCGGCGCACTCGGGGCCCTGCCGATGACCGCGGTCATCGTCCGCAGCTCCGCCAACGTCCAGGCGGGCGCCAGGACGAAGGCTTCCCGCATCCTGCACGGACTGTGGCTGCTGATGTTCACCGTGCTGCTGCCGGCGGCGATCGGCATCATCCCGCTCGCGGCCCTCGCCGGCGTACTGGTCCACGCGGGCTGCAAACTGATCCCCGTCAAGGAGCTCGTCCCCCTGTGGCGCGAACACCGGGGCGAGTTCGTCATCCTCGCGATCACGGCTGTCGCCATTCTGGCGACCAGCATGTTCGAAGGTGTGGTGCTGGGGCTGATGTTGGCGGTGGCGAAGTCGGCGTGGGAGACCTCCCACGTCCACGTCGAGGTCCGCGAACTCACGGGCGGCAGAATCGTGGCGGCCCTCTCCGGCAACGCCACCTTCCTCCGGCTGCCCCGCATCCTGCAGACCCTGGAGGCACTGCCGAAAGACCAGCCCATCGAGCTCGACCTGACGGACGTCCGGCACTTGGACCACGCCTGCCGGGCCGCCCTGGAGAACTGGGCCGCTCGGCACAACACCACCGGCATCGAGCCGGTGCGGATGACCGGACCCGCCCGAAGGGAGGGCGGCATCACCGCCCCGGCACGGGTGGCGGGGTGACTGCGGTCGGCGGTGCCGCCGACCGGTGAACGAAGGCCCGTATGAGGGGCGGCCCGCAGGCGAGCAGGCCGGGCCGCCCCCGCACGCCCCGCTGGCGTGCCTGGTTGTACGGCTTTGTGCATGTGCCATGGCCGGTCCGCGGGCCGCCTGGGGCATGGGCGCGCGGCAGGCCGTGAAGTGGCGGGAATGTCGACGTGCATGCCCGGGCGGCGGCCCGGCTGGCCGAGGCCGCGGACAAGCAGGCCAAGGCCGCCAAGGACGCGGCACGTCAGCCGAGATGCCGTGGCCGTCCGGCCGACCGGACGGATGTGTGGCACATGCCATTGTCTCGTCCCGTCCACGGGGGTCGCGCCGTGATGGGCAGTCAAGTGATCATGGAGTCGGGTCCGTGCGCTTGCTGATCAACCGCACGAGGGGGGGACCTCCACTCGGGTGTGCCCCCTGTGCCGTTCCCGGCCGGCCCGCCACGACTGACGAAGGACCGTTCCGCATGATTACGACACGCAGACTGCTCCGGGTGGCCGCCAGTCCCGTGCTGGCCGCCGCCCTCCTGGCATCCACCGCCCCGTCCGCCTCGGCGGCCGACCCGCAGCCGCTGTACGGCGAGTTGGCGAACAACGGCACGTTCGCCGCCGGCACCACCGGCTGGTGGTCCTCCGGTGCCTCCATGGCCTCCGCCGGCGGCGCGCTGGTCGCGACCGTCAACGGCGGGACGGGCAACCTGTGGGACGCCATGGTCGGCCAGGACGACATCCGGCTCCGCCCCGGGGCCACGTACACGCTGTCCTTCGACGCCAAGGCCTCCGCGCCGGCGAAGCTGCGCACGACGGCGCAGCTCGGTGACGCGCCCTACACCGCGGCGCTGGACCGGACCGTCGATCTGACAACGGTCTCCAAGCGCTTCACCTGGACGTTCACTTCGGGGATCGACACCACCACCGGAGCCGTCACCTTCCAGTTCGGCGGTCAGCCCGTGAAGACGGACGTCGTCATCGACAACGTCTCGCTGACCACGTCCACGGCCCGCGAGGGCTTCTACGTCGACCCGGCCAACAACGCCGCGACCTGGGTCAAGGACAACCCGGGCGACGCCCGCGCCGCGAAGATCAAGGCAGCCGTCGCGGACCACCAGACGGTGAAGTGGTTCGGGGACTGGGACGCCGACCGCAACCCCGCGACCGGAATACAGGCGGAGGTGTCCGACTACGTCGGCGCCGCCGCGGCACAGGGCCGCGTGCCGGTCCTGGTCGCCTACAACATCCCCGGCCGGGACTGCGGCGGCGCATCCTCCGGCGGCGCCGGCTCCCCGGACCTGTACAAGGCCTGGATCGACAAGTTCGCCCAGGGCGTCGCGGGCCGCCCGGCGATCGTCGTGCTGGAGCCGGACGCGGTGGCCCAGTCCTCCGACGACGCGTGCATGAAGGGCGCCGCCGAGCAGCGCTTCGACATGCTCAGGTACGCCACCCAGCGCCTGCAGCAGCAGGGCAAATTCGTACAGACGTACCTGGACGCCGGCAACGCCACCTGGACGCTCGGTCCGGACCTGAGTGGCACGCAGGGCATCGGCCTCAAGAAGATGGCGTACCTGCTCAGCCGCTCAGGTGTCGCCGCGGCCCGCGGCGTCTCGGTCAACGTGGCCAACTTCGACGACACCGCCATCGCCGACGACTACGCCAAGCGCCTGGCGGCCCAGCTCAAGACCGACTTCGGTGTGACCAGCCGCTGGGTGGTCGACACGGCCCGCAACGGCAACGGCGGCTACCTCGTCCCCGGCTCCCCGAGCAGCGGCCACGTCGGATTCTGCAACCCGCCCAAGCGCAAGCTCGGCGCTACTTCCCGGGCCGGCAGTGCCGGCGGCGCGGAGTACCACCTGTGGATCAAGAACCCGGGTGACTCGGACGGGAACTCCTCCCAGTGCCCGGCAGGCTCCCCGCCGGCCGGCACGTTCTCGCCGACGCTGGCCGAGGCACTGATCGACGGCCGCTGACCGGTCCGGCCGACCACCCGGCCGTATTGCCGCCCTCTCTCTGGTGGTCATGCCGGTGCTGTCCGCCGCACAGCGTCGCGCGGGGTGCGAGCTCGGCTCGGCCAGTGCGGTCGCCGACTCCAAGCAGACCTGCTCTGCACCTATGCGGGCGCTGAATGCCTGGACCGGGGCGCGCACCGAAGACCGCAGGTGGGGGGCAGGTGCGCTGCCCGGCAGCCGCCGGCCCGGTGAAGATCAGCGGCACCGGCCGCGGATAGGCTCGCCCGCATGGTTGTCGCTCGATCCGTTGCCCTCTTCGTCGTCGCCGCCCTGTTCGAGATCGGCGGTGCCTGGCTGGTCTGGCAGGGCATCCGGGAACACAAGGGGTGGATCTGGATCGGTGCCGGCGTCATCGCCCTCGGCCTCTACGGAGTCGTCGCCACCTGGCAGCACGACGAGAACTTCGGCCGCATCCTCGCCGCCTACGGCGGGATCTTCGTCGCAGGGTCCATCGCCTGGGGCATGGTCGCCGACGGCTACCGACCCGACCGCTGGGACGTCATCGGTGCCCTGGTCTGCCTCGCCGGGATGGCCGTGATCATGTACGCGCCCCGCAGCCACTGACCCACTCCCGGTGCGCCCGGCCGGAGGCCGGCCCGGCGTCAGCGCGCTGCACATCCCGCCGCAGGTCAGGCAGCAGAGCTCGTCGGGGCATGCAGCCATGCCCGCAGCGGGCCGTGCTTACCGGGGACGGTGATCTCGCGGAACTCCTCCGCCGGGATGGCTTGGTGCCCGTAACGCACGATCGCTGTGTAGATGGACTCTGATACACACAGCGCGTGGTCGTTCGTGCGTTCCTGCAATGCCGCGCGCAGCATGTCGGCGTCGAGCAGGCGGCAGGTGTTGTTGAGGTCGTTGCCCACCCAGCCGCCGGACTCGTCCACGGCCACGAACCCGGTGTCGAGGACCACGCACAGACGGATCTGAACCGAGTGCGAGGCCAGCCGGTTGATGGTGCGCATTTCGGCGGGAAGGCTGGTGAGCAGGGCGTGGAGCAGCCCGGCCACGGGGACGGTGGGGTCGATCAGCTCCATGACGCAGTCGCCGCGGTCGGCGCGTTGTCGCAAGCTCAAGTCGATCCCGGCGGCGTGCTGAACGTGGTCGATGATGCCGTGGAGCATCCGGCGCAGATACGCTTGCTCGACGTCGTCACGGTTGCTGAAGCGCTCGACGCCGGCAAGTAGCACAGTTCGGGACAAGGCCATCGCCTGGGGCGCCGTGCCAGCAGCGGGCGGCCGAGCGGGGCCGTGCTGTGAGGGCAGCCGGTCAGGTTCGGCCGGCTCCATGGCCTGCTCCGACGGCGGTCCGTTCTCCGCGGCCGGCGGGGCATCCGCTTGCGCGGCCTCATCCCAAAGACGGTGGAACCGCTTTACCTCGGCTGCCGTGTCCGCGTCAGGCGCCCGGTCGGCGAGTTCCACCACCAGCACATGCACAAGTCCCCACGCCGGCAGTCGTGGGTTGGTGAACGCGTCGTGGATCCGGCTCGAACTGGCCACTCCGGCACCCAGCGCACGGGCCAGCTCGCGCACCGACGGCCATCCCGCTCGCCGGTGAATCGAGTGAAGTTCATCGCTGAGCCGCTTGCGCGGTCCAGGAGCGAACGTGGGAGCCGTGAGCTTGGCCATGTGTCAATCCCCGCGGAGTGTCCAGAAGCGTCCAACTACGTCCGACGGGCAAGGTACCGCGTCCGAACTCGTCAGTCCTTGCCTTGAATTGTTTGGAGACGTCAGACCGCGTCAGCGCGGTCCCGGACGGGTTGAGCCTGGGTGGGACCGATTGAAATCGCACCGAGGAGAACAAGGTGATCGACACAGCGCTGACCGCAGTGGCCCAGGGCCTGCTGACCGAGCTCCCCTCCAGCCTGATCACGGCGGCGATCACGGCACTCACCATCTGGGGAGTTCGCAGACGGTCCGGACGAGACAGGTGACCCAGGGGGCACAACTCGCGCCGCGTACGACGGCGGCCCTGCCGCCGGGCCGCTCCTGCTCGCAGCGGCCGAGCGAGCCCCCACTGACCCCGAGACTGCCGAGCTGGTCACGGGGGGCTCACCGCACTCGACCTGGCAATCCGTCAGGCACGCGGTCCCGACAGGGCCCCGCAGGCCCTCGCCCACGTCCTCAGGCGACAAGAGGACAAGGCGCAGACCGATAGGCAGAGTGTCGCACCGGCCGTCGGACAGGAAGTGAACGCGGTCAGCCACCGGGGGCGGCGATCTCTGCGTCGTCAGGCTGCGTCACGCACTGCCGGAAACCTCCACCTCCTGAAGGAAGTCCGCAACCCGACGGTTGAAGACCTGCACGGGGAGGCCGTGCCTCGCCCCGGCCACCACCTCGGTCCGTACGTCCGGGATCAGTCGCCGCGCGCGGGCCTCCGCCCGGCGGGAGTCCATCACGCGGTCGGCACCGCCGAGCAGCACGAGGGTGGGCACCCCGATCGCGCCCAGCTCCTCATCGCTCATGGGCTGCGGCTGCGGCAGCCGGATACGGAAGCCGTTGATCGCCTCCAGGAACAGCCGTATTCCCGCCTCGGCCTCCTCCGGGGCCACGCCCGTTTCACCTATGAGGCGGGTGAACCAGCGGCGCCGGAAGCCCTCGGAGCCGCTCAAGACGCCGGCGATGGCACCCAGCAGGAAGCCCGGCTTGAGCGGGGCGAGGGCCCGGGGCGGTTCGTAGACGGCCACCGACGCCACCCGCTCCGGGACGCGCACCGCGTGCTGGAGCGCCACGTAGCCGCCGTACGAATGCCCGACCAGGTGCACGCGCTCCAGGCCCAGTCCAGCGAGGGCCGCCTCCAGCCAGGCGGCCGTGTCGTCGGCATCGCCAATCGGAAGGCTCTGCACGCTGTACCCGGGCTCGCCCACGCGGTCGACTGCCAGTACGCGTCGGCTTCCCCGGGCCAACGCCGCGACATGGGGCGCCCATGCGGCGGGGGTCGCGCTCTGCCCGTGCAGCAACACGACCGGAGTCCGCTCACCGGCACCATGGATGTGGACCCGTGTCGTTCCGAAGCGGGTCGCGACGTCCAACTCCTCGCGCGGCTCGGGCCAGTACGCCATCGCCCGGTCGTAGGCAGCCAGGACGCGCGTCCGCGCCGCGTCATCGATGAAAGAGCTGATGGGTGCGGTCATGGGTTGCCTCCTCTGGAGCGGCGGACCGTGTGGTCCTCGTCGTGATCTTCGCAGGGGACCATACGGGACAGGTCAGCGGGCCTCCGCCCATCGCAGCGGAACCGGCTGCTCACGGCAGGAGACGCAACCCGCTGTTGCGGGCCGGCATGGTGTACGACACCTCCGACCTGGCCGACAGCTGGCCACTGATGGACCTGGAGATCACCGAGGTCCCGCTCGAACTCGACGTAGATACGAGCCGCTAGTCAGAAGCTGCTTCGAACCGGGCCAGTGCAGTCCAGTCCAACGGTCGCACGATCTCCGCCAACCGGCTGAAGGGGTCCTCGCCGGGTTGTTGGAACCACACCACGGACAGCTCGCTGTGGCCGGGTTCGGTCACGCCGTCGGGGCGCCAGGGCGCGCTCAGCCTCGCATGCACCCTGGCCCGTGGCAGCCAGGTGTCCACCCGCGCGGCGGCATCAGCCCGGATGCCGTCCAGGTCGTGGATGTACATACCCTGCGGATTTGCGAGCTGCTTCTCCAACTGCATGATCCTGAGCCGACGATGCAGGTACGGCGTGCCCTCGATCATCCCTTCGAGGTCGTCCCACATGTGCAGCTGGCGCAACTCGGCGTGGATCTCGCCCACCTGAAACGTACGCAGCTCAAGATTCCCGGTCACAGCCCGCAGCCTAGCGACGGCGCCGACTGCCGGCGAACGCGATCCGCTTGCCCCTCCTCAGGCGGGGTTCTCCCGCAGCCAGGACGGCGTCCCACGCACTGCGTGGCAGGGAGGTCTTCCCCAACGACGACGCGCTCCAGCGGCTGGTCACCCCCGTGCTGTTCGAAATGCACGACGAATGGATCGCCTTCCCGCGCCGCTACCTGCCCGAGGGCAGCATGGACAAGCTCTACCCCGGAGAACATGGCTGGGACGAACTACCGCTCATCACATGACCGTTGGCGTGGTATGTGCTCGGCCGCACGTCGGCGCTTCCAGTACGCGATGGTCAGCACGGCGAGGAGCGGCCCCCACAGGACCAGCGGCGTGTAGCAGATGTGGAACCAGAGCTCCTCCCAGCCGCCGACCGAGCCTGGGAAGTCGTCGGGAAGGGCGTCGCCCCGGATCGTCGTACCCATGACCTGGGTGACGGGGGCGAGGACGGTCCACAAGAAGGTGAGGAGAACGGCCCCGATCGCGGCGGGAACGACCGCCGCCATCGTCGGGACCCGGCGGCCTCGCACGAACGGGAGCCAGCGCGGAAACACCTCGCCCCACCGAGCGATCAGGCCAAACGCGGTGAACGCGAGGGCCTCGGACAGGACCGACAGGAAGACGATGTACAGCCGCTCGCCGATCCCGATCCCCTGGTCGAAAGCGGCCGGGAGCCTCCACAGACTGGACGGCAGGACGGCCAACACCACGGCGCATGCGGTGAGTCGCAGACGCCGGGAGACACCGGCGACGGGCTCGTGGGCGGCCCGCCATGCACGGCGCAATCGTCCGGGGCAGGCTGCGTGTTCGCCGACGCGCGGGAGCGGCTGCATGTGCGGTCCTCTGTCTCGCTGGGCCCAACCGGCCCGTTCGTCCACAAAGATCGCGGCCAGGAGGGTCGCCGCACATCGAGCCGCGGGCTGACTCGGTTCCCCCGTAACGCCGAGGAGCCGTGCTACCGAAGGAGGACGGCAGAGCGGCGCCGAAACCGGGCCCTGGCAAGACATGACACCGACGGCCAGCGCGGCCGCGAGTACCGGTGGCCGCCTCCCGTCTTTGTGCGCGTCTTCGGACCACCCGGTAGCGTTGATTACGTGCGTTCCGCCCACACCGCCGCATCGCCCCGCGGCGGGGCAGCCGTCGATCGGCAGAGGAACGGGATCACATGGCAGAGCACAGCTTCCATATCGGGGCGCCGGCTGCAGGAGCCGCTCTGGCCTTCCTGGCAGCCCTCGGCCCGGCGCCGGCCGCCGCCGCACCACCGCACACCGATGCCACCGGGCCTGGCACCGGGCCCGGCACGGCCGCCGCGTCACGCTTCGTGCCGGGTCCCTGCCCCAGGACACCTGAACCGATCGAAGCGCTGGCCACCGCCCGGTGCGGTGTCCTGGAGGTTCCCGAGAACCGTGCCCGTCCCGGCGGCCGGGCCATCCGGTTGGCCGTGGCGGTCATCCCGTCCGCCTCGGCGGAGCCCGCCCAGGACCCGGTGGTGTTCATGTCGGGCGGCCCCGGGGGCGAGACGTTCGACGACATCCCGTTCCTGGTTTCCTCCGGCCTGAACCGGGAGCGCGAACTGATCGTCATGGCCCAGCGCGGCAATCTCTACGACGAGCCCAACCTTGCCTGCCCGGAGCTGGACCGCCTCTACGCCCGGTCCACGGGGCTCCCCTCCTACGCACCGCAGACGGAAAGGCTCACACTCGACGCGGTGAAGCAGTGCCGGGACCGCCTGACGGCCGACGGAACCGACCTGAGCGCCTACAACAGCACCGAGAACGCCGCCGACTTCGCCGACCTGCGCACGGCGCTGGGCGTCAAGCAGTGGAACGTCTACGGCCATTCCTACGGCAGCAACCTGGCCCTGACCTACCTACGCCTGCACCCCCAGGGGATCCGCGCGGTGGCGCTCGACTCGATCGCCCCCGCACAGTACGTCTCTCTGCCGTTCGCCTGGGCCACCGCCAAGGAGGGGCTCGACAACCTCTACCAGGCCTGCGCGGCCGAGCCCCGCTGCAAAAGCCGGTACCCGGACCTCGAGCGCACCCTGAACGAGCAGGTGCGCAGGCTGGAGGCCCGGCCCCTGACGCTGAACGTCCGGCCGCCGCAGGGCGGAGACCCGGTGAAGGTCGTCCTCGACGGCGGCGCACTGCTGAACCTGCTGGTCGCCAAGGCGATCCCGTTCAAAGACGTTCCGGCGGCGATCGACGAACTCGGCCGTGGACGTCCCGAGCGCTTCGCCCGGGCCCGCGCGGCCGGCTCGGTCCAGGTGGTCGGCCAGACCGCCCACGGTCTGACCCAGTCGGTGGTGTGCGGCGAATGGGTGCCGGATCACTCGCCGTCCGACGTGCTGAAGGCGGGCCGTGAAGCATTCCCCCAATGGCCGGAATCGGTCCAGGCCCAGACGCCTCAACTGGCCTTCCAGGACCAGATGTGCCGCATCTGGAACGTCCCGGACCGCACCGACGTCCAGCGGAAGGCCACGGTCGGCCCGGTGCCGACGCTCTTCATCAACGGAACGTTCGACATGAAGACCAGTCCCAGCTGGGCGCAGAAGACGGCCCGGACGCTGTCCCACTCGACCACCGTGAAGGTGCCCGGGATCGGGCACTGGGTGGTCCCGCAGTCGCCCTGCGCCCAGAAGGTGCTGGCCTCCTTCCTCACCCGCCCGACCGCGCCCGACACCGGCTGCGTGGCGGGGCTCAGGTGGGAACCGTTCACGATCACCCCGAAGTGACCGGGAGGACCGATGGCACGGTCACACACACGACGGTTGCGCACCGGATCGGCCGCAGCGGCGACCGGGATTCTCCTCACCGGTGTGCTCGCGGCACCGGGGCGTGCACAGGAGGAGACGCCCACAGGAGCCACCGGCACGGTCGCCCGCACCGTGGGCGACGCCCGCTTCGAGCCGGGCCCCTGCCCGAGGACGGCGGACCCGGTCGCCGAACTCAAGGGTGCGCGCTGTGGCACGCTGACTGTGCCCGAGAACCGTGCCAAGCCGGACAGCCGGAAGATCACTCTTGGTGTCGCGATCGTGCCCGCTGCGGCCGCCAAGGCGAAGCCCGACCCGATCGTGTGGCTCGCCGGCGGACCCGGCGACGACGCGGTCGGGGAGGCGAAGATGGCGATCGACGGCGGACTGAACCGCGACCGCGACGTGATCTTCATGTCCCAGCGCGGAACGTACTCGGCCGATCCGGCGCTCACCTGCCGCAACATCGACGAGTTCAACGCACGCGTGACCGGCCTCGTCTATGACGCGCCGTCCACCGAGCGCCTGCACGTCGAGGCCACGAAGGCCTGCCGCGAGAAACTGGCGGCGAGCGGGGCCGACCTCGGCGCCTACAACGACATCGAGAGCGCCGCCGACCTCGCGGACCTGCGCACCACGCTGGGCCTCAAGCAGTGGAACGTGTTCGGCATCTCCTACGGCACCCAGGTGGCGCTCGTCTACATGCGCCTGCACCCCGACGGAATCCGGTCGGTCGGCATCGACGGCATCCTGCCGCCGTCCAAGGCAGGGTCGGCCCTGACCTGGAGTGCCGCCAAGCAGGGCTTCGACGGCCTGTTCAAGGCCTGCGCCGAGCAGCCCGCCTGCAACCGCCGCTACCCGAACCTGTCCGCCACCTTCGACCGGCTCGTCCGCGACCTCGAAGCCAAGCCGGTCACCACGACCGTCACGCTCCCCGACAGCCAGAAGCAGGTGAAGGTCGTCCTGGACGGCGGAGCCCTGGTGAACTGGATGACCTCCGCCACCCACGTGGCACCCCAGGTACCCCGCGCCCTCGACGAGTTGGCCCACGGCAAACCCCAGCGGATCGCCCAGCAGTGGGCCGGCGGCAAGTACAGCCCCCAGGCCGTCGGCCGGGTGTCCCACGGGCTCGTGTACGGCGTCTTCTGCAGCGAGTGGACGCCGTACGAGACCCAGGCCGAAGCGCTCCGCGGAGGCCGGGAAACCTTCCCGTCGTTCCCCCACTCGGTACAGGCCCAGGCTCCGCAGCTCACCTTCCTCCGTCCGGACTGCGACGTCTGGAACGTCCCCGCGGCGCCGCGCTCGATCCGGGACGTCACGCGGAGCGACATCCCCACCCTTGCCATCTCGGGCGGCTTCGACGCCCAGACCGGAGCGGCCAACGGCCCGTACGTGGCCCGCACCCTGCCTCGGGCCACCGTCGTCACGGTCCCCTACGAACCCCACGTGGTCTTCGCCACGTCGAAGTGCGCCCAATCCATCACCGTCTCCTTCTTCAACACCCCCACGGCCCCGGACACCGAGTGCCTCAAGGACCTCAAGCCCCCGGAATTCGAGGTCGCCCCGTGACCCAACCTCGCTCCAGGTGAAGAAAGAAGGTGCAGTCCGTGAACCGAACGGCGTCGCTGTGCACCGCGGGGGGCGCCATGGTCCTGGTTGTACTGGCCGGTATGACCCCCCGGGCATACGCGACCGGCGACGACCGCGAGAAGCGCAGTGCAGGGGTTCTCCAGGAACTGGTGCCTTCCCCCGATGCCCCCGGATGTGCCGCAGCAGTCGGCAGACGCGGCAACGTAGTCTGGGAGGCGGGGAGAGGAAAAGCCGATATGGCGACCGGGCGAGAGATCACACCGACGACGGTCTTCGACATGGCATCCAACTCCAAACAATTCACGGCAGACGCCATCCTCCTGCTCGCCGGCCGCCACCGTCTCGCCCTCAACGACCCCCTGTCCACGTTCCTCGACAATGCACCCGGCTGGACTCGAAGCGTCACGCTGGCCGACCTGATGCATCACACGAGCGGCATTCCCGACTACCAGGACCTGCTAGAGGCCAAAGGCGTCAAACTGACGGATCCAGCCGGTCAGCAGGAGGCGATCACTGCCCTCCTCGCCTCACAGCCGGAAGATCCACCAGGCCGGCGTTTCTCCTACTCCAATTCCAACTACATCCTCCTCGCCCATGTCGTCGAAAAGGTCACCGGCACATCATTCCCGACGTTCATCCAACAGGAATTCTTCACCCCGCTGCACCTGCGCATGACTTTGTCCCCGGCGACCGAACTCCCGGGCAAGGCAAAGTCGTACGAAGAGAAGGGCGGTTCCTTCACCCCCAACTCATCCCCCTGGAAACAGTACGGAGACGGGTCCGTCCAAACCACCCCTGGCGAACTCGTCCGGTGGGCCGATAATTACCGCACCGGGCGCATCGGTGGAACACAACTGCTCGCCGGAGTCACGGAGGGAGCGGTAAACACGGGCGGCGCCCTGAGCGCACGCGGCGTCAAAGAAGGGCGATACGGGGCCGGAATCGTCCTTCTCCCCGACCAGAGCCTGGTGCACCGCGGCGACTGGGAGGGGTTCCACAGCACCTTCAAGGTCAGCCCGGACCGCAACACTGCAGTCGCCGTCGTGTGCAACGTGGAGCCCCCCGATAGCCTGCCTGCGGCAAATCAACTGCTGGACATCTGGACCAAATGACGGCGGGGCAGCCCTGCGGCTCCCGGAGCTCCATCACTTCCGGGCAGGGTGTCCGCCTGCGGGCGGTCGACACCGGGTGGCGCGATCAGTCCGGGTGCGCCGGCGCGGCATGCCGATGCGGTGTGCGGCATGGTTCCTCCTCGTCTGCACGGATCACGCGCTGCGCCTGCCCGGTATCGACAGCGGTGCACACGACCGCTCCCGGTCCCCGGCCCCGGCGCCGCCCGGGGATTGAAGTGTCGTGTGCGGGGCAGGCGCCGCGTAGCCGACAGGCAGTCGGAGCCCGGGGAAGGAGAGATCGATCCCGTGAGCATGGTGAGGGAATCCATCGACATCATGCGGTACGGCTGACTGCTCGAAGCCCCCGGGGGTGCCCGTCCACACACGAGAGACCGGAAGGACGGCGTATTCATGCCGGTGCGAATCGGGTACACGATGATGACCGAGCAGGCCGGACCGCGTGAGCTGGTGGCCCATGTGGTGGGAGCGGAGAACGCGGGATTCGACTTCTCGGTGATCTCGGACCACTCCTTCCCGTGGCTGCAATCGCAGGGGCACGCACCGTACGCGTGGAGCGTTCTGGGGGCGGCCGCGCAGGCCACCTCCCGGATACCGCTCATGACGTACGTGACCTGCCCGACGTTCCGGTACCACCCCGCGGTCGTCGCCCAGAAGGCGGCGACAATGCAGCTGCTGTCCCAGGGCAGGTTCCGCCTGGGGCTGGGCACCGGTGAGAACCTCAACGAGCACGTCGTCGGCGCCGGCTGGCCCGCCGCCCACGTACGCCTGGAGATGCTCGAGGAAGCCGTCGACATCATCCGGCGGATGTTCACCGGCGGGTACGTGAGCCACCACGGCGCCCACTACGACGTCGAGAACGCCAAGCTATGGGACTTCCCCGACGAGCCGACCCCGATCGGCATCGCCGTCTCCGGACCCCGCTCCTGTGAGCTCGCCGGCCGACACGGCGACCTTGTGATCGCCACGGAACCGAAGCGGGAGCTGCTGGAGCAATTCGACGCCCACGGCGGAGCGGGAAAGCCGAGCGTCGCCCAAGTACCCGTCAGCTACGACACCGACCGCGAGGCAGCGGTGGCCCGGGCCCACGACCAGTTCCGCTGGGCCCTGGGAGGCTGGAAGGTCAACGCCGAACTCCGCGGGCCCGCGGGCTTCGAGCAGGCCTCGCAGCACACCCGGCCCGAAGATGTCGCCGAGGCCATTGCGTGCGGCGACGACGTGGACCCGTTCGTCGAAGCCGTACGCCCGTACGCGGAGGCGGGGTTCACCGAGGTCGCCCTCGTCCAGATCGGCGGCGACCGGCAGGAACCCTTCCTGGAATGGGCCAAGGCCAAACTCCTGCCCGCGCTCCGAAACCTGTGAGGAGGCCGCCGCCATGAACCGGAACCGCGCTGCTCTCTTCGACATCGACGGCACCCTCACGGACACCAACCACCTCCACGTCACCTCTTGGTGGGAGGCACTCCGTCAGGCCGGGCACCGGGTACCGATGCACCACATCCACCGGGCGATCGGCCTGCCGGGCGAGGACCTTCTCGGCCACCTCCTCGGAGAGGACCGCGAACACAGCGACGACGAGTTGCTGAGCGCCGCCCACGACACCCTGTACGCCACCTACTTCGACCGTCTCCCCGCCTTGGACTCGGCGGCCGACCTCCTGCGAGAGCTGTCGCAGGAGGGATGGAAGGTCCTGCTGGTCACCTCCGCGAAGGCCCGCGAACTGAACGCCCTGCGCAGGGCCATCGACGCCGACGATGCCATCACCGACACCGCGACCTCCGACGACGTGGAGCGGGGCAAGCCCGCGCCCGACCCTCTGCATCACGCCCTCGAAAGGGCGCAGGTCCCGCCCGAGCGCGCGGTCTTCGTCGGCGACACCGTGTGGGACATGAAGGCTGCCGTCCGCGCCGGTGTTGTCGCTGTCGGACTGCTGAGCGGTGGGATTCCGCGCGGCGACCTGGAGGACGCGGGAGCCGTCGCCGTCTACCGGGACCCCGCCGATCTGCTGGCCGGGCTGGGCGACAGCCCGTTCTCCAAGGTGCCGAACGCGTGAAACCGGCAGTGGAAGGGCGTGCGGCGGCTCGCCCATCGCCGGCCGAGTCCGGGCGCCCGTGCCCCCGGCTCGCTGCAGGCGTGCCCTCTGACTCCCCGGACGACTGGTCGGCCGGTGCTTTCCACGCAGTCGCGCTCGAGGCGCGGCACGGCCTCGCGGAATCGCTGCGGATCCGGGAGGGTCCGGGCTTCCCGGTCGGACCACCGGCATCCGAACCCGACGTAGGCGCTCCGCGGGCGGCGTGCTCGGCGGGACGTGGGGCTGAACGGGCGGGAATGGCGGGCGCGGCCGGTGTGGTTCGCGCGCGCCGGCACGGACAGCGGTTGTGATCGACCCATGTCCGGGACCGGCAAGCCCGCCTCCAGCAAGCCCGCCCACGGCACGCCGACGACCAAGGGGACGTCCGGCCACAAGGGGACGTCCACCTACAAGGGGACGTCCACGAGGGCCATCCTTCACCACTACGACCACCTGGGTGACTTCTACCGCCTCTTCCTGGGCGAGGACCTCGTCTACTCCCATGCCATGTGGCAGGAGGGAGACACCCTCGAAACCGCCCAGCGGCGCAAGCTCGACCACCACATCGCCGCAGCCCGGGCCGAGGGCGCCGAGCGGGTGCTGGACGTGGGCTGCGGATACGGGAGCCTGCTGCACCGCATGGTCGAGTGCCACGGCGTCCAGCGCGCCGTCGGTCTGACCCTGAGCCCCGCCGAGGCCGCCCGGGTACGGGAGCAGGGGTGGCCGGGGTGCGAGGTACGGGTGGAGAACTGGTTCGACCACCGTCCGGACGGACCCTACGACGCGGTCATCGTGATCGAGGCCGTGGAGCACTTCGCCGGGGGAACGCTGTGGCGGTCGCGCCGGGTCGCCCGCTACCGGGAGTTCTTCCGGCGCTGCCACCACTGGCTGCGCCCGGCTGGGCGGCTGTCGGTGCAGTCCAATGCCTGGAGCCGGTACGGCTGGCTCGCCTCCGTGTTGCTCAGCCCGGAGCGGCTGGCGGAGGACGGGGTACCAGTCCGGCGCCGGCCGACGGGCCGGGGCGCCGCTGCCGCCGTACGCAACCTCCGGTCCGGGCTGCACGCCTCCCGGACCGTGTTCCCCGAATGCTTCGTCCCCACCCGGTCCGAGCTCGCCGACGCCTCGGCAGGCCTGTTCCGGATCGTCTCCGAACGCCGGGACCCGCAGGACGGCATCCGGACCCTCGGCGCGTGGATCGAGCGGGCCGAGGAGAACCGGGAGGACGGCGCCCGACTGATCGGCCGCCGGGCCGTGGACGACATCCTGCGCGAGCTGCGGACGTCCTTGCGCTTCGTCCAGGAAGATCGCGCCACGACCCTCCGACTGGTCTTCGAGAAGCTCTGAGCCCTGGTCTGCGACATGCGCCGAACCGCCGGAACCGAGCGCGGAGGATCAGGCCAAGGCGCCGCCCGGCCGCGTAGCCGGGGTCCTGACGGTCTCAGCGGTCGGCCCATCGTGCGGCCAGTTCGGTTCGGCTGGCGTACCCCAGCTTGGCGAGGATGTTGCGGACATGGCTTTCCACCGTGCGTTCGGAAATGACCAGGTCCTCGGCGATCTGACGGTTCGTGCGGGCCCGCGCAACGAACGCGGCTACCTCGCGTTCGCGTGGCGTGAGCGGGCCGTCGCCGGCCCGCAGGGCGGCGATCTCGCCGATCAGCCGTCCGGCAGCGGCGGCCGGGCCGGGCTGGTCGAGCTGGTCGGCGATCGCCCGTGCCTCTTCGGCGAGGGCGGCCGCTTCGGCCAGTGCGCCCCGGTCGCGCCGCACGGCGGAGAGGTCCAGGCAGGTCAGCGCCACGTACGGCCGGGCGCCGAGGGAGCGGTTGCGGACCAGTGCTTCGCGCAGCAGTTCCTCGGCTTGCTCCGGGCGGCCGGCGACCAGGGCGAGCCGGCCGAGGTCGCGGCTGACCGAGCCCGAGAAGTACGCCGTGGGCGTGCCCAGCGCTCCCGGGTACGGACGGAACAGCGCGAGCTGGCCGAACGCCAGCCGCGCGGCCTCGGCATCACCGGCCAGGCCGATCAGGTCGACCAGATTCAGCAGCACGGCAGGCCACGGCGGGTTGGTCATCGGAACCGGCAGCACGGGACGCAGCTGGGAGTAGGCCTCCCGTGCCTCGTCCAGGCGCCCGGTGAGGAACAGCGCCCGCGCCCGCACCGACAGGATCAGCGGCTGCCTCGGCGCGTGGTCGAGGTCGTGCCACATCTCTTCGCGCAGTTCGGTGGCGTCGCCGCGCAGCAGGGCCAGCTGCTGGCGCAGCACGTGGTCCATGCCGATCGCGGTCGGGTCTCCGCTGGCCAGGGCAAGCTCGGCGGCGTCCTCGTTGCATCGGCGGGCCTCGGCGAACCGCCCTTCCTGCGCGGCCCGGGAGGCGGTGACGCGCAGCAGGTGCCAGCGGACCAGCGGCAGCGGAGAACGGTCCGCGATCGCTTCGATGCCCCGGATCGCGTCGTCCACCAGGGCCGGCCGGCCCAGCAGGTACCCCGCCTGGACGCGCCACTGCTGGCCCAGCACCCCGGCAAGCGGGTCGTCGAGCCGCTCTGCGCGGGACACGGTCAGCTCACCCAGACGCAGGCGCTCGGCGGTGTCGTCGGGATGGGCCAAGGACATCTGCACGGCCCGGGCCGCGTCGAGTTCGGCCCGCGGGCAACCGGTGGCCTGGGCCAGACCGAGGGCGGAGCGGGCGTACTCGGCCGCTGCCTCGGGGGAGTCGAGGTCGGCCGAAACGGTGGCGAGCTGGGCGAGCAACCGGGCCCGTACCGCGTCCGGCAGGTCCTCGGCGGCCAGGGCCGCCCGGCACAGTCGCGCGATGGCCTGTGAGGCCTGGGGGAAGGTGACCCCCTGCAGGACCAGGGCGGCCTCGGCGACCAGGGCCGGCCGATGGGTGGCGACCGCCGCGTCGGCCGCTTCGGCGCAGTGGCGCAGGCCGGCGTCGTAGCGTCCGGCGAGGTACTCGGCGCGGGCCAGTTCGATGAGCGCCGGGGCGCGCTGCGGGTCCACCGGGTCGAGTACGGCGGCGGCGTCCGCCAGGTGCCGGGCGGCGTCGGCGTAGGCGTGCCGTTTGCGGGCGAGGTCCGCGGCGGTCCGGGACCAGCGCGCGGCGGCGGCGCGGTCGCCGGGCTCCCGGCCGGCCCGCCGCCAGTGCGCCGCGATCCGGGCCGCCTCGACGGGATCCACGATGGCCTGCTCCAAGGCCTGCGCGGCGGCCCGGTGCAGGGCACGGGCGGTGGCGGGGTCGGTCCGGCCGAGCACCTCCTCGCGGACCAGATCGTGGGTGAAGCGATAGGTACGTCCGGCACCGGACTTGTCGGCCGCGGTGCGGGTGGTCTCCGCGACAGTGAGCACACCGGCGTGCCAGGCCGCCGCCAGCGCCTCGGCGACCACGGTGTCACCCGCCGTCGGCAGGACGGCGGCCAGGTGGGCGGCGTCCAGCTGTTCACCGAGAACGGCCGCCGCCCGTACCACGTTCCGCTGCTCGGTGGTGAGCCCGGTCAGCAGCCCGCTGACGATGGTGCCGATGTCGCCCGCGTGTGTGCGCAGTGCCGTGACGAGCAGGGGCAGCCCGCCCGTACGCCGGTACGACTCCGCCGCGTCCGGCTCGCCGACGCGGACGCCGACGCACTGCGCGACCTCCTCCCGGGTGAAGGGCGCCAGCCGCAGCGTGGCAGCCCCGTAGCGGTCCAGGTCCGCGAGCGCTCCGGCGGCTTCCTCGGGCACCGGCTCCCGGAAGGTACCGAGCACGAACACCCCGGATTCGGCGGCCTCGCCGGTCACCTGCCGCAGCAGGTCGAGGCTGGCGGTGTCGGCCCAGTGCAGATCCTCCAGCAAGACGACCAGCCCGCCTTCGGCGGCCGCCACGGCCAGCGCCTCGCTCATCGCGGCCAGCTCCAGGAACCGGGCGGCGGCCGCGTCGGCCGGCTCCGTCGCGGTGGCACGCTGCGAGGGCACCCCGGGGGTGACTCCCGCGCGGCGCAGCGCGCGTTGCCAGGGCCACAGCGGTGGCGCCACGGCGTCCCTGGGGCAGTGGCCCCGTGCGACGGTGAGACGCGGGGAGTCCGCGTGGCGGCGCAGCGCCTCGGCCGCGAGGGTGCTCTTGCCGATGCCCGCCGGGCCCGCGAGCAGCACCACGGATCCGGTGCCGTGCGCCGCGGCCTCCAACCGCTGCCCGAGGAAGGTGAGTTCGGCCAGGCGCCCGACGAATTCGCTTCGCATCCCGGCAGTATCCATCCCGCAGGCGAGCGCCGGGTTTCCCGCGGCGAATGCGTACCACGGTTCAGTGGCAGTACTGATGCCTCCGAGTACCTGCGCGGGCCACCGTTGTCGGCATGCGCCTCACCGCTCGGGAGGGGCTCCCCGCCACGGAGAAGGAGACCATGATGGCGAAGTACACCCTGCGGCGAACGGCCCGCGCCGCGGCAGTTCTCGGTGCCGCACTGGCCAGCGCCGTCTTCGGATTCACGGCCCCCGCCCAGGCGGCCGAGGTACCCGACAACGTCTACTTCCAGATCAAGCCCGAACACACCCGGGGCCGCACGTGCCTCGATGTCGCGCACATGAGCACGGCCCACGCCGCGGACGTCGTCCAGGGCGACTGCTGGGGTGGCTGGAACCAGCAGTGGAAGATCGAGCCGACCGGCGGCGGCTACTTCCAGATCAAGGCGCGGCACAGCGACAAGTGCCTCGACGTCGCGTACTTCAGCTACTCCCACGGCGCGGACGTGGTCCAAGGCAACTGCGTGGGCGGCGCCAACCAGCAGTGGCGCTTCGTCACCGAGCGGAACGGCTACCAGCAGTGGCTGCCAAGGCCCCAGGTCAACGAGTTCACCCAGATCCGTGCCAAGCACAGCAACAAGTGCCTCGACGTCGCGCACAACAGCATCGCCCACGGTGCGAACGTGGTCCAGGGCACCTGCTGGAACGGCCCCAACCAGAACTGGCGCTTCGTACCCGTGGGTGCGTGGTAGCCGACCGCAGCTCACGGCCGCCGCAGCCCTTTGGCTTCCCCGGTCGGTCCGGGCGGGGCCCGGCGTACCCAGCCGCCATGTCGTACGACAGGGCCGTCTGTTGCGTCCGGGCCCGTGCGCCCGCTCTCAGCGCCAGATCGTCTGGACGGAATCGAACTGCACCCAGGTGATCGGGTTCCCGCCGTTGCCGCCGTAGATGGTCAGGGATCCGGCGGTGTTGACCTCGAAACGGCAGGCGTTGATGCCCTGGCTGTTGTTGCGCGGGGCGGTGGCGCGGACCAGGGCGGTGGGGCGCAGTCCGGTCGGCAGGGTGGCGATCTTCGTGTCGCCGACCAGGTTGCAGGTCACCGAGCCGCGCGCCTGGAGGAATACCGTACCGGCGATGGTGATCAGCCGGACCTGTGGAGTCGCCCCCGTCTGGGCGGCGACACCGGGTTCGAGGACGAGATCGGTCCACGGCTGTGCCTCGACCCCGCCGGCGGCGACGGCGGGGGTGGCGGCCAGCAGGTTCGTGGCGGCCAGGGTGGCGGGCAGGGCGAGCGCGGCACCGAGGACTCGGCGGCGGTTGTGGGACATGGGCGGTTGGTCTCCTTGGCCTTGCGGAAGGTCGGCGAGGGGGGAAGGGGGACGGACGAAGAAGCAGGGGGCGGGAGGGAACGGGACGTCGTTCAGCGCCAGACGGCGCTGAAGTTGTCCAACTGGGCCCACGTGACGGGGTTCGTGGAGCGTCCGCCGTACAGCCAGAGCTCGCGGACGGAGTTCGCCTCCGCCCGTGCGGTGCACACCCCGCCGCTGTTGTTGCGCGGCACACTGCCCTGGGTCGCCATGCTCGGCGCCAGGGCGTCGGGCAGCGTACCGATCCGGACGTCCGTGTCGAAGGTCCCCTTCACCCCGCCACTGAGTTGCAGCACCGTCGTGCCCGCGATGCTGATCAGCCGCCCTTGCGGTGCGCGGACGTCGGCGGTCACCCCGCTCGCCAGCGGAATCGGCTGCCAGTCGGCCAGCACCTTCACCCCGTCGACCTCCGGTGCCCCGGACAGCGACAGGATGGTGCAGGTCCGCGGGCCGGGTTCCTCGCCGGCGAAGCCGAAATGCACATGCGGTACCCCGTTCCGCACCGACACGGCCATGCCCTCGGGTTCGCGCAGTTCCAGGCCCGGAGCGGCGGTGGTGAACTGCTGGTCCAGGACGGCGCCGGTGGCCCAGTCCACGGCCGTCAGCCACGTGTTGCCGGGCGGCTCGAGCGTGGCCGAGTATCCGTTGCCGGCCAGCATGTACAGCACGCCGCCGAGGGAGGCGTACCCCTGGAAGGTTCCGTTCGCGTTCGGCTGGGTGATGCGGGCCAGCGGCGTCGTCCAGTCGCCCGACCTGGCCTTGTCCAGGTCGTGGGACTCGAACGTCATGCTGCCGCTCTTGAAGCGGACGATCACCCGGTTCGTCGTGGGGTCGATGGTGCAGGTGACGTTGGTGGCACCGGTCACGGGCTGGTAGGGCTCGGCGAGCTGCGAGGAGCCGGAGTCGATGGTGGTTCCGTTGCGGAACTCGAAGTGGGTGACGGCCGTGCCGTAGCCCTCCTTCTCCTCTTCCGGCACGCTGGTGCCCATGGGGATGGACGCCGTCTCGGTCCACAACCGCGAGACGCCGTTGTGGTGTTCGACGCCCATGGACACGCCGTGACCGAAGCCCCGCAGGTACATGTGCCCCGTGATGGCGCCCGCCTGGTCGAGGCGGGTCACGGCCAGGTCGCCGGCGTACGCCCGTTGCGCGCCGGTCCTGGGACCCGACTCTCCCGGGAGGATGAGCCCGCCCTCGACGACCTGGAGGACGAAGATGTCGCCGGTGACCGGGTCGATGCCGAAGGACTGCATCACCGTGTCGTTCTGCAGTTTCCGCCGGTGGAGCAGTTTGCCCACCGGACCCGATATGTCGATCTGCCCCTCGACGCTGATGCTCAACTACGCCTCCTGCCCGGTCCGTCCGCTCGTCCGTCGGTCAGCCGGCATGTCGCCGTCCTGACCAGGGCCAGTCTTGCAGCCGGGCGAACGGACGGAGGTCTCCGGTTGATCACTTCTTGGTGACTGTCACCTGCACACGCCGCTCTCGATCCGGGCCGAGGCCGTCAGCGGGGCAGGGTGCCACTGGTCCTCGTACTGCTCATGGGGGGGCACAAGACCGACCTCACGGCCCGCCGCCTCACCGGCGAGAACACCATCTCCTGACCCGACCCCCAACGACACCGCGACCATCGCTGCCCTGCGCCGCGGGCTCCGCCCACGGCTCGCCGGACGATCCACGAAGGCCCCGCTGATATCCTGCGATCTTCGACGGTCGCCCGGACGGAGTCCCAGGGGGGTTGCCATGTCCCACTCCCAGCAGCAGCTCATGACAGCACTCGACGCCCTGGACCGCGCGTTCGCCCGCGAAGAGCCCTTCCCGGTCCAGGGGTGCACGTATTGCTACGGCGAGCAGGATCTCGCTGAGCTCTCCGGACCGCTGCACCTGATATCCGACGGCATGCTCTCCTCCGTCGCCATGGAGGTGCCCAGCCACTGGGACGACTTCCCCCGCCTCCTTCGCCGTCTGACGCCACGCATCATCCGCCCCGTCGTCACCGGCCGGCTCCACGTCGACGAGAATCTCATCGCCTCCCGCTTGCTGGAGGCGGGCTGGACGACGTGGGACGAGCCCTTGGCCGACGCGCTTCGTGACGTCTGGTCCGTCTGGTGGCGAACCACCCTGCACACCCACCCCAGCCCCGTCCCCATCAGGAAGACCCTCAGCCTCATCACCGTCGCCACCAATACCTTGCGCCCCTGGCTGGAGGTGTGGACCGCCACCCGCACCCCGGCCGCCGACGCCCACCTGGCAGACCTCATCGACGACGTGATGGTCGAGTTCGAGATCACCAACTTGCGCATGGGCTTCTACGACGAGTACCACGCCACCGCTGAGCTGCTGGGCTGGCTCCTCACCGACGCACGGGACCGCGTCGACGACGCGCGCCTGGACGATCCGGACCTCCTTGCACACCACTGGACAGCCGGCCGGCACCCTTCCCCGGGCACGCCCTGACGAAGGCGGCCCGGCTGCCACGTCCAGCGGAAACCCGCCGCCGCGTGCTCCTCCAAGGCCGGCAGGAAGCGGTGCACGATCCGTCCGGAGCCAGCCGCGCCGAGGACTCGCTGAGCACCGTCCCCCCAGCCGTGCGGTGGCGCGGGTCGTGGCGGTGGTGATCTGTGCGAGGTCGGCAGCGGGGTGTCGAGCCGGCCACGGCGGCCAGGTAGCCGACGCCCCAGACCAGGGTGCACCGCTGCGCCAACGGGCAGCTGAAGCCCTTGCGTAACGTGCGAACACGGGGGCGGACCAATCGGGGAAGACACAGGAGTAGGGGAATTATGGTCGCGTTCCACGCATCCGCGCTGGACGGAGTCGCCCGCAATCCGGCGCTGCCGACACCGCTGCTGCTGCGCTTGCTGGCCTTCGACGGAGGCGGTGACGGTCCGCCCCGTCACGCCCTCCAGCGAGCCGGACTCCCCGAGCCGGCCGTCGCGGTGATCCTGGCCCACCCGAACCCGGGCGCCCGGATCGACTTCGCCATGAGCACCAGGGCCGAGCCTGCACAGCGGGCCCGGCTCGCGGACGACCCCTCGCCCAAGGTGCGGGCTGCTCTCGCGTACGGACCCGAGTGGCGCGACCCGCGTACGACGGTCGCACCGCTGCCGGACGCCGTGTGCGCCCGCTTGCTCGACGACCCTGACCCTTCCGTACGGGCGGCCCTGCTGGACTCGCCCCACCTGGTGCCGTCGTTCGTGGCCTCGCTGGCTACGCACCACGATCCGGCGGCGCGCCGGGGCGCGGTGCGTGCATGGGAGCTCCTGGCGCCGGGCGAGCGGTCGGCGCTGCTGGCCGACCCTGACCCCGAGGTGCGGCGGGCCGCCGCGCTGTGGGAGTGCCGACGGGACGCCCGCGTTACCGCCGAACTCCTCCACGATCCGAAGTCCGCCGCCGAGGCGCTGCGCCGCGGGCTCCTCGTCCGCGCCGACGCCGAACGGTGCGTCGCCGAGCGGACGCACTTGGCTGCCCTCGCCGAGAACCCGTCGCTGCCCACCGACCTCGTGGAGCGGCTCGCCGTCGATCCCGACGAGGCCGTACGGATCGCAGTCTCCCTCAGGCCTGAACTGGGCGAGACGCGACGCATGGCGATCGACTTCACGGTGGGGGCCTTCACCAGCGGGGACGTGAAGTGGGTACGGGACGGGCTCGCCGACCCCGACGTGCTGCGCCGGGCCGCGGCCTCCGCCCACCCGCTGCTCCGGCGCACCGCCGCCCGGAGCCCCCACCTGTCGCCCGACCTTCTGCGTCTGCTCGCACGCACTGAGGACCCCCTGGTGGAGGACCTCTTGAGCATGCACCACCCCGATACCCCCGAGGAGGTCCTGATGCGTGTGTACGCACGGCTCGGTGGGACGTTCTCCGCCTGGATGGCGGAGACGCACCCCCGCTTTCCCCGCGAGGGTCTCGCCGCGCGCTACGCGGACCACCCGGACGGGAACTACCGCCGGCTCGCCGTCCGGGACCCGGCCGCCACGCCCGCGCTGATCGAACGGCTCAGTCATGACCCCGCGGTCTGGACGCGTCAGGCGGCGGCCTGCGACCCGCGCCTGCCGCTCCACCGGCTCCGCGAGGCCCTTGACGTCCCTGAACTGGCCTCCAGCGCGGGTGCCAACCCCGCGCTCCCCGAGGACGAGATGGCCGCCATCCTGAACCGGGCCGGCGTTCCCGCCTGACCGCCGTGCAGCACCGCCTCGCTCTGCATCGTTCCTCTACGGCTCGTCCGGCCGGTCATATGACTGGCCGGCGGCGCTCGTTTCGCCGACGTGGGCGTGACCGGTAGTCGGTCCCCCACGGCTCAAGCCGGAGACAGAGCATGCCGTCCGTCTCATTGCTCACGCTCGTCTTCGACTCGCTCGCACCCCAAAGCGAAAGCCATGATCGACCGGACTGGCTTGATCTTTGACGTCCGACGTCGAATGGCGCGTCGAACCGCCGGGCAGCATCGCCGATCTGGAGGCCGCCGCCCCGGAACCCCCGAAGGCGTGACGCTCCTGCGGGAATTCCCCCGTGGGCGCATCGAAACCAGCGGGGGTCTCCAGACGGCGGTCGACGGTAATTGAGGTGCCCTGAAGCCTGAGGGCGGGTTAGGGTCGCGGGCATGTTCTCCTTCCATCAGATCTACGGCTGACACGGTCGGGCAGCGCAGCACCCGCCTCCTCTCCCGCCTGCCCATGTGCGCGCCTACATCCGAAACTCTTGGAGAGGCCGCCGCACGGGCTTGCCGTGTCCCTTTCGCCGTAGACCTGAAGTGAGTGATCATCCATGTCCCGTCGCCGTGCCCACATCGCGATGGTCGGCATCCCCGCCATCAGCCATGTCCTGCCCAGCCTTGAGATCATCCGTGAGCTGGTGGCCCGCGGCCACCGTGTGACCTACGCCAACGACCCGGCGGTGGCTGATCTGATCACGGCCACCGGCGCCGAACTGGTTACCTGCGCCTCCGTGCTGCCGGTCGCCGACAACAACTGGCCCGACGGCCCCATCGCCGCGATGGACCTCTTCCTCGACAACGCCATCCAAGCGCTGCCCCAGTTGCGCGCCGCCTACCACCACGACCCGGCGGACCTGTACCTGTACGACATCGGTGCCTACGCCGCGCGCGCCCTCGCCGAATCGCAGGGCCGGCCCCTCATGCAGCTGTCCCCGACGTTCGTGGCCTGGGACGGCTACGACCAGGACATCGCGGCCCACCTGTGGCAACTGCCGGGTGCCGACGCCTACCGGGCGAAGTTCGCACGGTGGCTCACCGGCTGCGGGGTGTCCACCACCGACGTGGACGCCTTCTCCGGCCCGCCGTCGCGGGCCCTGGCCCTGATCACCCGGGCGATGCAGCCGCACGCCGACCGGGTCGACACCGACACGGTGACCTTCGTCGGCCCCTGCTTCGAGGCAGCAGCGGGCGCGGACGGCTGGACCCGTCCGGCGTATGCGAAGAATGTGCTGCTGATCTCCCTGGGCTCGGCGTACACCCGTCAACCGGAGTTCTACCGCCAGTGCCTGGCGGCCTACGGCAATCTGCCCGGCTGGCACGTCGTACTCCAGATCGGCAAGTACACCGACCCGCAGGATCTCGGCGACATCCCGCCCAACGTCGAGGTGCACTCCTGGGTCCCGCAGCGGGCGATCCTGGACCAGGCGGACGCCTTCGTCACCCACGCCGGTATGGGCGGCTGCGGCGAAGGCCTGCTGGCAGGCGTCCCGATGATTGCCGTGCCGCAGGCCGCCGAACAGTTCATGAACGCCGACCGGCTTGTGGAACTGGGCGTGGCCCGTCGCATCGACACCGCGGAAGCCACCGCCGAGACCCTGCGGGCTGCCCTGAACGACCTGGTCACCGACGCGGAGGTCGCCCGCCGCTCGGCACTGCTGCGCGCCGGCGCACGGGCCGAGGGCGGCGCCCCACGCGCGGCCGACCTCATCGAGAACATGCTGGCCTGACCCTCGCCTGCCACAGCCGGGATTGGGGAAGTGGCACTTCGCTGTTCGTCATCCCCTCCCGTTCTCACCTGTCTCATCCTCGGCGGCGCGTACGCGGCTGGGTGCACCGGGGGCCGATACGCCCCCGGTGCTCATGGACGGCGCCGATGACGGACAATGCCGGGATGGTCCGACCCGGAGTCCGTGTCGCTGCCTACGTGATCCGGCATTGCGGCGCCGTCCCCGAGCTGCTGGCGTTCGATCACATCGGTACGCCGGAGCCCGGCACCCAGGTCCCGGCGGGAGGAGTCAGATCATGCGAAGGGCTGGAAGAAGCGGTTCGAAGGTGACTCCCGGCCGCACCGTGCCGAATGCCGCGTCCAGGGCGCTTCGGAGCTGCTCCACCGCTGCTGCTCTGCACCATGCCGTGGGGTTGGTGACCGCCGCAGTGACGGCGGACGGGCCTGGCACCGCCCGGGGCCTGCCATGCGAGCACGACCCAGAGTTCGGCGTCGCGCAGGCGCGCTTCGGCCACAGCCCGGTGCAGCGCCGTCAGGCTGCCCGGACTGCCGCTCACTCCGGTGACCACCCGCTGATGTCCCAGAGGCGACCAGGGCCACGCCGCCGGCCGCTCAAAAGCGGGGCGGGAGGTGGAAGAGTTCGACGCCGATGGCGGCCAGGTCCGAGCGACGCCCTTCGAAGGCTCGCGCCACGTGTCCGGAGGCGTTGTCCAGGACCACCGTGGACGGACGGACGCGCGTGAAGCCCGCGGCCGGCGCCGCCGGCGCGGCGGCACCGCCCGGCAGGCCGGCGAGCCGTGCGCATACGAACTCCAGGAGCATGGCCGCGTCGATCTTGCCGCAGGTCTTCTCCCACACAAGGTCGGCGTGCCGTCCCACCGACAGGGCACCGAGCACGTTCACGCTCCGGCACGCCTGCCCGCCACGCAGGCCGTCCTGTACTCCTCCATCACGACGGCACAAAAACCCAGCCGGTCCTGACCACGAAGACCCGGCTCACGCCCGCGGCCGCTACCCTCCGTGCCCGTGGGAGTCCCCGGCGGACCGCGGTACGCCCTCGACCGGCAGCTCCAGGCTGAGCCGGTAGCCGCCGTCGGCCGTCGGCCCCGAGGTGACGTTTCCGCCGAGGAGGGCGGCGCGCTGGCTCAGGCCGACCAGTCCGTAGTGGGCGCCGGGCAGCGGCAGCGCGGGCCGGCTGGGCGCGGTGTTGGTGACCGTCACGCGGATCCGGCCGCTCTCGTGGCGCAGGTCGACCTTCGCGGTGGCGCCGGGGGCGTGTTTGCGCGCGTTGGTCAGCGCTTCCTGGATGGTGCGGTAGACGGCCCGCTGCACGGTCGGCGGGAGTCCGTCGGGGAGCTGCGAGCTCAGCTCGGTCTCGATGCCGCTGCTGTCGACCAGCTGCTCGATGTCGGCGAGCGAGGGCTGCGGGGTGAGTTCCGTGGGCCGTCCCCCGGACGCCCGCAACACGCTGACCATGTGGCGCAGCTCGTCCAGGGTCTGGACGCTCAGCCGCCGGATCGTGGCCGCCGCCTCCTTGACCTGCCCGTCACGCGTGCCGACCTGGAGTGCACCGGCCCGTACGGCGATCAGGCCGACCTGGTGGGATACCACGTCGTGCATCTCACGCGCAAGCTGCGCACGCTCCTTGGCCAGGACGGCCTGGGTGGTCAGCATCTGCTCGTGGTCGCGCGCCTCCGAGATTTCCGCCAGTCGCGCCGACAGGTCCCGCCGGGTCTGGACGAGCTGGCCCAGGAAGACCGGGGCGGCCGCCGTCGCCGCCGTGTACCCGAACGCGATCAGTGTCGTGGCCCTCGCCAGGTCGAGGGTCGGTGCGAGCAGCTCCGGCGTCGAAGCTATGTTACTGAACGTGAAGGCCAGGGCACAGACCGCCAGGAGGATGCGGTGGCGGCTGAGCGAGGCGAGGGTGTACAGCGCGACCAGGCAGGCGAAGACCGCGTCCGAGAACAGGACGGCGGGCAGGGTGAGCAAGAAGGTCAGGAACGGCAGGCGACGGCGCAGGAGCAGGGCGAAGGCCGCGGCGAGGCTGCAGGTCATGCGCAGCGGCTCCTCACCGTCCCAGTGGACCCAGACGTCCGCCAGCGCGACCGCCACCACGGCGGCGTCCAGCAACACGGCTGTACGGCGGCTGATCATTACGTCTCCGTCCCCAGGAGGCCGGCCCGCTGGGCGAGCAGGGCCGCCTGGACGCGGCCTCCCACCTCGAGTTTGGTGAGGATGGCGCTGACGTGGTCCTTCACCGTGCCGGTACCCAGGTGCATCCGTTTGGCGATGTCGGCGTTGGACAGTCCCTGGCCGATCAGGACGAGCACATCGCGCTCCCGGGCGGTCAGCCGTTCGAGCAGGTGCGCCTCGGGGGCCTGCGCCCCGGCGTTCAGGAAGCCGTCCACCACGGTCCGCGTGACCTTCGACGACAGCACGGTGCCGCCCTCGGCCAGGGAGCGCACCAGGAACGGAAGCTCCTCCGGGTCGGTGTCCTTGAGCAGGAAACCGGCCGCGCCGGAGCGCAGTGCCGTCTCCACGTACTCGTCCATGTCGAAGGTCGTCAGCATGGCCACCACCGGCGGGGCGGGCAGCCGGCGCAGCTCGGCCAGGACGGTGAGCCCATCCACATCCGGCATCCGGATGTCCAGGAGCACCAGGTCGGGCGCCGTCTCGCGCACCGCCTGCAGTGCCTGCCCGCCGGAAACGGCCGCCACGACCTCGATCCCGTCCGCGGCGTCAAGGATGTGCTGGAAACCCATGCGGATCAACGCTTCGTCGTCTACCACCAGAACCCGGATCACGCGTGCTCCATTCGACATCTGGACCACGGTCTGATTCGTACCATGTCGAGGGGTTTCGCGCAGGTGCCCGGCGGCAGGACCCACCGCTCAGCAGGCTCCCACCAGCCGATCGGCGGGGGCATTCGGGACATGTGGCGGATGGTTGCGGCGGCAACGGTCGCCGAACCTGAGTGTGTACGCACATCCGGCGCTGGCGCGCCGGCGCCCCCGGGACCGACCCGGCACCGCTGGCTCTGCCGAGGAGCGACGGCGTACGGCCCATACGCCCCGACCACTCCCGCCACACCGGTCGACCGGCCGGTGCGGCGGTCACGCTCCGGCGCCACGCCGGCGCAGAAGGAGGGCAGCCACATGACGGTCCGCCTGACACTTGTGTGTGCGGCCTTGGGGAGCACCGCCGGCATCTTCGGCGAGCGGCCCCGAGGCGCGCGGGCGCCGTACGCGGCGACCGTGGCCGGTGCGTCCCCGCCACCCCACTCGTCCCCCCTCCGGGCTCCCTCGAGCCGCTGCGCGACCACCGCCGACGAGCTCGGACTGAAGGCCACACCCGAGCCGGCCCTGCGCGATTTCGACTACGGCGAGTGGGGCGGCTGCCGGATAGCCGAGATCGCCGCCATCAACCCCTACGGTTTCAGTGCATGGCTCACGGACCCCGACGCCACACCGCACGGCGGGGAATCCGTCCGGCAGCTCTGCCGCAGGACCGCCACCTGGCTGGACGACCTGCCGCAGGACGAGGAGGAGGCCCTGGCCATCACCGAACCGGGCGTCATCCGCGCCACGATCCTGCACGTCCTGTCCGTTCCGGCCACGGCCTTCTGGCACCTCAACGTGCCTCCCCTGTCCACCGTGACCGTCACCTCACACGCCGGCCGCTGGGACGTCCACCTCGACGGCATCACGCTCTGAACCGTCTGCAGGACCCGGGGCTGCGGTGCGTTCACGACTGGACGCTTCGGTCGAGACGGTTGCGGGCGGTGGGTCGGCCACGCGGCGATGCCCGTTGCCAAGGGCCGTCCAGGTCGCCTGCCCCGACCAGGTCTTGGTCCACAGTGCTCCACCTGCGCGTCAGCCTCGCCTTTTTGGTCACGGCCAGGAGAGCCCAGCCCGGCCCGTGAAGACGCGAGGTTGGCGTCCCGTGTCCTGGCGGCGGTAGCGAACGTCTTCCTGTGGCCGACGGCCCACTGTTTGACCGATCGGAACTGACGTACAAGTGAAGGCTGTGCGACATCCGGTCGGCCCGTGCTCGGGGAGGGCACAGCGGTCTGCCGAACCGTGCTCGTCTCGATCGATCGTTTCAGGGGGCATCATGCGCATACGTTTACGTGCCTGGACTCTGGTCGCCGCAGGCCTGCTCGCCGTGGGCGCCGGTCCGGCGTACGGAGCTGACACGTCGTCGGCCGAGTCGCCGGCGGGGTCCGTACAGTACACCGTGCAGGACCTCGGCACCCTGGGCGGTACCCGCAGCAAGGCGACCGCCATCGATGGCAACACGGTCGTCGGGAGCTCACTGACGAGCGGCGACGCCGCCGAACACGCCTTCGCGTACGACCTGCGCAGGCACGCCATGACCGATCTCGGCACGCTGGGGCACTCGAGCCGGGCGTCCGGCGTGGACGGGGATTGGGTCGTCGGGGAATCAGAGCTCTCCACCGACGGCCCGACTCATGGATTCGCCTACAACCTCCGGACCCGCCGGCTCGTCGACATCGGCACTCTCGGCGGCAGCAGCACCAACATCACCGGCCTCGACGGTGACACCGTGGTGGGGACGTCGTCGCTGTCCGGCGACGTGGTCACCCATGCGTTCGCGTACAGCCTGCGCACCCGGACCATGACCGATCTCGGCAGCCTCGCCGGCCCATCGGGCGACAGCACCGCGGCGGCCGTCAGCGGTGCGATCGTCGTGGGCAGCTCCTCCCTGCCGAACGCGCCTGCCACCACAATGCACGGGTTCGCGTACGACCTGCGCACCCGGACGATGACCGATCTCGGCACCCTCGGCGGAAGCTCCAGCACAGCCAACGACATCAGCGGTTCAACCGTGGTCGGCCAGTCGCGAACGGCCGGCAACGGCCTCACCGGATACGCCTACGACCTCCGCACCGGCATCCGCACGGACCTGGGGTCCCGCTTCCTGACCGCGCAGCTGATCAGCGGGAGCACCGTGGTCGGCGGGGACGGCTTGCTCTCCAGCTCGTTCGACCTCAAGACGCACACCAGGGCCATGATCGGCTCCGGGCGTGGTGTCACCAAGGTCAGGCAGATCGCCGGGAATCTCGCGGTCGGTGACAACTTCGCCCCCAATTCCTTCGCCTTCGTCGCCCGCGTCGACAACGGCGACTTCACCTACCTGGCCTCCCTCGGCGGCCTCAACTCCTCCGCGACGCAAATCAACTGCCACGGCGTCGTCGCAGGCAGCGCAGCACTCCCGTCCGCTGATCCGTTCACTGCCAACGGCCCGTTCCATGCCGCCGTCTGGGTGCCGCACACGGGGGCGTAGGGGAGCGAAGCCGCGGAGATGAAGGCGTGTACGAGACCGTCGCGGTGAACGAGATGCGCAGCCGGGTAAGGCAACTCGCTGCCCCCGCCCGACCACCACGATCGCGGCCCCAGATCACCAACCGCATGGGCAGCAAGGCTCGTTGCCGGGCATTGTAGAGGCCGATGACTTGGGCACGTACGTCATGCAGGCCTCGAGCCCGGGGCTCGCAGTGACGGGCGCAGGGTCAGCCCGCGACGCAGCGCGAACGCGGAGGCGGCGCTCGGTCAGGACCCGTTCGACGGTGATCCCGGCGCTGGCGAAGTAGGCGTGCGCGCGGGTCCAGAAGCCGGTGGCGGCCTTCTTCTTCCTCTCGTCGGTGAGGATCTCGCTGTAGGCGAGGCGGGAGCGCGGAAGCGGAGTCCGCGATCACCACCGCACCGAGCCGCAGGACACGGCAGCCGGGACCCCGGCCGAGGGCGACGCCAATAAGCTCTGACGCTCCGACCAGCCTGCCGGTAGGGGGCGCCGCGACCACGGGGCGCCCCCTACCGCAATGCATCACTGCGCCCGGACGGCTTCGGCTCGCACGGACATGGCGTGCGCCGCCCGCACGGCCGGATCACCGGCCTCCAGCAGCTCGGCCATGGTCCGGCCGTCGGGGACCTCGAACCTGACCGCCTCGGGCGTCGTCCCCATGCGTAGGACCCCGAGGCCCTCGTGGCACGCCGCCATCACGGCGTAGAAGTGCATCTCACGATCGTACGCGGCCTGCACGGCGGGCATACTCCGGGGGTCGTAGTGGAGGGACGACACGGGGACGGCGTTGTACCCCTTCGGGACCTTCCCGAACTTCCCCCTGAGGGTATCGATGTTCAACCCGTTCAGGCCGAAGGCGCAGTGCACCCACCCTTGTTCCTCCAAACGCGGCCAAATTCCGTACGTATCCCGCTCATTGGCGGAGGCCATCGCGCCGGCAACGGAGAACATGTGGCGCCGGACCATGGGGTGCGCGTAGATCCCCTCCAGGTACGACCCCAGGTGCTTGCGGTGGACGTCGAACAACGCGTACAACACGGTCACGGCGTAGGACAACCTGAAGTACGCCGTGACCGTACTGAATTCCCACCCGTTCTCCCGCGCCGTGAGCCGTCCGACGTCCTGGGCGAGCATCACCCAGTGGGTCGCCATGACATCCGCGTCCGTCTCGGCGAACCGTCTGAAGTACCGCTCGTCCTCGGGGGTGCGCACCACGTCGAGTTGCTTCATGACGCGGAGTTGCGGGCCGTGCCGACGGTAGACGTGCGCGGCTTCGTGGCCGATGACGAACATCAGGGCGAGGGACGTCATGGACGCGACGTCGTAAGCGGCCTCCGGCGTGCAGACGCCGGAATGCAGCACCTCCAGTTCCTTCCGCCAGTCCGTCCGCGCGTCCGGTGTGCCGAACAGCGGATGCAGTCCCCGAGGCAGTCGCCACAGGGACTCCCACTCCGCGTCCACATCGCCGAGGACCAGCATGACCTTGCCGCCCCGGAGATAGCCGCACAGGAGGTCGGCGAGGACGTAGAACCGGCAGACGAGCCCGAGGGGAATCGTGATCACGTGGTGGTTCGGGGCGATCTCCTTGGCCCGGCAGGTGAAGAACGGGGAATCGACCAGTTCCACCGTGGTGCGGACCCCGATGGCGCGGTCGAAGTCCGACAGCTGCGCCCGCATGATCATGTGTGAGAGCCGGCACGCTTCGACTGCGTCCTCGGACATGAAAGCGGGGAATCCGGCAGGCTGCACCGGCCCGCCCATGGCGTCGACGAACTCAGTCGCTTCCACTCTGGCCGTTCCCCCGCGTCCCGGTACCGCACAGCCGGTGGAGTCCCGCGTGCACGACCTTCACGGCCAGGACGGTGGCTGGCACGTCCAGCCCGATCTGTGCGTGCAGGACGGCATCGACGACGGCGGCGGCCAGGAGCCGGTTGCCCTCACCGGGGTCTTCCGCGGCCCGCATCACCGCGGGATTCCCGCAGACGGCTTCGCGTAGCCGTCCCTGTAGGGAGGCGAACCACCGGCGTGCGATGAAGAGGCGCTCCTCGTCGTCGTCCTCCCGGCTGCCGAAGTCCTCGCCGACCAGGTGCCGGGCGATCAACAGATCGATCTCGTGTTCGGGCAGTTCCATGAGCTCTGCCAGCCCGTTCCGCATGTTCCCCCCGGAGGTGCGAGTTTCCCCCAGTCTGCCGTTCGCCGGGTGCGGGCGCGGGCGATTCGGGGAAGCCGCCGCATTCCTCCGCCTGCGCCATACCGAAGTTCGCCGCTCGCCTCCCTTCTCACGGAGACTCAGGCCATGCCCGGCCACCTTCCGCACCTCGGGGGAACCTCACGCCGCCTGCTGGACTGGCTGCGTTCGCACGGCAGCGTCATGGCCGTCGGTGCCGAGGGGTACAGGTGTCCACAGCGCCGAACTGGCCAGCGACCTCATCGACGAGGGGTGGGAGGTGGACCCGGTGGACCTGGCCACCGTCCCCCCGTACATCACGAGCAAGACCCGGCGCTTCGGGACCTGGCACCTGGACGTGGAGCCGCCCGAGGACGAGGCGGTGGGGCGGCTGCGGATGGCCGCGTGACCCGACCTCACCCCGCCCGTGAGCTTGCCCAATCCTCGTGCACCGGCGGATGCCGCTTCATCCCGGACGGCGAAGCAATGACCGCTCCCGCACGCACGGGGCGCTCCGCGCCGCCTTCCTTCTGGGTTCCTGGGGGGCGGCTCTCGCCACAGACCGACGGTTGGGATCGGAGGGTGCCGGCGTGGGGCTGGAGGGAGCCGTCGAAGGCGGCGGATCCGATGGTGAAGGCGTCGGCTCCGGCTGATGCGAGCGCCTGTATCTGATCGGTGCTGGTGATGGAGCCGGCGACGACCAAGCGGCCCGTGGTGGCGGCGCGGGCGGCGCGGACCAGGTCGAGAGGGTCGGCATCGGTGGCGCGGTACGCGAGGAGGTCGACGCCGGCGCAGCCGGCGGCCTCCGCTCGTCGGCAGTCATCGGCGATGCGGTCCGGGCCGCCGGCGAGGCGGGTGGGGTGCCCCAGGGTGATCCGGGGAACGGCCGCTCCCCGCCCGGGTGAGGGCCGTGCCGGCGCACTCCCGCTGCCCCGTGGCCTTGTGGCCCGGATGCGTGGCGGGCCAGGAGGCTTCGGTCTGGTTGCCGCTTGCGTCATAGACGTAGCGCTCGGTCCATTCCGAGGCACACACGCCGGTGACGCGGCCCACCGCATCCAGCTCGAAGTGGCGGATGCCGGAAAACCGGTCGTCCATCGCCACGAGCTTGCCGCAGCGTCATCGCGATACGTGTAGGAGCGGTGCTGAGGCTGCGCTGCGCACTCGAAACCAGGTGGTCCGTAAGGCGGCCGTGTTCGTCGTATGTGGAGGGAAAGTAAGCCCCTCCCCGATACGACGGGCCGTCTCGCGGCCTGCGGGCGCTCCGACCGGAGTTCCGTGAAGCCCCAGTTCGCCCAGCCCTGGCCCCTGCAGAAACCCGTTCGGATCACCAAAGCGCCCATTCGGGTTACTTCCATACGTCTCCCGAGCGAGAGGCGCGCGGTTGGGGTAGGTCGTTTCACGCAAAGGACCTTGGGATCCATGAGGAGATCATTCTGTGTACGCAGTAATTCGGCGTTACGAAGGGGTGACTGACCCTGCCGAGGCGGGACGCCTGGTGGACGAGGGATTCGTGCCCCTCCTCCGCCAGGTCCCCGGTTTCGTGGCTTACTACTGGATTGACGCCGGGGATGGAGTGATGGTCTCTACCAGCGTCTTTGAAGACCAGGCTGGGGCCCAAGAGTCGATCAAGAGGGCGTCGGACTTCGTACGGGAAAACCTCGCGTCACTGCTCCCCAATCGCCCTCAGGTCACGGCCGGCCAGGTTGTGGCTGCTGGGTAGCACCCCAACGCGACCGACCGTACTGGGAATGCTGGTTGGAGCGGGAGACGGCTGCCGTGTGCGGGTGGAGGGCCTGCGGGAGGAAGCTGCGCGGCCGGCTGAAGTGCTGGAGGCCGCGGAGGTCGAGCACGAAGGGCCCGGATCATCTCACGCGCCTCGCGCCTCGCTCAGACGAAGTATTCCTCGGGGCCGCATCCTGCGCGGACGGTGTCGAGGGTGAAGCAGTGGCAGCCGCCTGCGAGCAGGCGCCGGTGGGGGTGGCGGACCGGGATGACCGTGAACCCGTGAGTCTCCAGGGTCTTCACCAGGCGGGGTGCCTGGGAGTTGACGATCACGGTGGACTCGTCAAGGGAGAGGACGTTCGTGTCGATGTAGAGGCTGGTGAGCGTCAGGTCTTCGGGGCCGTAGTCGGGGAACTCGCCGGCGTCGGTTCGGGGGCGTAGATCGTGTCCCAGCGCCTGAGCGGCTCCGGAAGGTGGTCGAGAACGTGGGGGCCGCGCAGGAGGAGCTTTGCCGGGACGCAGGCGCAGGGCCTGGGTATCGATGTGGTTGTTGGCCAGGCTGCGTATGACGTGGAGGCGGAACCGGTCGCCGAGGTGGCGGCGGAGCCAGCGCGCGCCCAGGGCGTGGTGCGCGGTGGAGACGTTCGCCAGCAGATCACGGCCCAGGCGCAGGCACTGCGCCCCGTCGAACGTCATCTCCACCCCCACGTCGTGCGTGTCGCCGCTCGCGACGTTGCCGTTGCCGTCGCCGTCGGCAGGCACGTGGTCGGGGGCCTTCGCGCTTGCCGGGGTCAGGTCGAAGGAGGTGTCGGCCATGATGGGGCGGGGCATCGACCTCCAGCGTGTTCCGTTCGAGGTAGTGGGCGAAAACCGGCTTCAGGCAGTCGTTCTCCCAATAGCAGGCCCGCACCTGGGGAGCGGTCTCCAGGATCTCGGCGCCCAGGATGATGGCCTGGTCGCGGATGTTGAGTGCGGGCGTAGTGGCGCTGCTGGAAGCGCCTTCCTGCTGGAACGACGGAGACCTTGGACAAGCCTCATCGTCTCAGCGCTCAGAAGGCATTCTCGCTCTCCCGCTCAAGATCCGACGTGGCAAGTGAAACTCGCAGGCTAAGGGCTTGCAGATCATTAACACGGTGTCTTGATCTTGCTCTCGGGGTCGTTGCTCTGGGCGAGAACCCGCGCGTGGAGGACCGTGAGGGCGGCTGGCGGAGTAGCGGCGGGTGGGATGGCGATGTCGTGTGCTTCGAGCAGTTTCCTGATCTTCAGCAGGGTGCGGTGCATGGCTGTGCGACTACTGCCGAAGAGCACGGCGAGGGGTTCCGCGGCCAGGGCGAGGTGCAGGTGGAGCACGGTGGCCAGGACCTGATCAGGGAAGGCGAGCCGGGGCGGACGGCCGCGCCGGTCGTCCCTGTCCGGGGCGAGAGCCTTTGTGAGGTCATTCAGTTGCTGCGGGGACATGCCGGTCAGTGCGGGGTCGGTCAGCAGTGCCTGGTTCCACTCCGGCTCTGGTGTGTGTGGGGCCCGGGCCGTCGGGACGGCCGGGGCCGGCTGGGGGTGCAGGACGTAGTTCCAGTCGCCGTGGAAGCCGTGGCGGGTCAGTGGCAGAGCCGCCATCTCCGCGTCACCGATCTGCACTCCGGTCGGGTAGGTGCTGGTGTCGAGTTCGGCATGCACCCGTAGTCCGGTGCGGGTGGTCGTTGCGGCGATGGACTGGACGATGACTTCGTGGCTGGTCAGCGGGCGGCCCCGCCAGTTCATGGTGATGTGGGAGAAGAGCCGGTGTTCGACCTTGTTCCATTTCGATGTGCCCGGCGGCAGGTGGCAGACGGTGATCGTCAGGCCCGTCTCAGCGGAGAGTCGGGCAAGTTCGAGTTTCCAGGCCCGGGTGCGGTAGCCGTTGGAGCCGCCCGCGTCGGCGGTGATCAGCAGCTCGCGCGCAGCTCGCGTGCGGCCGCGGCGCACCGCCAGCCGCCCTCACGGTGCGGTCGGCGGTGACGCCGCCCTCCCTTGATTCCCTGCAAGCCCTTTAGATGTCGGAGAACGAGAAGAGGACCCATAGGTAGCCGATTGCCAGCAGCGTGATCACGAGCAACCCTCCCGCGACGGCCGACTTCGACTTCTTGCTGCGACTGCGCCACTCGGCCGGCTTCCGGCGCTTCTGCTTGATCTGACTCATGGCTGCAGTCTGTTCATTCACGCATCAGGGCACATGAGTACGAGACCCAGGCGGACGTGAGTATCAGTACTCGGCATGGGCTCCGAATGCTCCCGTGACCTCCTGTGACACCCGCACTGACACCGACCTTGCTGCTGTGCTCGACGACTGGCTACAGGACGTCTCCGGAGCGTCGCGATCCCAGGGCGGCATCATTCGGGAGGAATATCCGTCTTGATGCCGGTTTGGGCATCTGGTGCGGAGGTGGGGCTCGCGGACCCGGCTGGAACGGGTCTTCACCGGTCGCTCTGCCCGCGCCCTGCGCAATCGCTTCACCGATGTCTGCGAGCCGGTCGCGCCGCTCGGCCACCCGGCCGTCCACCATCTCACCGGCTCCTTGCGCAAGGTGGCCACCGCCGCGAACGACACCGACCTGATCTACCTGTGGGCGGACACCGGGTACCGCCAAGCCCGCGACGAACCCCCACCACCCAGACCCTCGCCGCCTCACCACCCGGACGGAAATCTCATGGCGGGGTGCCGTCTTCAGGCTGAAGACCGCAGGCGCGGGTGGCCACAGCTTCGAGGGGGTCTACCCGTGGAGCCGCGGCCTCACGCCTCGGGCGGTGCCCCACTCTCCCGGCGCTGCCGCCGGCGGTAATTGCGCATGGATACCTGGGAGCCGCAGCCGGTACTGCAGTAAAGCCCTGCCCCGTTGCGAGTGCGGTCGAAGAAACCGAAATGGCACGGGGGGTTGCGGCATGCCTTGATACGTCCCCAGTCGCCGGTCTGCGCGAAGGTCGTCACCGCGGCCAGTACGGTCCCGAACACACGCGGCACCCCTGCCTGCGGTGATGCCAGCTCGACACCACCGGCTGTGACCACCGTCGCCAGCGGGTAGAGCGCACCTGCGCGCCGCAGGTGTTGCTCGGCGTGCCGGAGCGGCTCGCCCAGGCTCTCCTCATCGCCCGAGTGTGCGAGCAGCAGGGTCACCAGGGCGTCGCGCAGCTCGCGTGCGGCCGCGGCATCGGCATCGGTCGCCACGGTCTCGCCGCCGAACTCGTCGTGCTCCGCCAGCCACGCGGCGAACGAGTGCCCGTCCCTGAACAGCTCTCGCCGGCCGCCTCCGTCCGCGCGCGTGTTCACGAACGCGAGCACGGTCTCCACCGCCGGCATGACGGTGCGCGGGCTGGGTTTCGCAGATCCGGCTGCAGCACTGCTCATCACCCCATCCTACATCAGCAAGAAGAGGCACTAAGTCGTCTAACGGGCAACGCACAGCACGACCTCGCTTGACGCGTTATGAGCTAACAGCTTACGGTCGCAACATGAACGGAACTTCAAACGAGCAGACCAGCCCCCGCACATGGCTCATCACCGGCGCGACCTCCGGCATCGGCCGCGAACTGACCCTCCAGGCACTGGAGAACGGCGACGTCGTCTCGGCGATCGCCCGCGACACCGCTTCCCTGGACGAACTGACCCAAGCGCACGGCGACCGCCTGCTCCTCATCCCTGCGGACGTGCGTGACGAGCGGGCCGTCCGGGAAGCTGTGGAGCGCACGCTCTCGCGGTTCGGCCGTATCGACGTGGTGGCCAACAACGCCGGCTACGGACTCTTCGGAGCCGTCGAGGAAGCCTCCGACACACAGGTCCGCGCCGTGTTCGACACCAACGTCTTCGGAGTGCTCAACGTGCTCCGCGCGACGCTGCCGGTACTCCGCGCCCAGCGATCCGGACACATCCTCCAGGGCTCGTCGGTCTACGGGCAGTCCGCCCACCCCGGCGTGGGACTGCTGGCCGCGACCAAGTACGCGGTCGAGGGACTGTCGGACGCACTGGTGGCCGAGGTCGCACCGCTCGGCATCAAGGTCACGATCATCCAGCCCGGAATGACCGCCACCCCCTTCCTGTCCAACCTCGACGTCGCTGCCGGCCTCGACGACTACGACCAGACCGTCCGCGAGGTCCAGAAGGGCATCGGAGAACTGCCCGCATCCGCGTTCTCCTCCGCAGCCCGGATCGCCGAAGGCATCCGAACCGCAGTCGACAGCCCCAACCCCCCGCTGCGCCTGGCCCTCGGCACCTCCAGCGCCACCGGCATGCGCACCGCCCTGGAAGCCCGCACCGCAGACCTGGACAACTGGAATCGCGTGACCGACGCCGTCGACAGGTAGGGTGTAGCGCACCGCGTCACTCAGGCGCGCCAAGACGTCGTCGGTGTTGCGCTCCGGATGCTCCTTGAGGTCCGTGGCAACCTTCCGCTTGAGGGAGTCGGAGGACTTGAGGCGGTAGTCGAAACCGACGAGCTCGGCCTGGCTGAGGTCGGCGGCAGCCCGTACGTCGCGGCTGATCGACGGCTCCGCCGCGCGGGCACGGGCAAGGTACGCATCGACCTTGCGGTTGTCCGCGGCGTTCAGGCACAGCCCGTCGCGCTCCCAGCCATCCGGGTCGTCGCCGCACTGCCCCGGTCGTGGCCGTGGCCAGGGCGGCGGCCAGTACGGCGGCCGCCCGGCCCAGGTGGTGCGTGCTCATACAGCGGGAGTGTCCCTTCTTGGAGCCTGGCACCGCCTGCACCGGATGAACGGGGCGGGCAGTGATCGTCGCCGGGGACAACGGGAGGAAGGATGCAGAAGTACCGCGAAGCAGCCCCAGATATCGGGCAATGGCGTGATGGCACCGCCCGGCTGCGGAATCGTGCGGCGCAGCGGTGCTGTCAGCCAGCCGCCGAGCCGGTGACCGCCATGAGCGCGTGGTCGAGCTCGACAGGGCATCGGGCCAAGGGCCGGCACTACCGCTTGGCGCACCGCGCCACAATGAGCGGCGCCCGCAGTGGGGGAGGAGGGCGGATACGGGCCGTGCCACCCTTGCTGCCACTGGCAAGAAACCCGTGACGACTGTGCTCGCTGTCAAAACGCCTCGATTGGATGACAGCGGACAGCCCTGTCCCGTCTCAAACGATCTGGTCTGCAGGCAGGTCGTGACCTGCGACGACCAGATCGATGGAGACACCAGGGTGCCGAAATCGCAGATGCTCTGGTCCCGGAAGCCGGGAGACCGGGTGTTGTCTCAGGTGATCTGGTCCGTGTCAGCGTACGGAGCGGTCCAAACCGAGCTGCATCACGGCAACGCATGGGCCCAGGGCGGCGGTCAGGAAGGGCAGGTGCGTGCCTTCGGCGGACACTCCGGTGCGCCTGCGGGCTGCTCGGCCTGGCTCTGGCGGGCCTCGGGGTAGTGGCGGTTCATGAACTCAGCCGTGATCTCCATCTGCCGGAGCATGCCCTCAGTCTGCTCCCGCGTCGCACGCGTGCTGTGGCCGGCCAGCGCGCTGCTGCCGGTCTTGAGGTAGACCGGGGAGGCCACCCGGACGAACTCCGGCGCCTCATACGTACGGATGAACCCGCCGGAGGTCTTCGTGTTGTCCACGTGCACGTCCAGCGGGACCCGCACGGACTGCCGTAGTGCCGCGATGATCGGAAGCGTCAGATCGCGTACCGGATTGAGACTGTCGGCCCCGAGGCGCTCCAGCACCTGGGCCGCCGCGCCGTTCCCGAGCCCGCAGTGCGCGGAGATCTTCAGGTGGGTGTCCTGCGGGATCCTCCCTGCGGCCCGCAGCCGGGCCAGGACCGACAGCAGGCCCTCGTCGTGCAGGATGAAACCACGCACCCCCGCGTCGACCGCCCGCCGGACGTCCTCCAACGCGCGGACAAGCTGCTCCTGGCCGCGCAGCCGGTAGCCGATCCGCACGCCCTCCTGGGTCTGCACCGTCGCGCCGATGTCGTAGATGGCGCGCGGGCCCACCGACATGAGGATCTGCGCCCCGTACTCGCGGCCAAGGGCGACATAGTCGCGGACCTCGCCGAGTGTGTGCCGGCTTAGGCCGAAGGTCTCGGTGACCCGGTTGATGGTGAACCCGCGCTTCGCACTCGTGGACAGCAGGGTCTCGACGGCCTGCACGGTGTTGACCGTCGGGGCCTCGAACCGCCAGTGGCAGCCGTCCGCGAACGTCGCGCCCGACACCAGCGTGTTGGTGTCGGGATCACGGTCGGGCACACCCAGCTCGCGCAACCACTCCCGGCTCTCCTCGAAGAACATCCCCATGCCTCGTCGCTCTCCTAACGCCCCGTCATCTCTCGTGTCCGACATGCAGTATGTGGCCCAGGCGCCCACGCAGGAGGGGCTATTCGTCAGCCGGAGAAACCCTCGGGATCTGACCTCAAAGAGATTCGAACCCTGCCGGCGGTGCGGCGCTCCACCTCGTCCAACCGTTCCAGCAGGCGGGGCGGGAGCCCGTCGCGGCGGCCGCTGCGGCGGATCCGGATCCGCCTCTCGGGATCGCGTTCCAGCCGTTCACAGGTACGGTGCAGCATGCCCAGCAGGTAGGCGACCTCGGCTGTCTGGCGCTTCCAGTTCTCGGTGGAGACGCAGTACGCCGACAGGTAGCGCGCGACTTCCGCGGCCGACTTCCCGGTCTCCGTCACGATGCGTACCCCCCGCGCGGAACTCCGCGTCGTGCAAGCGCCTCTTCCCCGCCATGACCCTCAACTTCCCCTCTGGTCACGACTGCACGCTACGAGGGGAAGAATCAGACTGGTGAGCAGTGCTCCGACCCATGTCCGCTGGGCTTGAGGTCGGGGCCGTCCCGCAGGTTGGCTGCCGATTGGGCGAGTGGGGGATCCGTCGGCCTCAAGGGGCGGCCCGAAAGCTCGCGTGGCGCGCTTCCGGGATCCGCCCCCGTTCTCCTCAGTCGGTCGTGAACAACAGGACGGCGTTCTGGCCGCCGAAGCCGAACGAGCAGCTAAGGCCCGCGTTCCCGGCCACCGGGCACGGTCGGCCGGCGACGATGTCCAGCTTGTGATCGCCGTCCTGGTGCTCGAAGTTCGCCACCGGCGGCACCGTCCGACGGCGCAGGGCGAGCACCGTGTAGGCCGCCTGGATCGCCCCCGCCGCCCCGAGGGCATGGCCGATCACGCCCTTGGCGGCCGTTACGGGCGGCATGTGCTCTCCGAAGACCTGGGTGAGCGCTGCCGCCTCGGCCGCGTCATTCAGCGGTGTGGAGGTGCCGTGCGCGTTGATCAGGCCCACGTCGGCCGGAGCGCACGCCGCGTCCTCCAGTGCGACGCGGATGGCCCGGACCGCTCCGCGTCCGTCCGGGTGCGGGGCCACCGGGTGGTGCGCGTCAGCGCTGGCGCCGTAACCGCGCAGCACAGCCTGGACCGGCGCCCTGCGGGCGCGGGCGTGGGAGAGGCGTTCAAGGACGAGGACGGCGGCGCCTTCGCCGAGGACGAAGCCGTCGCGCGCCGCGTCGAACGGCCGGCTGGCCAGTCGCGGGTGTTCGCGCCGCCGGGACAGCGCCCGCATCCGGGTGAAGCAGGTGGCCGTCATACGGGAGCGCGCGGACTCGCTGCCGCCGGCCAGCACGATGTCACACGTCCCGGACCGCAGCAGGTCCCGGGCGACACCGATCGCGGTCGCGCCCGAGGCGCAGGCGCTGGACGTGGTGAAGTTGGATCCCTGGGCGCCCAGGTCGATCGCGACCTCGCCCGCGGCCATGCTGGGCACGCTGCGGGGCAGCGCGAGCGGCGAGACCCGCTCGGGCCGGCCCGAGCCGAGATGGCGGAACTCGGTGACGTACGTACCGAGGCTGTTGGAGCCGACGCCCAGCACGACCCCGACCCGCTCCGCCGGCCATGTGCCGGTGTCCAGCGCGGCGTCGGCGACGGCCCGTCGTGCGGCGGCCAGGGCGAACTGGATGAAGCGGTCCACGCGCCGACCGAGCGACCGGCCGAGTTCAGCCGCAGCGTCGAATCCCGTCACCTGGCAGGAGAAGTCGACGGGCAGCCCGGCGAGTTCCGGGTCTGGGGCGGCCAGTGAGCGGCCCTGGCACAGGGCCGCCCAGTTCGCCTCCGTCGTATGCCCCGCCGGAGTCACCAGGCCCAGCCCGGTGACCGCGATCTCAGGCGGCATGCTCGAACGCCCGGGCCGCGTCACCCAGGGTGGAGGCCGGAAACAGGTCCAACTCGCCCTCGGCGAGGACGATCCCGAACTCCTGCTCCGCCGCTACGACCAGTTCCATCAACGACAGCGAGTCCATCCCGAGGCTTTCGAACGTCGTCGCGGCCGTCAACTGCTCTGGCGCCACCTCGACATCGAGATGACCGGTCAGCAGGGCGACGAGCTGCTCGGGCAGTGTCTGTTCCGCATTCGGTTCCGTTGCTTGCGTCATGGTGCGTTCTCCTATTTCCGTCGAATGACGTGATCTTCGCAGGAGTAATGAGTTGGGCATGCCGCGCCCGGCTTGCGGGGCTGGCCCGAAGGTCGCGCGCCATGCCGTGCCGGAAGTCCGACCAGGTGGCGAACTACCTGGTCATCAAGGGGGCGTTGATGAATTCGTACGTAAGATCATTGTGGGGCGCGCGGCGCTTCCCATGCGCGCTCGCTCGTGGGGGTGGACCCGTCCTGGCAGCATTGCTGTACGCAATCTTGCTAACGCACCATCCTGGGGAGTCCAGCGAAGGAGTAACCGAGCGTGACGCGTACCGGAGCGGTGTTCACCACCCCGTGGCCCCTGCGGATCAACCCGCATCTGGATCAGGCACGCGAGAGCGCGCTCGCCTGGATGCGGAGATTCGGCTTGCTGGACGGGGAGCAGGCCACGGAGGACTTCGTCGACTGGCGACTGGCCGAAGTAGCCGCCTTCTTCTATCCGAACGCCAGTGCCGAGGACTGCTGTACGGCGGCACAGATGATGGGCTGGTACTTCCTGCCGTTCGACGACCAGTTGGACGGTGAGATCGGCCGTGATCCCAGCAGGGTGGCGGCTGTCTGCAACGCCCTGATCGGCATCGTGCACGGAGTGTCCGGGCCGCAGTCGCACGATACGCCGACGATGCGTGCCTTCGCCGATCTGTGGAGCCGTATGGTGCGGGGGATGTCCCTGCCACTGCGCACGCGCGTGGCGTTCAACTGGACGTTGTACTTCTCCTCCCAGGTGACGGAGGCGATCGACCGCACGACGGGATTCGCCCACCGCGACTTGGCGGACTACTTCGCGCTGCGGGCCGCTACCACGTGCGCCTTCGGTCAGAACGACTTGGGCGAGAAGTGGGGCGGCACCGAGGTGGCGCCGGAGCTGTGGCACCATCCCGTGCTGCAGCGCATGCGCCAACTTGGCGCCGACCTCGTCGCATTGCGCAACGACTCCATGTCGCTCACGCACGAGGACGTCACCGGCGGGCACAACGCGATCCACCTCATTCAGCGCAGCCGCGGCTGCACTCGGCAGGAGGCACTGGCCGACGCGTCCCGCCTCGCCCAGGAAAAGGTCGATGAACTCGTGGAGTTGGAGGAGAGGGCGTTGTCACGACTGGTGCGGGCAGCCGACCGGAGTCAGCGCACGGCACTGCGGGGATACGCAGACATCATCCATGACTGGATCTGCGGTGACTACGAATGGGAACGGATCACCACACGCCATGACGAGCACCGCGTGATGCCCGACTGGGCGTCCGGTCTGCTCGTGAGCGCGGGGAGCTGAGCGATGACGACGACAAGCCTCCCGACCTCCCTCGTTCCCGCCCCGCGCGCACCTGGCGCCCTGCCCGGTGTGGGCCACCTACGCCAGTTGCTCGTGGACCCCACCCGGTTTCTGACCAGCCTGCCGTCCCACGGCGACCTGGTGGAGATCCGGCTCGGCCCCCGCCCCACCCACGTCGTCTGCAGTCCCGAACTGGTCTACGAGCTCCTGGTGACTCGCCACCGCGACTTCGACAAGGGCGGGCCCTTCTTCGACAACATCTCCGTGTTCTTCGGAGACGGCCTGGCGACCTGCCCCAACGCCAAGCACACCCGGCTGCGCCGACTGACCCAGCCGGCCTTCCATCCGAGCAAGCTGCCGGGGTACGGCGAGCTGGCGGGCCGCGAGATCACGGCGATCACCCGGGAGTGGCGCGAGGGGCAGGTCCTGGACGTGCGCCGGCTGATGCAGGAACTCGCGATGCGGATCACCGTCTCGACGATGCTGGCGTCCTGGTTCGACGGCACCGGTGCGGACGCCGACACGGTCCTCCGCACGCTGAGTGACGTGGACGTACTGGTCAGCGGCGCGTTCCTGCGCATGGTGGCGCCCGGCATCACCCGCCTGCCGCTGCCGACCAACCGGCGCTACGCACAGGCACGGGAGTCCTTGTACAGGCACATCGACGCCACCGTCGCCGCCTACCGCCAGGCCGGTACCGACCGGGGCGACCTGCTGTCCATGTTCCTGGCCGAGGACGGTGACGGAAACGCGCTGTCGGACACGGAAGTACGCGAGCAGGTGATGACCATGTTCATCGCCGGCATCAGTACGACCGCCGCCATGCTCGCCTGGACCTTGTACTACCTCTCGTTGGACGACGACCTCGACGCGGCCGTCGCGGCCGAGGCCCAAAAGGTCTGCGGAGGCGGCCCGGCCCGGCACGAGCACCTTCCGCAGCTACCGACCCTGATGGCCGTGGTGACCGAGGCCTTCCGGATCAGGCCCTCCGCCTGGCTGTTCAGCAGGACCTCCATCAAGGACACGTCCTTGGGCCACTACCGCGTGCCGGACGGCGCCGACATCCTGATCAGCCCGTACATCATCCACCACCGGCCCGATCTCTTCCCCGAGCCCGACCGGTTCGACCCGGGGCGCTGGAGCGACAACGGACGCAGCTGGGCCAAGGCCGAGCGGGCGATGGCGCTGGTGCCCTTCGGGACCGGGTCCCGCAAGTGCATCGGACACGACTTCACCGTCATGAACGTCATGCTGTCCCTGGCGTCCATCCTGGCCGACTGGAAGCTCACCCCCGCCACGTCCCGCCCGGTCACCCTCGTCGGGCGCAGCATCATCGAACCCCGCCACCTCGACCTGCGCCTGCACCGCCGCCAGATGCCGTAGCAGGCGCTGCTCCGCCGTCCACCGCGCCTACCCCCGCAGCGCGCGGAGGACGGCTTGCTCGATCGCGTAGGCCAGGTCGTCGGCCTGCCGGGCGGTGAACCAGTCCGCGGCCATGACCAGGGTCATGTCGAGGCCCCCTGTGTTGTCCTGGCTCCCGGTGAGGAAGACCGAAGGCAGGGGGCCAGGGGGAAGGGCGCAGCCGTCGATGGGGTCGGATCGCAGGTCCGGGGGAAGCAGGAGCGGCGGGGTCTTCGTCATCATGTTGCTGACCAGAACACTGATCGGAGCGTGCGCCACTTCGTCCATCAGCTCGGATGTCGCGGCGATGGCCTTCTGCACCGTGTTGTCCAGGACCGCTTCGCGCAGTTGCTCCAGTACGCGGCGTCCGATGTCGACCGGATGGAGGTCGGGGCCCACCTCGACCACGGCCTGCGCGGCGGTGGCAGCCAGCACCATCTCGTGCGGGGACATGGGCGGCCTGAGCCGCCGCCGTAGATCCAGAGCGGACAAGCACGTCATGGGCACGCTTTCGTCCGGGTACGGCGTCTGCGAGTGGACCGCGCGCAATGCGATGCCGCAGGCCAGCGCGTGCAGACTCAGTCGTGCCGCCTTGGCCACCCGCGTCAGCTGATCGACCGACTCGGCGGACAGCCGCACCGGGCGCCTGTGGACGCCGCCGTGCGTTCCGGTGCCGTGACCGGCGGCGAGGGCGGGGACGCACGCGGGGACGAGGTCCCGCATCCTCGCCGAGCGCTCCTTGAGGAAGGCGTTCAGCTCCTCGGCGGAAAAACGGGCACGGAAGTGTTCCTCGACCGGGCGGGGCAACCCGGCGGTACGGGGCGGCAGCACCGCCGTACGGCCGGTGACACGTGCACTGTAGCTGCGCCACAGGGTGTGCAGCAGCGCCAGCGCACTGACTCCGTCGCTTACGGCATGGTGAACCGACAGGGCCAACCGGTAGCGCTCCTCCGCCTCCTCGGCCACGACCACGCGCAGCAGCGGCGTGTCCAGGGCATAGGGCTCCCCGGCCTGCTCGATACCGTCGGCCACACCGAGACACGGACCGGGCACCGACGGGTCCAGCCGCAGAACGTGACCCTGATCCACGGCCACGATCCGCGCCGACAGCACGGGGTGCAGATCGAGCAGGTCCCCGACCGCGGCCGCAAGAGCGTCGAGGTCGAGCCTGCCGTGCAGCCGCTGGCTGAAGTGGATCGGCGTACCGAACGAGGCGAAGGCCACCTCGCTGGCCGCGAGCGGGCGTTCCTCCACCGCGATGGCACGGGTCAAGGTGACCTCCTTGCAGGGGCTGCGGGCCGGCAACGCGGTCGCCGCCGAGGCAGGTGCCGCGCCATGATGGTCGTGCGCCGTCGGTGGTCACTGCAACGCGGGCTGCCCCGGTTCACTCCGTCGAGGTCTACGCACGTCAATGGTGCCGGGCGCGTTTCAGTCGAACGACTCAAAGGGCCAACCCGAACGGTGGGGCATCCCACCAAACAGAGTCGGTCCGGCACCGCATTGGTTAGACACGTTCCAGGACAGCGGCAGCTGACGCCCCCAGCCTGTGCGGAAGGAACCCATTCCCCTATGAGCAGGACACGATCCGACCTCCGATTCGCGGACGCACCCGGCGCGTTGCCGGGACTGGGGCACGCCCTGCGCATCTGGAGAACGCCGCTGTCCTTCCTCTCCTCCCTGCCGTCCCAGGGGGATCTCGTACGCGTCCGACTCGGGCGGCAGCCCCTCTATGTGGTCTGTCATCCGGAGCTGGCCGACCAGGTACTACGGGACTCCCACACATTCCCCAAAGGCGGCCCGGGTTACGCCCAGATGCGCACGCTCCTCGGCGACGGGATCGTCACGTGCCCGAACGTCAAGCACAAGCGGACACGGCGGCTGCTCCAGCCGCCGTTCCAGCGCACTCGCGTCGCCGACTACATCCCCACCATGGTCGAGACGGCCGACGCGGTAACCGGTGCCTGGCGGTCCGGCGCTCCGTTCGACGTCATGCGGGAGATGACGGCAGTGGCGGCGATGATCGGCGTGCGCACGATGTTCGCCGCGGAGATCACGGAGCACTACCGCGACGAGACCCACGCCTGCATCGAGGAGATCACCGACGGGATCCACCGCGAGGTGCTCACCTCCGCGCTCGGAATGCGGTGGTTGTTCCCCCACCGCACCCGCCGGTTCCATCGGGCGCTGGCCAGGTACGAGCAGGTCATCGACGAAGTGATCCTCTCCTACCGCCGTTCCGGCGCGGAGCACGCGGACATCCTGTCCATGCTCATGGCGGCACGTGACGACGCCGGGGAGCCAATGAGCGACCGCGAGGTACGTGACAACGTCATCAACATGTTCACGGCGGCGACAGCAACGGGTCGTGCCAGCGCCATGGTGTGGGCCCTGCATCTGCTCGACCGCCACCCGGACATCGCCCGTCGCGTCCAGCACGAGATCGACTCCGTCCTTGGAGGCGAAACGCCGGACGATTCGGCGCTACAACGCCTGGAACTCACCCGGCATGTCGTCCTGGAGACGCTGCGGTTGTATCCGCACGGCTGGCTCATCCTCCGCCGTGTCGCCACGCCCGTGGAGCTGGCCGGACAGATCCTGTCGCCCGATACCAGCCTGGTCGTCAGCCCGTACCAGCTGCACCGCCAACCGCGCCTCTTCCCCGACCCCGAGCGGTTCGACCCCGACCGGTGGGGGGCAGCCGAAGCCCCCGGCCCCCGCGAGGCGTACATCCCGTTCGGCAACGGCTCCCGCAAGTGCCTCGCAGAGGCGTTCGCGGTCACCGAGATCACCGTCGTCCTCGCCCGGGTTCTCCAGAACTGGACCCTGCGAGGGCAAGCAGCGTCCTCCGGACCCCTGGTCCCCCGCGTCAACGCGCTGCTCGAGGCCCCGCCCCTGGTGATGACGCCGCAGCCGCGCACCTCCCACATGACGGCGACAAGCGGGTGAACAGGACCGCACAGACCCACTCGCCCGGCGGCAAGGACACCGACGTACATCAAAGAGGGCAACTCATGACCGCCTCTCCTCCCACGGACACCGGCATCGCCCTCACCGCACGGGACGTCCACAAGGCATTCGGCAAACACGTCGTACTGGCCGGCGTCGACCTCACCATCCGGTCCGGGGAGATCGTCGGCATCGTCGGTGAGAACGGCACGGGCAAAACCACTCTCCTGCGCATCCTCTACGGCGACCTGCGCCCGGACAGAGGCACCGTCGCGGTCGACGGCACCCTCAGCCACTGCCCCCAACACCCCGTTCTCAACAACGCTCTCACTGCGTCCCAGCACCTGTGCCTGTTCCAGGAGGCCTACCGCCTCCGCAACCTCGACCGTGCGCACGAGCTGATCGACCAGCTCGCCTTCGCCGACCAGCTGCACGCTCCCGTCAAAGTCCTCAGCGGCGGCACACGGCAGAAGCTCAGCCTCGTCCTCGCCCTCATGCACGATCCCGATGTCGTACTGCTGGACGAGCCCTATCAAGGCTTCGACTGGCAGACCTACCTGGCCTTCTGGGACCTCGCCGCCGCCCGCCGCGCGGCCGGGCGGACCACCGTCGTCATCTCCCACCTCGCCTACGACACCGACCGTCTGGACACCGTCATCCAACTCCGTCACAAAACGGGCGTCATGGCCAAGGAAGCCGATCGGTGAGGGCCTATCGCGTCGCGGCCCGCCACAACCTGGCCGAACTCGCCAAGAACACACTCGCCGCTCTCCTGCTGGCCGTCCTCATCCCCTTGTGGATCCTCGCCGCGCCACAGATTTTCGCGCCCGCCCAGCTGGCCTTCCGGCTGCGCGCGACCGGGCGGACACTGACCGCCTCGGCGGACCACGTGGGCGTGATCCACGGATGCCTCGGGATCGTCATGCTCCTGATGGCCTTCCTCACCTTCAGCGCCGCCCGTCAGGCCGGCCCCTTCGACCGCCGCCTCACCGCGGCCGGCTACCCCCGCACCCCGCTCCTGCTGGCCAAGGCGACCTCGCTGCTCTTGGCCGCGGCACTCGTCGCCCTGTACACCACCGTATGGATGCAGGCCGTATGGTCGCCCCGCCACCCGGGGTTCTTGTGGCTCGGGCTGTTCACCGCGTGTCTGGTCTACGGAGCACTCGGTCTCGTCCTCGCCCTCTTCCTGCCGGGTGAACTCGAGGGCATGGTCGTCATCTTCGTCAGCAGCAACCTCGACCTACTGCCGCAAAGCCCCCTGGTCAACCCCGATCCGCACGGGTTCCTGGGCCCTTTGCTGCCGATGTACGGCCCCATGCAGACCTGCCTCGCCGCCGGTCTTGCCCCCACGACCCCGCTGTGGCCCGTGGCAGCAAGCCTCACGTGGGCCGGGGCCCTCACCCTCATCGCTCTCCTCGCCTTCTGGATCCGCACCCGTGGACGGCAGCAAGGCAAACGCTTCACGCACGCGCTATACGGAAACTGACCGGACCGCCGAACACGTCAGGGGAGTAGCTCCTGGTAGGGGCGGGGACCGGCGCGGTTGCACGTGGCGCTCCGTTTCCAGCCCCCGCCACTTCAAACCATGCATGCGGTTCTCCCGCACACAGCTCTCCGACATCGTTCACCGGCTGGCATCTGAGGTTCTCGGTTCGGGGTGACGTTGGTCTTGGGATCGGGCGCATGCCGGTGGGGTGGCGAGGTATCCCGATGGGGGACTTGACCGCGAAGCAGCGGTCCCAGCGGGAACGGGTGCGGATGCAGACTGCCCTCGGCCGCGGTCGCGGCGCGGATCCGCATCCGCCCACGTAGGGCCTGTGCCACAGCTCACCGACCACACCACTCTGCGGTGCGCAGCCGCTCGAACACCAACCCATTACGAGCGGCATCGGTACAGCGCTGGGAAAACGATCTCCCGTCAGATGCGCCGATGGTCTCCGCGATGGCCGTGCAGCCTTTGAGCCGGTCGAAGAACAGCCCCAGTGGCTCCGAGCCTATCCGTCGACGGGCCTCCGCCCGCTGCGTGACCCGCAGCACCCGATGGCCGGGGTCCGGTGCGCTGATCCGTCCGCAAAGACACTTCGGCCGGAATCGAGGTGGGCAGGCATGCCGAACCGGTCGGACAATGGGGCGCTTCGTCGACCATGCTCTGGCCAACGACCTCACCATCCGCTCGACCAACTGCGTGACCCGCCTCGGCGCAGAGCGTCTGCGCGCGCCGCCTGCAGGCAGCACACCTTCTGGGGAAGTCGGCAAGGAGCCTGGTCACCTTCGACGCAAACTCTACTCAGTACCGGCCTGCAAGGTATCCGTCACCAGGTCGGGTGAGGCAGGTCAGATCACCTCTCGCGGTTCAGGGCTTGTTCGCCGGGTCCCACCAGCCGGCCGAGCGCCCCGGCCGGCTGGCCGACCGCCATGTGAGCCATTGGTCCGGTCGGGCCGAAGGACACGAGAGCACCGGCAAGCAGTACCGACAGGCAGCCCCAGCTCAGATCCCGGACGCAGGCGGGGATTGGCCTGATCGCCCTCGGGTCATTTTCATCAGCAGCCCTGCACACTCTCCGGCCTGCTCGGACGCGTCCGCTCCGACCAGCTGGGCACTCACTGCTGCCGACTCCGAGCCCGGCGATATACCTATCGGGCAGACCGAGCCGTCGCCTCTTCCGCCGCCGCAGCTGACACCAACGTGCGCTGGGCAAGCCCAAGGCGAGCCTGGGCAAGCCACCGGCGAGAGGCGGCTTGCCCACCCCGGCCGGAGCGTGGCGGCAGGCCCAATGCATGGCCGCTAGCGTGATTTGATGTGTGGCAGGGTGGTGGGGCATGTGGGCCTTCGGGGCCTGTGAACGCGAGAGGGGTATGTCATGAACGAGGCCGAGCTTAGGGCGCTGTTCGACAAGATCGACACGGACGGCGACGGGCGGATCAACGTCGTCGAACTGGCGGAGGGGTTCAAGGCCGAGGGCGCCCAGGGGCACCTTGCTGAAGAGGTCAAGAAGGCTATGACGGCCGACGTGAACCACGACGGGGTCCTCGACTTCGAAGAGTTTCGCACCCTGCTGAAGTAGTGGCAGGCCTGAGCGCCTGGGCAAGCTTAGGGGAGCCTGGCAAGCCTACCGCGAGGAGGGCTTGCCCAGGCACTGCGGTTACGGGCCGTCCCGTCCCGGGCGCAGGACGTCGGCGTAGATCCGGGCCCGGACACCGGGCTGGCCGGATCACGGCGAACCGGGCCGATGCCCGAGGTCGCCCAGCGCTCTTCCAGCGCTGCCATGACGGCCCGGACGGTGTCTTCGTCCCCGCCGGTGATGTCGAGCACCACCAGGCCGGGCTCCGCGATGTGACGCTCGTCGATCTGCTCCATGCCCTCACCGACGAACCGCTGCTGGATACAGGTTCGCCAGCAGCGGTTCGTTCACCCTAACGATCTCAGCAGCCTGCCTCGGTGTCAGCGGTTCCGTCCTTCCCGTCCAGGAGTGCCTGGCGCATGTCCGGTACTCCGACACCTTCCACGAACGAGCAGGCGGTGTCGACGTCGCGGGCCTGCATCGCCCGGATGTAGGCGAACGCGCTGACCACGTCGGCCGGCTCCATCGGGGCGAGCGGCGCGGTGACGGTGTCTGGGGCACGACTGCTCCTCACGTACGGGGCCGCCCCGCTGATCGCGGCGGCCTCACAGACGCGATCCTCGGAGCAGGGGGCTGTGGACAGCGGGGGGAGTGATGAGAGGCGGAACCGCCTTTCTTACTTGACTGCACAATCTCAGATCCTGCTCAAGTCCCACCCAGCCGCTGCAGTGCGCGGGCACGCTCGCTGTGTACGACGTTCACGTGGCTACATCCATGAACACAGGAGGCCTTTGATGCGAGTCAGGGGAACGAACGTCACCAAGAAATCCGTTGCCGCAGCCGTGATGGCGGCCGGTCTGGTCCTGGGCACCGCCGCCACCGCGAGCGCGGCCAGCTACCCGGAGAGAGTCACCTTCAACAACAAGCACTACGACGTCCACTTCCAGACCGGCGGCTGCCGGGTCGAGGCCAAGTTCAGCTACACCGGCGGCATCACCACCAACAACCCCACCTGGGTCGCCAGCGCGGTCCGCACCGGGGACAGCTCGTGCAACGTGTACGTCGGGGTTATCTACAAGAGCCCCGACAACAAGCTCCACATGCTCCAAGACACCCGCCGCAGCAAGAACGTCTGGGTCGCCGGCCGCGGCATCCGCTGCGGGGCGGTCTTCGGGGTGCAGCGCCCCAACGGCAGCTGGTACTCCCACGCCCTCACTCCGTCGAACAGCCAGGCGTGTGCGGGCGCCAGCTGGTAGCGACCGGCTCCTGGCCGATACCAGGTTCCGGCCTGCCTCAAGGGCCGTCTCTGTGGAGCGCCGTCCGGGACGGGACTTGAGGGAGTGAGGATGGCGCTGAGCGCCCTGATTGGGGTCGGGTAGTTCTGCTACTGACCGGCCGACGGCGTCCGGCCGCCTCCCATGCGCTGGTCTGGTGGTGCCTGAACGGAACCCCGGGCGCGGGGTTCTGTAGCCAGATCCTGGGTGGGCTCCGCATCGTCCTGATACACCTGTTGGTGAAGCCCGACCTCTGGTGGCCCGGGCCCGGGTGATTGCCCCGCAACCACCCGGGCCTTGGCGATTGCGGGGCAATCACTTTGGCGACTGCCGCGATTGCGATGCGATCACAGGACTGCCCATTCCACCCCGAGTTCGGCGAGGGCTGGGTGCTGGTCGACCGTCGGTCTCGTGGTGCTGGTCGGCGGCTGCGACGGCCTCGGACGGCGGGAGGGTGTCTGGCTGGACCAGGAGCCGCTCGTGCAGCGGCCTGTCGAGTGGGACGTGCAGGTATCCGTGCCACAGGGCGTGGGAGGCTGCGGGCTGGACTTCGAGGGGGTCGCCGACGGCTTTGACGCCTTCGATCAGCGGCCGTGGCTGTGCGAAGGCGTTCAGGACGGCTGCGGTGAGGACGGGGCGGATCTGGCTGCGGGTGTCGGTAGCCGACGGGCCACCGCAGATTGGCCGCCGGTACCGGCTCGAGCGGTTCGAGGCGCTGATAGGTCCAGCCGACCTGTTCACAACGCCCGTGTCATGGCCGCGGCGACCGTCAGGGCTCGTGAGTTCGGGTCGTCGCACCGGGGGCCGGGTGGGGTGCTGTTCGCGGACGGCAGCGTCCCCGGGCCGGTGTACTTCGACGCTGGTTCCGGTGTCGGCGGCCAGACGGTCAGCCACTGGAGCGTCTACGACGGCCGTTTGCAGGACGCTCCGCGCGCCGCGTGTTTTCGGGCGGTGTGCTCGTGCGGTGGGTCGGGTCGGAGCACCGGCTGGACTGGGCAGCGATCGGCGAGGAGGAGCTTCGGGAGGCGGGCCTGGATGACGCGGACCGGTGCCAGGACGACTTCGACCGCCACATCACCGACATCGACCGACAGGCCGTCGCGCTCCCGCCAGGGCTGGAGACGCTGCTGCACGACGTGGAGCTGGCCATCGAGACCCTGGCGAAGGACTCCGCTGTGACCGGGGTACGGGCGGCCCGCCGCCTGGAAGTCCTCGCCGGACAAGTCGGCTACACCGCAGCCCACGCATCCTTGGACCAAGACCCGAAGCACGTCGCCCCCGCCTTGGGCCTGAGCGTCGACCAGACCCGCACGCTGCTCGCCCGGTTCGGCCGCTGGAGTCCATACAGCTACTGATCCGGCGGCCGACCGCCTCGCCGTACGCAGCCGGCCGCTTCCGGCCCGGGAGCGCAGTCAACGGCGGTGTCACCACGGTGCCGCTGTACTCCGCCGAGGACGTCAGGCTACTGGGTCGTCCGGCCCGACGTGGGCTGGCGGGCGGTGCACACGATCGCTGCGGGCCGCCGCTCCCCGCTCGCCGGACTGGCCCCCCATCCCGAGCTCCTGCCCAACGGGGTTGAAGCCGGCACGGGGTTCGGTGCCGGCCCCGCCCCCGGTAGCGGCTGTGGCCGGGGGAGGTGGCCGAGGGTTCCGCTGGTCTCTTCGTCCTGTGGCAGGTGTTTGGGCCGGTTCGGCGACGGGACGTGCCGACGTGTGGCCGGCGGCTGACTGCCCGGCCCGGTCCGCCGGGGTGTACGTCACGGTGGTGGTGGGGCACCGCTCGGCGATGGTGTGGAGCGCTTCGTGCTCCGTCTCGTCAACGGTGAGGTTCCAGCGGAGCTTGGTCGCGGTCCACTCCGACCCGTACCGGCACAGCGCGTCGAGGGTAGGCGGGAGCCATGTCGAGGGGTCCTGGCCTTGGACCGGTTCGACTTGGCGGTGACTGCAACCAGAGAGGTCGACTGTCCTTGGTCGTTGGCGTAGGCCTCGCGGCGGGCTGCGGTCCAGGCGGAGTCTCCGACTGGCGGGGAGCGTCATTCCCACTGTGCTGTATTCGAGGACGCTGGTGGTGTCGGCCAATTGTCAGGGGTGAGCGCTATGGTGCGTGGCCGTGGACGCTACTGATCTTGACTATCGGGCCCGATCACGGTCGGGCTGTATCCCGCCGGAGCTGGTCTCGCGGCTGCTCGAACGTGGTCACGTCGACGTGGTGGAGCTGCGCGCTGGACGCGGGGAGTGGTTCTGCGCGCTGGCGTGGGCGCGGTTGCTGGGTGAGCAGGGTCGGCAGGCCGAGGCGCTGGAGGTGCTGGCACCGTACCTGGCAACCGGCTGGTGGACGGCCGTTGAGGCCGCGGCCGAGCTGCTGGAGGGCTGGGGCCGTGTCGACGAGGCGATCGAGATCACCCATGTGCGCATGAAGGCCGGGCATCCGATGGCCCTGGAGTCCTACACCCGTCTGATCGCCCGGCACGGCCGCGCCGAGGAGGCGTTCGCGCTGTTGCGCCCACATTTCGGTGAACGGTCCCTGGCCGTGGCACTGGTCGACGTCGCGGCCGACGCCGGTCGCGACGAGGAAGTCGCCGCGCTGCTCGCCGCCCGGACCGAGCACCGGTGTTCCGACTTCCCGTGGTGCTGCCGAGGCCTCGATCGCGACACGGCGAACGGACTGCTCGCCGCGGTCCGCGAGCGCCAAGGGCGCACCGAAGAGGCGATCGCCTTGCTACGAGGGAGCACCACCCTGGTCAACAACTGTGAGCAACTGGCCTCGCTGCTGGCACGGCAGGGCCGGCTCGACGAGTTGCGGGCAGCTGCGGCGACTGACGGCTCAGGGCAGGCCGTGCGACGACTTGCGGGTGTGCTGGAGAAGCAAGGCGACGCGGAGGGGGCAATCGCGGTATACCGCCAGGCCTGCGGGGCCGTGGGCCACGACCCCAACTTGCCTTTCGAGCTCGCGCGGCTCCTGTCCAGGCACGGCCGGGGGAACGAAGCGATCGAGGTGATCCGCGTCCAGGCCGACGCCCGCAACGGGGAGGACTGGATCCTCCACACCCTGTCCGAGTTGTACCTCGACCAAGGCCGGCCCGGGGACGGCCTGGCGCACCTTGATGACCTCGCCGCCGCTCGCGGGGGCGAGGAGGAATGGGATCTGTACTGGATACGACTGCCGCTGATCGCCGCGCGCGACGGCGTCGACGAAGCGATCGCACAGGCCCGCTCCCACCCCGAGGGCACCACCTGGTACGCGGCGCCGCACATTGCTGGGCTGCTCGCCCGCGACGGACGTACCGAGGAGGCTGTCGCCGTCCTCGAAGAGCACCCCTCCGTGAACAGCCATGACCTGGCCGGCTACCTCATCGACCTCGGCCGCATCGAAGATGCCGTCGCTGTCCTTCACCAGAACCAGCCCCGTCCCTCGACCACCGCCTGGAGACAGGAGCCCCCGTTCTGAAGATATGCCTGGTGCATCCCGAGAGTTGGTCGGCCCTCCGATGAACCCACGGAACTTCCGTTCGGCGACCTCCAAGCTGCTTCACGTGCCGGTCACGGCAGGCGAGGTAGTCCCGAAGCGGAGGATGACGTGAAAGAGCACCCGCGGATCATGGACAGTCGGCAACCTGCTGCAAGCCAGGGCCCCGGATACGGCCCCGCCATGAGTCCCTCACCACAGCTGCCTGATCGACACGCTCCGTTATCGAGCCGATCTCCGTGACGACACGGTCATTCTCGGCAAGGTGGTCGCCGTCCTGCGCGCGCTCTGAGATGCGAAGTGGTCCGCCCGGGCGACGTGCGAAGGGCTTCCGGGCGGACTCCGGTTCCCACGCTGCCCCCTCACTCGCCGATCCTCCACCGTCCGGGAACCCTTGGCGAGACTGAACAGCTCCAGCTCAAGACCGTCCGGGCCCACTGCTCCGAACTGGACGCCCTCACCCGGCACGTCCGCTCCTTCGCGACGATGCTCACCGAACGCCCAAGGCGAGCGTCTGCCGGACTGGCTCGACGCGTCCGGCAAGACGATCTGCCCAGCTTCCACACTCTCGCCGCGGGCATTGACCGCGACCGCGACCGCGACCGCGACCGCGACCGCGACCGCGACCGCGACCGCGATGCCGTCATCGCCGGCCTCACCCTGCCCTGGAGCTCGGGCGCGGTCGAAGGACATGTCAGCCGGATCAAGATGCTCAAGCGCCAGATGTTCGGCCGCGCAGGCTTCCAACTCCTCCGCAAGCGGGTTCTCCTCGCTCCGTAATCCGGTCAGGATTAGGCTCGGCACAGACATACGATCGGCACGTGACGATCAAGTACGAGTGGCGGGGTGACTTCGACAACGCCTCCCTCAACGCGCTACACGCCGACGGCTTCGGCCACCCGGTCGCTCAGACCGACTGGCGAGAACGGCTGCGACGCCACAGCCTCGGCTGGGTCTGCGCATGGGAAGACGGCTCTCTGATCGGCTTCGTCAACGTTGTCTGGGACGGCGGAGCTCATGCCTTCATCCTCGACACGGTGGTCGCGCAGCATTGCCGGTCGAGAGGAGTCGGAGCCGCGCTCGTCGGAGCTGCCGCCAAAGAAGCCCGTGTCGCGAAGTGCGAGTGGCTTCACGTCGACTTCGAGGAGCACCTTCGTTCGTTCTATTTCAATGGCTGTGGCTTCAAGGAGACGGCAGCCGGACTGATCGCCCTATAACGCGGAACTCCGCTACCCTGTCGAGAGCACCACCGGCCGCACCGGCGGCTACCGCCTGGCCGCCGGGGCCAGCCTGCCGCCGCTGCTGCTCGACGACGAGGAAGCCGTCGCCATCGCCACTGCCCTGCGCACCGCCACCAGTGGCGTGAGCGGCATCGCCGAGAGCGCGGTGCGCGCCCTGGCCAAACTGGAACAGGTGCTGCCCGCCCGGCTGCGCCACCAGGTCGCCGCGATCCATTGTGTCTGGGCTGGTTCGGCGACGGGACGTGCCGACGCGTGGCGGCGGCTGACTGCCCGACCCGGTCCCTGGTTCTACGGTGCCGGGGTGTAGGGCGGTGGTGGTGGGGCACTGCTCGGCGATGGCGCAGAGCGTTTCGTTCTCCGTCTCGTCAACGGTGAGGTTCCAGCGGAGCTTGGTCGCGGTCCACTCCGACCCGTACCTGCACAGCGCGTCGGGGGAGGGCGGGAGCCATGTCGAGGGGTCCTGGTCGGCCTTGGACCGGTTGGATTTGGCGGTGACTGCGACCAGGGAGGTCGACTGTCCTTGGTCGTTGGCGTAGGCCTCGCGGCGGGCTGTGGTCCAGGCGGAGGCTCCGGAGTCCCAGGCTTCGGCGAGGGGGACCATGTGGTCGATGTCGAGTTCTGAGGCGGATGTGACAGTGGTGTCGTCGTAGTACGACCACCACACGCCTCCGGTCAGCGCGCAGCGGGCGCCGACGGCGGGGGCTTCGACGGCTTCGTTGATCAGGACTTCGTTGCGGGTGGGTGTTGCAGCCATCGCTGGCGATGTCGCCGGCGTTCCAGTGCTTGAAGGATGTCCGCTGGTAGCCGTCCTTGAAGGTCGACGTCCACCTCGTAGAGGGGGGTTGTCGCTCGGGAGGGTGGTCCAGTCGAGCGGGTACTCGGCCGTGCCCCGCCGACCGCACGAGCAGCTGACCCGCAGCACGGCGGCCCGGGGCCGACCGAAGGCCGACGCGCTCGGCCAGGTGGACCAGCGCGACCAGCCCCGCGTCCGAATCAGACTCGGCTCGTCGAACACGGCTCGGAGACCACCGAAGCGGCATGGGAAGATCGGATCTCGCGGATGTTCTCTCTATCTGTGGACTTGGAACTGCAGGAAGAGACATCATCCCAGGTCAGAGAACTTCCGCGCCCTCATGTCCAGGTGCTGGAACGATTGTTGATTGGCGGAGGCGCCTGCCAGGTATGGCGGCCGGGCCCTCATCGACCGACCGGCCACCGTCCTCAACGAAATGGGGAGCTGGTCCTCGTTGAAGAAACCCTACTGGCAGCCGTATTGGTGGCGACTGCTGTTCCGTGCGGACGGTGATCCGGGATGGAAGGCGATGGGTCCCGAGCCGGTCAGCCAGGTTCCGAACGATGCGCTGAAGAAGGCATCGCTCGAAGTGTGGGCCCGTGCCTTGCTGGAGGAAGCGCTGTACGAGCTCGACGACTTGCGTGGCGACCTGCTTTTTGAGTGTTACGAAGAGCCCGCTCCCGCAGACGGTACTCCGCCGGTGTATTCGTGCCAGGTACGGCTGCCCGGAAACGCCCTCCCACCATATCCCGGCCGATGAGGGGCTGTGTATCAATGGCAGGTCTCCACCTCCGCCGACGCACAGTCTTCCGGAGGCCAGGAAGAGGTGATGCGCCTGAACGCCGCTGCCGTCTCCGCCGGCTACGGAGACGGACCAGGGATTCCCATCCGCATCAGCGACCAGATTTGGTTGGCTCACCGAACTCGCCGAAGGCCCTCAGAGCGGCACGAATCTCATCAGTGCAGGTCACGCTGCGTCTTCTCGTCGACTGCCTTCGCCCGTCCGGTGGTCACGCGGTGTCGACGGTCACGCATTTCCCCACGATCTGCATGATCAGCGTCACGTAATTCCCCACCCGAGCGGTCAAGTTTCCCTATGGGGATGACGGTGCCGAGTGGAGCCCAAGGGCGGGAGGGCCCCAAGCTTGCCGCTCTCTGCCACTCACGTGAATGTCGGGTAGACCGGTGGCCATGGGTAGCCCAGTTGCTCGGCATCATGCGAACTTCCCCAGACTTCGGCGGTGGCATCCCTCGCTGGGCCGCTGCAGCAGACCACGACACAGCCTGAGCCCGGCTGCAACGGGGCTGCTGAGACGTCGACCGGTTGGCCGTTCCGATTCCGTGTCGGCCAGCGGGCGCACTCGTGATGGGTCAGGCGGAGGCTTCTGGCAGCATGGGCTTGTGAACACGGTGAACGACTCGGACGACCCGCTCCAGCTGCTGATGGGCTTGGAGGTCAGCGCCGTGTCTTTCGTGCGCGACTACGTGGAGCTGCACTTCGATGGACCGATTCTGCGGGCTTTGAGCGACCCCTTGGGGGTGTATGGGAGTCGCGAGTGGAGCTTTCCCGCACCGGGGTCGCTGGAGCTCATGCGCTGTTACATCGGCAAGACCGTCGACGGCTATGAACTGGATCCGAATCGGGTTCTCGCCCTGGACTTCGGGGAGCACCGCTTCGTCATCCCGCTGGACTCTGATTCAAGCGGAGGCCCCGAGGCGGCCCACATGGTCGGCGTCGACGAGAACGGCCGGGCTTCAGTCCTGGGTGGGCTGTGGATCTGGTAGCAAGGGCGGCACCGATCCGGGGGCGACTCTTTCAGTCGGAGTCACAGCTGCGGGAGTCGCGATGCTCGGCCGGCTACTGCCTCCTGGTGAAGCTGCCGGTGTCGACCTCGGTCAGGAGGCCGAGCTTGACCAGGCGTTTTAGTTTGGCGCGGGTGCCTTCGATGTTCTTCGGCAGGATTTCATGATCAAGGGCTTCACAGACGTCCTTGGCCCGTAGCGGTCCGGTCGTGTCGTTGAAGACGGTGAGGATGCGGGGGTAGTCCGGATGCTCGGGCAGGTCCGGCGGGACGGCTGGGAGCCGGTCGGTGAGGCCCGTGACGGTCTTCCGGGTGATCGCGAGGTGCTCGAGACAGGTTTCGCCCTCCCGAAGCCGACCCTGCCGGCTGCCGCAGCCCCCGGCTTGGTCCGCCACGGGGAGCCAGCCCGGACCACCAGGACCCCGTGGTGACCTCCGACCCGTGAAATGATCGTGGTCACGCACGATCGACGGTCCCGGAACGCAAAGCTATGTCCTCGCGGTCCGCTCCAACCACCGCGTCACCATCCAAGCCGGAGGCATGACCGCGGCGAAGGCCGCCGACGGTGCCGGGAGGGGGATCCCTCACGCAGTTGCACCGGCCGGATCGCCTTCCGCCCGGTCCGGACGACCAGCTCTTTCACGCTCCGGGACGTCTCGGGGTATCGCTGCGGGACGTCGTCCGGTGCCGCTGTAGGGCGGAGTGCAGGCACCGCGTCCCCGGGCTGGGCGGTCATGGTGGTGGAGATGCCCAGCACGTAGTACAGCCCGCGTTCCTGAAGGCCGAGGCGGAAGCAGCGGTGTCCCCGTATCCGCCATCAGCGACGGCCAGCGGGACGTTCAGGCCTCACGACCGTGTCTCGTCGTACTTCCCAGGCCTCAAGGACGAACGCGCCCACCACCGGCTCCGGACGAGCAGATACCGCTGACCTGCAACGAGATCCAGCGCTTGTTCGCCGCGCTCACCGCCCGAGCCGACCGCCCAGCCGCACATCGCCTCGGCTGGTCCGACTGGCGACGACGCCACCAAGCCCGATCCAGGGCCTACCACTACCAGCGGTGGACCAACCAACAACGATGAAGATCACGATCCGCAGCCGAAGTTCCGGTTTGACCCGCGAAAACGCCCCGGAGCGATCTCCCACTTCAGGGCAGCTCGCTGCGCTCGTCGAGCTGTGCAGCAGGCACTCACGCGCCCTGCGTGCCGTACCAGCGCCACTCGGTGAGTCGTGGGCGATCGGGGAGGGCGGTGCGTCCAGTTGCCCACAGCAGGATCTCCCAGACGTCAAAATCAATGGCGACATGGGGAAAGAGCTTCTTCAGGACCCGTTCGCACAACTCCCTTGGCGGCGACCACTCCAGATTCAACCCCTGAGCGATGTCATGGGTGTGCACAAGGGTCTCAACAACGGCCATTGCGGCAAAGCCCTCTGGATCCGAGGACCCAAAGACGTGGTAAGCAACGGTGGTCGAGGGGGCAGTGCGTAGGATGGACGCGAGCAGGCCACCACACGCCTCCAGGATGGTCAGGAGGCCCTCGGGGCCCGAGGCCCGCTCAACGAAGAGAACGTTTGCCGGCCCACCGCTTCGGTCACTGCCCGTCCGGAACGGCAACACTGTGGACATCGGCGGCTTCGCGAGCCCAAACCTCGCGGCGTAGGTGAACAGGTCATCGGCCAGATGCTCGAGCGTCTCCCAACACGTCCACTCGAGCGTTCCCGCCTTGGCCTCCCACGCCTGGGAATCTGCATCCCTCAGGACGTCGATGGCCAAAGTCACGACCCGACGCACGTCCTCTCCGTCGACTGCGGTGTCTGCGCTCTGCATACGGAGGATCGTAACAACGGCCAATGTGAGCCCTGTCCGCCCGGCTCTGCCTGCACGGGGCGGGGCCGTTCGTGGGCGTGTGAGCAGCAAACCGACGGACCCCTGGCCTCGGCCGAGCGACCGAGGGCGGCGAGACTCCTGGTGCGGAAGGCTGCGCTGGCACGCTGAAGCGTCCGCCGCCCGGAACCGGGCCAGGGGCCTTCGGCTGCGGCCCCGACTACCGGAGGTGTCGTCAGGCGTCGGCCAGGGCGACGAGTCGCGGGTAGGTGAGCTGTTCCGTCCGCCCGGCTGTGACATGGGTACGGGCTTCGGGGAGGAGTTCCTGCAAGGCGGCGTACCCGGCCGTGCAGGCCGCCTCCTGCCCGCCGGCTTCCCGGGGCGCCCAAAGGATGATCACCTGCTCGGTTCTGCGCGCTCCGTCCGGGGCGGCGAAGGACAGCTCGTGGACGACCAGACGCGCCTCGTCCGCGGGCAGCGCCCGGATCAGCTCTTCGTGGGTCAGATTGGCTTCCACCTCCTGCACCAGGACGGCCGACGGGTCCGCACAGCGGATGATCACGGTGTTGATCTCCCGCGTCTCCCTCACATGCCGCAGGGCCTCCAGACAATCCTCCGAGAAGCGGACCGGGCTGCTCACAAGGCTCTCGTCTCGATCGTGTTTGTCACGCACGTACCAACGGCGTGGAACCCGATGAGGATGCGGCCCAGTGCAGGGCCGTGCTGAGGCTGATCCTTTGGAGTGGACACCCCAATGGATCTTGATGGTCCAGGGAGGGATGCCCAGGTGGGACGGAAGTCTCCGTATCCGGAGGAGTTCAGGAAGGACGCGGTCGCGCTCTACCAGGCCACGGCCGGGAAGCGGACGTACGCGGCGGTGGCTGCGGATCTTGGTATCACCGCGGAGTCGCTGCGGACGTGGGTCCGCAAGGACGAGGCCCAGACCACGCGCGAGGGCCACGATGGCAGCGTCAGCGAGGCGGAGGAGCTGGCACGGCTGCGGGCTGAGAACGCCAGGTTGCTCAAGGCTGAGCAGGAATGGCGGTTGGAGCGCGAGATCCTGCGCCGGGCGGCCGCCTATTTCGCCCGGGAGGTGAAGTGAGCCCCCGCCGCTGGGCCTTCATCTCCGACAACCGCGCCGACTTCGGCGTCAAGCGGCTCTGCCGGGTGCTGGGGGTGTCCCGCGCCGGCTACTACCGGCACTTGGCCACCACACAGGCTCGCGCTGAGCGCCAGGCCCAGGAGAAGCGGACCGTGAGCGAGATCCGCGCCATCCACCTCGAGCACCAGGGGGCGTATGGGGCTCCGCGTGTCCATGCCGAGCTGCGGGCAAGGGGACGCGTGATCAACCGCACGCGGGTCACCCGGTTGATGCAGGTCAACGGCATCGTTGGCCGACACCTGCGGAGGAAGAGGCGGACGACGGTCGCGGACAGGACCGCGCCGCCCGTGCCGGACCTGGTGATGCGCGACTTCACCGCGGACACCCTGAACAGCAGGTGGTGCGGCGATATCACTTACATAGCCGTCGGCTCGACGTGGCTCTACCTCGCCACGGTGATCGACATCTGCTCGAGGAAGGTCGTGGGCTGGTCGATCGCCGACCACATGCGCACCTCGCTGGTCACCGACGCCATCGAGATGGCCGTGGCCGCACGAGGCGGTCGGGTCAACGGAGTCGTCTTCCACACCGACAGGGGCGCCCAGTACAGCGCGGCCGCCTTCGCCGAGGTATGCCGTCGGCACGGCATCCGGCGCAGCATGGGCCGGGTCGGCTCGAGCTACGACAACGCCCTCGCCGAGTCGTTCTTCCAGGGTCTCAAGCGCGAGTTGCTCCACGGCCGCCGCTGGACCTCGAAGGCACAGACCCGCCTCGAGCTGTTCCGATGGCTGGTCTACTACAACAGGCGCCACCGGCATTCCGCTCTCGGCTACCTCACACCAGCGGAATTCGAACAGCAACTGATCACGACACGTACGCTGTCACTTGTCGCATGAAATCCGGTGTCCACTCCCAGGGATCAACCTCAGACCTCCTACGCGACCCAGCAGTGGACACTTGGTTTCTGGCGCCGGGCGCTGCCGATGAGAACAGTCAGATCACTCACGATCGCGTCGGCGATCTTCGTGACATGTTCGGCTGATCCAGTAGGGCCCCGTGTCACAGGCGCGCGGGCAATGGCTCAGGCCGAGACAGGCGTACGGGACAGAGCGGTGCGCAGCGCGAAGACGCCGAGCAAGCCGCCTGACGCGAACCGCTGAGCGGTCATCACGCGGGGCCGGGCGACCAGAAACCCCGATACCCGTGCTGCGCCCAGCATGATCAGAGCGTTCACGGAGATCCCCACGATGATCTGCACACCACCGAGCTGGAGCAGTTGGGCCCAGTCCGGGCCCGCCTGCGGATCCATGAACTGGGGCAGAAGAGCGGCGTACATGAGAGCGATCTTGGGGTTGAGCAGGTTGGTCAGGAGCCCCATCGAGAACAGGCGGGCGCCAGAGACCGGAGGCAGGTCCCCGGCCGGAGCGAAGGGCGAGCGGCCACCGGGCTTGAGCATTCCCCAGGCCAGGTAAGCCAGGTAGGCGGCCCCAGCGAGCTTGACCACCGTGAACGCCAGCGGCACGGCGGCGAACAACGCGGACAGCCCCGCGGCCGCGGCCAGCAGATAGCACAGGAACCCCACCGCGGTCCCGCTCAGGCTGACCAGGCCCGCCCTGCGGCCCTGAGTGATCGCGCGAGAGGCAAGGTGGACCATGTTCGGTCCCGGAGTCAGGGCCATGCCCAGTTCGACCAGGGCCACTCCCCCCACTGCGGCCAGACTGATCACCGGTCAACTCCCGATCGTTTGCCGGGTACCTGGTACCCGGAGTGGGCGGCGCCCGGCTGCGGCGGGCGGCAGTGCCTGCATCGTCCGCCTCAGGATACGGCCCTGCCGTTCGGTGTCTCCGTGTACCCCTGCCTCCAGTCGGCCGACGAGATCAACGACTGCAGCCGGATCGCCCACGATCGCGTCGGCGATCTACGCGTGATCGGCCGGACAGGTCCTAGTTGGCGATTCCGATCGCTACCTGGTGGGCCAAGCGGTGGAGGCGATGTGCTGGCCGCCAGCTGCGATTACAAGCTGGCGGCCGAGTGCGACCGCAGACCGAGACAGCGCCCTGGCGGGGTTGGAATGGCCGTCAGGGACAAGACCCGCACGGAGGCCGGGGCGCGCGGGCGGGTCAGGTGATGGTAGGGCTGCGGCGTTCGACGAGGACGACGTCGCGCCACGTGCCGTGGTGGCGGCCGATGCGCTCGCGGGTGCCGATGACGCGGAACCCGGCTCGCTGGTGCAGGGCGAGGCTGGCGGTGTTCTCGGGGAAGATGCCGGACTGCACCGTCCAGATGCCGGCGGCGTCGGTGGAGGCGAGCAGGGCGGTCAGCAGAGCCAGGCCAATGCCGCGGCTGCGGCCATCGGGATGGACGTAGACGGAGTGCTCGACCACGCCGGCGTACGCGCACCGGTCGGAAACCGGCACGACCGCGGCCCAGCCCAGAACCCGGCCGTCCTCGTCCAGGGCGACCAGGCGGTGGGCGGGCAGCTTGGCGGCGTCGAACGCCTCCCAGGTCGGGGCGGTGGTCTCGAAGGTTGCGTTGCCCTCGTCGATGCCCAGCTGGTAGACCGCCAGGACCTGCTCGGCGTGCTCCGGCCGCATGGGCGAGATGCGCGCGCCGGTCGCGGCGTCGGCGCTCACACTGCTGCCTCGATGCCGAGTTCGGCGAGCAAGCCGCGGATGCGGCGTTCGATCTCGTCGCGGATCGGCCGGACCGCGGCGACGCCTTGGCCAGCCGGGTCGTCAAGCTGCCAGTCCAGGTACCGCTTGCCGGGGAAGTACGGGCAGGCGTCGCCGCAGCCCATCGTGATCACCACGTCCGAGGACTGCACCGCCTCGGGGGTGAGGACCTTAGGGGTCTCGGCCGAGATCTCGATGCCCACCTCCTGCATGGCCTCGACCACGGCCGGGTTCACGGCGCTCGCGGGGGCGGATCCGGCCGAGCGGACCTGGACGCGATCTGTGCCGAGGTGGGTGAGGAAGGCGGCGGCCATCTGGGAGCGGCCGGCATTGTGCACGCAGACGAACAGCACGGACGGGGTGGCAGAGGTGCTCATCAGGTCAGGGCGCCTTCTTCGGCGGAACGGGCAGGGTCGGCGGGCTTCTGACCGCCGGGCAGGACGACGGCCTCGGACTCGGGCCCCGGAGGCGTGCGGCCAAAGGAGACGGCGACCAGGCCGAGACCGGCGGCGGCTCCTACCAGCTGGGCAGCAAGGAACGGCAGCACGGAGGCAGGGGCGATGCCGGCGAAGGTGTCGGTAAACGCCCGGCCGATCGTGACGGCCGGGTTGGCGAAGCTGGTGGAGGAGGTGAACCAGTACGCGGCCCCGATGTAGGAGGCGACCAGCAGTGGCGCCAGATGGGCGCGGCCCGCGCGGGCCAGGCCGAAGACGAGCCAGACCAGCCCGGCGGTGGCCACGATCTCTGCGAGCCACAGGTGACCGGCGAACCGTTCGTGGGTGGAGAAAGCCACCAGCGGCTTGCCGAACATGGCGTCGGCCAGCACCGCGCCGGCGATCGCCCCGGCGATCTGGGCGGGCACGTACGCCGCGACATCGCGCAGGGCGGGGCCGTCGCCGGTCCGGCGGCCGGTGAACCATGCGGCGAGGGTGACCGCCGGGTTGAAGTGCGCCCCCGACACCTGTCCGAGCAGCGCGATCAGCACACCGAGGCCGAAGACGGTGGCCAGGGAGTTGGCCAGCAGCTGCACCCCGACGTCGCGGGTCAGTTCGGTGGCCTGGATGCCGGAGCCGACCACCACCGCGACCAGCGCGGCCGTGCCGAGCCCCTCGACGGCCGCGCGCCGCACCAGCGGCGCCGGCCCGCTCACGCGGGGGCCTTCGCGGGCACGGCCGGGATCTGGAGCAGGGCGGACAGCTGCGCCAGGGCCTCGGGCAGCACCCAGTAGTACACCCACGTTCCGCGCCGCTCCGAGCCCACCAGCCCGGCCTCCCTCAGCACCTTCAGGTGGTGGGAGATCGTCGGCTGGGAGACGTCGAACGGGCCGATCAAATCGCACACGCACGCCTCCCCGCCCTCATGGGAAGCGATCAGCGACAGCAGCCGCAGCCGGATCGGGTCCGACAGTGCCTTGAACATTCGCGACATCGCGGCCGCGGCCTCCTCGCCCAGCGGCTCGCGGACCATCGGCGCACAGCACGACGCCTCGTCCTGCCCGAGCACCGGCAGACCAGCTTGTTTCGACATTTCTCTATGTTGACAGCCATCTAATCCGGTGGCAAGGTCGGCTGTATCGACAGACGTCGAAACAATCGTTATCGGATGGGAGACCGCCATGTCCCGCGTTCAGCTCGCCCTGCGCGTCGCCGACCTCGAAGCCTCGATCGCCTTCTACTCCAAGCTCTTCGGCACCGAGCCCGCCAAGCGCCGCGAGGGTTACGCCAACTTCGCCATCACCGAGCCCCCGCTCAAGCTCGTCCTCATCGAGGGCGAAGCGGACGAGGACACCCGCCTGGACCACCTCGGCGTCGAGGTCGCCTCCACCGACGAAGTCACCGCGGCCACCACCCGCCTCAAGGACGCGGGCCTGGCCACCTTCGAGGAGAACGACACCTCCTGCTGCTACGCCCTCCAGGACAAGGTGTGGGTCACCGGCCCCGGCAAGGAGCCGTGGGAGGTCTACGTAGTCAAGGCCGACGCCGACACCCTGGAGAAGGCCGCCACCGCCCCAGGCGCCTGCTGCGGCACCACCGCCTGCTGCACCCCCGACGAGCAGGCCATCGACCCCGCCCAGACCCCGACCGAAGCCAAGGCCGCCGTCAGCTGCGCCTGCACCGGCTGACCCGGCTCGCGTAGGCCCCAGCAGCCGCCATGGGCGCGGCTGCCGCGGCCATCCCAGGGCGCCTGCTCACCAACTACAAGCCGCAAGACCGACAAGCGCCCGGAGCTTCGTGACACGCTGCGGACATCCATCCCTCGGCCGCCAACTATCGGCCGCAGTCCCAACCCTACGGTCAAGGGGCCTTGCCGGACCCCCTTGACCAGTCGACCGCATGGCCGCGCACGCCGCATCTCCCCTTGACCTGCTCTGCGACGGGCGACCGTCAGACGGCGGTCAAGGGGTGCATCTGCACGCTCTCCCTACTCGGCCCCGGCGTGGGGCAGCGAGTGAGCGAAGGAGATACAACGATGGCGACGATCCACTGCCACCCGGCAGACGGCACGCGGCCGCCGGCCCCGCCGGGCGCCGAGCTGGAGGCGGGCAAGCCCCGCACTGGCTGGGCAAGCCGAAGTGGGCTCCTTGAGGGAGTACTTCAGACCCTCCTTCGGTACCCACTTGGGGGTCCGACACCCGGCAGGGGCGCAAACATGCAGGTCAGCACGCGAATCAGCGTGAAAACTGCGCCGTCACACCCCTCTTCTCCCCTCTTGTTGTCCGTGTGGGAGGAGATCATCGGGTTCCAGGGGGCCCGGCGCCCTCCATGACCAGACAGGTCCAGTTCACGGCGGACCGGTGCCATTGGTCGCGAGCGGCGAAGGGGTGGAGCTGATGGGAGGCAAGCGGCTGACGAATCCGGCGGGATCCTCGAACGACTTGCGCGGGGATGTGCTGCGGGTGCTCGGAGTGCTGAAGGTGGCCACGGCCGACCAGATCCAGCGGATCGCCTCACCGCACCTGACCTACCGGCACACCACGAAGGCGACCGCCTCCGAGCGGAAGACCGCCCGTACCGCCTCGCACGCGGGCGCGCTCTCCGATCTGCGCAAGCACGGTCTCGCCGAGAACGGCGGCACCACCCGTGCGGGGGAGTCGCTGCGCAACCTGACCACCAAGGGCCTGGAAGCCGCCTCCTACGAGCTCGGACGCCCGCTCACGGAGATGGGCTCCACCGCCCGCGGCGCGGGCTCCAGCGGCGCCACACACCCCATGGCCGTCAACGAGACGGTCATCGCACTGCTCCGCCCCAAGCCCGACCTGAAGCTCCTCACCCGGGAGCCGGCCGAAGCACAGGCGGCCGCGCAGGCCGCCGTCGACGCGCCCGCTGGTGTCGGCACGATCGCCTCGTACGCGACCGAGGTCCCGCTGCCCGCAGCCGGCACATGGGGCGCGCCGGGCAAGGGCGGCGCCCAGACCGACATCGTGCTCACCGCCCCCCACGACGGGATCCCGCTGTTGTTCATCGAGGTCGACAACTGCCACGAGACCGCCAAGGAGATCGCGGCGAAGCTCGCGAAGTACCACCGGTTCTTCAAGCGGCAGATCAAGGACACTGACGGCAAGGACAAGCCGATGTGGCGCACCCGCTGGCTGGCCCGCGTCGCGGACTACGGCGAGGCCCCGCATCCGCCCGTGCTGATCGTCTTCAACCACATCGGTGCCCGCGACCCCAACCGCACCGTCCCGCGGCTCCAGGAGCTGACCCACCCGCTGTGGGCAGGCGAGCCGACCGACGACGGGTACAGCAGCTACGACCGGAAGATCCCGATCATCGCGACCGGCCTGCGCAACCTACGCGAGCACGGCCCCAACGGACCGGTCTTCCTCCGTTTCGGCCGCACCCACATGCACCCCCTGCGCGACGCGATCGGCAACCCCCGCCGCGATGCTGTCCTCGCCCGGCGAGCGGAGCGGGCGCGGGTCCAGCAGGAGGAGTACCAGGAGCAGCTGCGGCGCGCGGCCGAGCAGAAGAGGGCCGAGCGCGAGGCCGCCCGCCCTGCCTGCGCTGGCTGCGGGACGAAGTTCGACAACAATCGATGGGAGAACACCCAGCTGTCCCCGGAGCCGGGTCACCGGTGGCACCCGACGCTGTGCGAGCCGTGCGAGGCCAACACCGTCGCGGCCGCGGACCAGGCCGAGCGCGACCGCCTAGAGCAGGAGGCTGCGGCGACCGCCGAGAAGGCCCGCGGCTGGCGCTCCCGCTTCCGCCCTGGGCAAGCCTCCTGAGAGCAGGGCAAGCCCATCCCGGCAGCGTGGGCAAGCACAAGGCGACCCTGGGCAAGCCCCCGCTGTCGGAGTTCGCCCCTGCGGCGAGCAACGAGCGCTGCGAGCAAGGCGGCCGCGAAGGAGGCCGAATACTGACCTCGAGCTTCGGCTCTCGTTGCGAGCACAGCGGACTGGATCTCCCCCGACTGTCGACTGGAGATCACAGACCCCCTACGCTGCGTGCTCGGGGAGTAACGAGACGGGGGGCGGATGGCCGATCCGATTGAAATCGAAGCACCGGATGACACAGGGTCAGGCGTGGTGCGACGGTTCGAATACCAGGTACACATCGCCGTGCAAGGGGTCCTGGAGATGCTCGCCGGCGGATCGGTCATCCACGTGACCTGCGAGCACATCGAGGACATAGTCGTGGCCCGCGGTGGCGATCCCCGGTGTGTCGACGGTGGGCCGTTCTGGGATTTCCAGCAGATCAAAACCAGGGATGCCGTGGAGCCCTGGACGCTCACCGACGTGATCTCCAAGAAGCCCCTCAAGAGTCTGTGGCGCACGTACAAGGCCGTGGTGGGTATGGACCTGACCTACCAGGACTGCCGGCATCGAGGGCCATCTCGACCCAGCAGACGACGCAGTCGTAGCGTTGTCGAAGGGGCAAGGCGGAGACAATGCGGCGTGCCTCAAACGGGTCGCGAAGCACCTGGAGGTCAAGGAGGAGGAACTCACCGACTTCCTTCCCTTGGTGCGCATCAGGTCGCTGCCACGGCGTGGCGACATCGAGCTGCGCAACACGCGGGTCCTAGCTGATCTCGGCCCCGGGCTCACCATTGCGATGATCGACGCCCTCTACAACGAACTGCTCCGGCGTACCCGCGATGCCACCCAAGGTCTTCCCGTGGCCCGGTGGACAGAGCTCCTGGTTCTCGACAATCCGCCCCCGGCCGTGCTGAACAAACGCCTCTCTGCGGCGGCGATTGCCGACGTACGCAGTCGCGCACCTCGGTGCGCACCGCGGAGGGCTGGGTCATGGACGACCACTCCGGCCAGATCTTCCCCGGGCACGAGGACACCGGATCGGAGCGTGGCTGAGATGGCGGCCATCACGCTGAGCTCCCTGGACACTGAGGCCTTCAACCACCAGATCAGGACCAGCCCCCTCGACATGATGATGCGGCTGCACGAGGAGGGCACCGTCTGCGTCGTCCGGTCCAAGGAGAAGAACCGCCTGATCGTCACCTCCGAACCGGAGCTCGCCGCGGCCGCCCTGGCCCACGGCTCCCGCAACCACCGCGAGCTGCTCCGGCAGCTGGTGGGCGCCGGCCTGTTCGTGGTCACCTCGGGCGAGCAGTGGCGCCGCCGCCGGGGCCTGCTGCGCCCGATGTTCGCCGCCCGTGCGGTGGCCGAGTTGCACGGCCTGGTGATCGAGGCCACCGAGGACTTCGTACGGCGGCTGCTGCCCTCCGCGGGGCAGGACATCGACCTCGCCGAAACGCTTCAGCGGCTGAGCATCGAGATCATCCTGCGGCTCGTCGAACCGGACCTCGCTGGGCCCGAACTGGCCGAGCTGACCGCCGCCCTGCACGCAGCGGTCGGCTACCTCGACACCCGGCTGTTCGACCCGGACGAGGTCGAGGAGACCGACCACGACAGGTTCGCCGCCGACCGCAAGGTCCTGGAGGACTTCATCGACGAGCGCGCCGCCCGGCAGACCTGCCCCGTCACCGGCCGCGGGCTGCTCGCCGACCTCGCCGCCGCACTGCGCGAGGACGGACAGGAAGCGGATACCGGGCAGGCGCTGCGGGAGGAGCTGCTGTCCGTGTTCGTCGCCGGGGTGGAAACCATGGGCACCCTCCTGACCTGGATCTTCCACAACATGGCTGGCAATCCCGAAACCCGGGACCGCGCGCTGCGGGAAGTCCTCGCCGAGGATCTGAGGCGGCTCGCCATCTTGCCCTCCCTACCGCCCGGGACCCTCCCGTACACCCGGGCCGTGGTCGAGGAATCGCTGCGGCTCCACCCACCGGCCTGGGCCCTGTTCCGCCGGATCGACGAACCCCTGGAAGCAGCCGGCATCCGGCTGGAAGTCGGCGATGTCGTCATGTCCAGCACGTGGGCCGTCCACCGCGCGCCGGAACTGTGGGACCAGCCACAGGAGTTCCGGCCCGAGCGGTTCCTGGGCGAACGCCCGCCCACCCAGCAGTACTTCCCCTTCGGGGCCGGCCCGCACCAGTGCCTCGGCCGCCAGTTCTCCCTGCTGGAAGCCCAGTTGGCCAGCGCGGCCATCCTCAGCCACGGCCTCCTGGACGTGGGCGTCCCCCCGGAGGGCACCGGACTCCGCCCCACCATCGCACTGGCACCCCACCCCCATCCCCGGGCCCGATTCCTCCCGCACACCGCCGAAACCTCTCGGGGAGGGGCCGGATGAGCGGCACCCGCGCAGCGGCCGAGGAGGTCATCGCCCGGTCCTGGGAACGCCACACCGGACTGGCCCCCGCCGCGGACTCCAACTTCTTCGCGGACGGCGGCACCTCCATCGGCGCGATCCGACTGGTCCAGGACATCCAGGACGGCCTGGGCGTGGCCCTGGAGTTCGCGGATGTCTACGCCGCCGAGGATTACGCGGAGCTGATCGAGCTGACCGGCGCCCGGCGTGCCGCGGCCGAGAGCCCCGGTCGGACCCCGCTCCGGGGCCCGGCATGACCGCCTCCATACCGTCCGCGGGTGGGGCGCCGGCACGTACGGACGGCCCGTGGATCCAGGTGTCACCGCCCCCAGCCCCGGGAGCGGGTCGAGCGGGACCTGGCACAGATCGACGACTGGCTGCGCAGCTATGTGGGCAGCGCCAACCCGGAGCTCGGGCGCCGCGGCCCGGTCTGCCCGTTCGTCCCGCCCGCCCTCGGCGACCACGCGGTGCAGTTCAGCCTCCGGTACGAGATCGACGGCCTGGACGGCGCCCTGCTACACCGGGCCCCCTGGAGGCCGAGATGCGGGACTTCGTGCGGGTGGCGAGGCCGGCCGCGAGCTCCGGTACCTCGCTGGAGAGCCGGGTGGTGGCCCTCCCCGACACCTGGCCCGAGGGGTGGTCCCTGGACCGGGAGTACGAGGCCCTCAAGAACAAGGCGGTGGACAGCGGCCTGATGATCGGCCAGTTCCACCCTCACTGCGACGAACGGGCCGTACGGAACCCGGCGTTCAGGGTCTCGGTGGCCCCGCTCGGGGTGCTCGCGATACGCCGGATGGCACCACACGACGTGCTGTTCCTGCACGAGCGCCGGACTTGGTTCGGCACCTATGACCGGCTGTTCCGGTCCCATTACCAGCGGGGGCGGATCAGGGACCCGCTGCTGCGCCAACTCCACCGCGCGGGGGTGGCCCGCCACGGCCTGCCGCCCGTCGTCGTCGGGGAGCCCGAGAAGGAGGGATGAGGAATGATGCACCAGGATCTTTTCCACGTGGTCGTCAACCACGAGGAGCAGTACTCGGTCTGGCCCACCTATCACGACGTTCCCCAGGACTGGCGGACCGTCGGGGAGCCCGCGCCGCGGGAGGACTGCCTACGGAGGATCGAGGAACTGTGGACGGACATGACGCCGAAGTCGCTGCGCGAAGCGGACCCGACCGGCTGACCGGCTGAGGCCGGGCCACCGGAGTCGTCCACCGTCGCCGCGCCGCGATGCGACGGTTGCACTTACCAGGAGATCTCAGAGGGAATGATGCTGGAACAAGTTCGACAGCCGCTACGCCACCGCGCGTTCCGGGCGGTGTGGTGCGGTGAGACGCTGTCCATGCTGGGCGACTACAGCTTCGAAGTGGCCTTCGTCTGGCTGGTGTTCCAGGAGACCGGATCGGCCGGGGCGCTGGCGGCGGTGCTGCTGGTGCAGACGGTGCCGCGCGGCGTGCTGCTGCTGGTCGGCGGCGCGGTCACCGACCGGTTGTCCCCCCGTACCGTCATGCTCTGCTCCCACCTGGTCAGAGGCACCGCGGTGGGGATGCTCGGCCTGCTGGCCGCGATGGAGAGCGTGCAGGTGTGGCACCTGTACGCGCTGGGAGCCGTGGCCGGGGTGGCGGAGGCCTTCTTCATGCCGGCCCAGGACAGCATCCTGCCCTCCCTGCTGCCCACCGAGCAGATTCCGCGCGGCAACGCGCTGGTCGGATTCGGCGAGCAGGGCGCCCGGTTCCTCGGACCGCTGCTCGGCGCCTCCCTAGTGGCCCTGGTGGGGACCCCGGCCGCGATCCTGCTCAACAGCGGCACCTTCTTCGTGGCCGCCTGGACCGTCCTCGCCGCGCCCCGGCGCCGCCCCGAGGGCGAGGAGTTCAAGCCGCTGTCGGTCATCGGCAGCGAGATCGTGGAGGGCCTGCGGTACGCCCGGCGGAGCCGGGAGGTCCGCACCGTCCTCATGATCATCGGAGCGGCGGCGCTGAGCTACAGCGGCCTGTTCGCGGTGGCCCTCCCGGCACTGGCCAAGTCCTTCCCCCAGGACTCCATGGCCCTGGGCCTGCTCCTGTCCGCCTGGGGACTCGGCCAGCTGACCGGAACCATCGCGGCGGTCTTCACCGGCCTGCCCCGGCGCTGGGGCATCCTGATCATCGGCATGACGCTCACTGAGGGCGTGGCCTTCATGCTCCTCGGCGTCCTCCCCGACGTATGGCTGGCCGCTACCACCCTGGCCTTGCTCGGCGTGGGCGTGGCGTACTCCAGCGACGTGGCCCTGCCCACGTTCATCCAGACCCGGACCCCCGAGGACGTCCTGGGCCGCATCAACAGCGTCATGTACCTGCCTCGGGTGGTCCTCGAACCGGTCTCCCTGGCGGTCATGGGTCTCCTGGTCACCGGTGACCTCCGGCTGGCCTTCGCGGTGGCCGCCGTCCCGGTCCTGGCGGTCGGCATCCGTCTGGCCTTCGACAGCAGCGCCCGCAGCCTCACCACCGCCAGCGAGGCCCCTCACACGATGCGCACACCGGGTGAGCCGCGCTCTCTGTCGGGCAGTGAGCCTCCGCCGACTTGAAGTCACTGGGCAAAGGGCTGGTGTGCCGATCTGT
>NZ_JBWKDK010000019.1:0-141477 GCF_056436005.1 Streptomyces sp. NPDC043854
ACCGCTCACCCGTCAGACCCGGCCGGCCCACGTACCCGCGGGCCACACCGGAACCCGCGATGAACAGCTCACCCGGCGTCCCCAGCGGGACGGGCTGCAGACCGGCGTCGAGGACGTAGACGCGCGTGTCGCCGACGGGGCGGCCGATGACCGGCTGGTCGGCGTCCGAGACGGCGGCCACGACGGAGTCCACGGTGGTCTCGGTCGGCCCGTAGAAGTTGTGGCTGAGCGGGGCGTCGGCTCGCAGCCGATCCCAGAGGGCCTGGGGGACGGCCTCACCGCCGACCATGACCGCGGCCGGGGACGTGCCGCCGGCCGGCCGAGTGTCGTCCAGCAGGTCCTGCGCGACCAGGAGGCGGCCGTAGGAGGGGGTGACGTCGACGATGTCCATGCCGTGGCCGGCGGTGTAGCCGACGAGGGCCTCGGCGTCCCGGCGCACCACGTCCTCGATGAGGTGGAGTTCGTGCCCGGCGAGCATCCACAGCAGCGGCGGCCAGAGCGCATCGGAGGACAACGCGGCCGTGTGGACGACGCGGACGCATTCCCTGCCCAGGGCTTCTGCGGCCGGGAGGTACACCTGTGCCCGGTGGCTGAAGAAGAGGCTGGCGAGCCCGCGGTGGGGCACGGCGACGCCCTTGGGACGGCCGGTGGAGCCCGAGGTGTAGTGGACGTACGCGGTGTGGTCGGGGTGCAGCGGGTGGGCCCGGTCGGCGTCCGCAGGGTCGGTGGCGGGGTGCTGCACCAGCTCGCGCACGACCTCGGGGGCGTCCAGAAGGACGGTGGAGACGTCGGTGGGCGGCAGGGCGGCGGCACGTTCGACGGTGGTGAGGATCAGGACGGGCCGGGCGTCGTCGAGGAGGGTGGCGATACGGTCCGCGGGGTCGTCCGGGTCGAGCGGCAGGTAGGCCGCGCCGGTCTTCAGCACGGCGAAGAGGGCGGTGAGGTTCTGCGGGGTGCGGGGCAGGGCGAGGGCCACCACGTCCTCGGCTCCGATGCCTCGGGCGAGGAGGTGGTGGGCCAGCCTGTTGGCGTCGGCGTTGAACTCGGCGAAGCCTGTGGCGGCGCCCGCGAAGACGACGGCGGTGCGGTCGGGGGTGCGGGCGGCCTGCTCCTGGAGGATGCCGACGACGGTGGCCTGCGGCGTCTCCTGCCCGGTGTCGTTGAAGGTTTCGAGCATCAGGCGGCGCTCTTCGCCGCCGAGGACGTCCAGCCGTCCCGCAGGCAGGTCGGGGGTGGCGGCGAAGGCTTCGAGGATCCGCCGGTAGCGGGCCAGGACGGTGTCGGCGGCGGTCCGGTCAACGAGGTCGGGGCGGTGTTCGAGCCTCAGTTCCAGCCGGTCTCCGGAGGCGGCAGCGATGAGGCCGAGCGCGTAGTGCGTGGCGTCGCGGCCTTCGGCGCCGGTGACGCGGACTCCACGGACCGTCGTGCCGAGGCCGTCGCGGTCGACGGGGTAGTTCTCGTAGACGACCGAGGTGTCGAAGAGTTCGCCGACGCCGACGAGGCTCTGGATGTCCGCCAGACCCAGGTACTGGTGGTCCATCAGCGCGGTCTGCTCGTCGCGGACCCGGGTCAGCAGGGTGCCCAGCGTCTCTTGGGCGCGCAGCCGTACCCGCACCGGGACGGTGTTGATGAAGAGGCCGATCATGCTCTCGACGCCGGGGATCTCAGGCGGGCGGACCGAGACGGTGGAGCCGAAGACGAGGTCCTGCCGGCCGGTGAGCTTGGCCAGCAGCACCGCCCAGGCCGCCTGGAGCAGGGTGCTGACGGTGGTGCCGTGATCGCGGGCCCGCCGCCGCAGGGCGGCGCTCAGGTCCTCGGGGAGTTCCAGGGCGATCTGCTCGGCGGGCGCCGCGAGGCCGTCCGATCCGGCCGGCGGCGCCACCCTGGTGGGTTCGTCCAGCCCGTCGAGTGCCTGCCGCCACGCCTCCAGGGAGGTGTTGCGGTCCTGGCGGGCCAGCCAGGCCAGGAAGGCCCGGTAGGGGGTGGCGGGGGGCAGGACGGCGCTGTCGGGGCCGTTCTCGTACAGGGCGAGGAGCTCCCGCAGCACCAGCGGGCCCGACCAGCCGTCCATGAGGATGTGGTGGTTGGTCAGGACGAGCCGGTGCAGTTCCGGCTGCAGCCGGACGAGCGCCAGGCGGATCAGCGGCGGCTTGGCGAGGTCGAAGCCAGCCAGGCGCTCGCGCTCGGCGATCCGGTCCAGTTCCGCCTCGCGCTCGGCGGGGTCCAGCGCCGTGAGGTCGGCGTCCCGCCAGGCGGGGTCCGCCTGGCGGGGGATGAACTGGACGGTCTTGCCGGAGGTGGTCACCCGGAATCCGGCGCGCAGCTGCGGGTGGCGCCGCAGCAGGCTGCGGAGTGCCGCCCGGAGTCGGTCGGCGTCGAGCGGGCCGGTGAGGTCGATGCCGAGCTGGACTGTGTAGACGTCCCGCTCGTGGCCGTCGTAGTGCGCGTGGAAGAGCAGACCCTCCTGCAGCGGGGAGAGGGGCAGGACGTCTTCGAGCCCGGCGCGCTGGTATCGGGGGCGGTCACTCGCGGTCATGTTCTTCCTCAGTCGGCTTCGGCTCGTCGATCTCGGCCACGGGGGCGGCGAGGGGGGCACTCACGGCGCCGCAGCCGGGGCCCTGTTCCGGCCCCGTCCGCAACGGGCGGTGGTCTAGTCGGACATCGCGACCAGCACGCGCCGGTTCCCGGTGTACGGGCGGCGGCCGTGGCCGACCAGGATGTTGTCGATGAGCAGCAGGTCACCGGCGTTCCAGTGCACGTCCACGGCGTGCCGGAGGCCGGCTTCCTGGACGTGGACGATGTGCTCGGCGGGGATCGGGGTGCCGTCGGCGTACGAGGCCGACTGCGGCATCTCGTCCTCGGACAGCAGCTCCATCAGCAGGGCCGCGTCCTCGCCCAGGCCGGCGACGTGGAACTGGTCGGCCTGGTTGAACCACACCTCGGTGCCGGTGACGGGGTGGCGCACGGTGCCGGGGCCGACCTGGCTGATCCACAGGGTTCCGTCGGACTTCCACTTCCAGTCGGCGCCGGTGCCGTCGAGGAAGGCCTCGACCTGGTCCCTGTCCCGGGTCTCGAAGGTGTCCTGCCAGCTCTTGCCCAGCCCGTGGCCGCCGTGCAGGTTCTGGGTGTAGCGGACGCCGTCGGCGAAGGCCTCCCGGATCGCGGGGTCGACGGACTCCAGCCACAGCTGCCCGTCGACGACGGGGGTGGCACCGCCGGTGGACGGAGCCCGGTCGCAGTAGAACAGCAAGCGCCCGGGCCACTGGTGGGCGTACGACATCTCGTTGTGCAGGGATATCTGGTACTCGGGCGGGTACTCGGTGGACGTGTAGACGTTCTCCCCGACTGCGGCGACCTTGGTCCGCGGGGAGTTGCCGTGGACGTACGCGAGCCGCTGCGGGAGCAGGGCGTCCGCGACGGTGTCGTAGGTCCCCGAGGAGACTCCGAAACCGCGGAAGACCAACGCCTTCTCCTGCCTGAGCAGGTCGGCGAGGTCGAGGGCGGCGAGGTGGTCCACGAGCCCGGCCGGAGTCGCCTCGGCGCCGACGGCCGAGGGGGTGAGTTCCAGCGGCCGCCAGTTCTCAGCAGTGTTCAACGGGCTGTCCTTCCAAGCCTTCGATCTTGATCGTGGAGCGGTGGCCGATGCTAGGCAGGTCCGGCGCGGCGGGGCTGGACACTGCCTGTACGGCACGAACTGCCCCCTTCCGGGCGTCCTCTCGGCCTTCGCGACCCGGGTCTACCGTCCGGGGAACCGAGGTGGGCGCCCCTCGTGGAACGCGGCCACGGCCTCGTCGACGTCCGCGGACTTCGCGGTGACGACCTGCGCGGCCGCTTCGCGGGCGAGGGCGTCCGCCAGGGACGGGGCGCCCGCATTGGCGTGCACGACGGCTTTGGTGACGGCGACCGCGACCGGGCTGTTGGCCGCGATGTCCGCGGCCAGTGCGAGCGCCTCCGGCAGCAGGGCGTCGCCGGGTACGACCCGGTTCACCAGTCTCAGGTCGAACGCTTCCTCCGCAGTAGCGGTCCGCCCGCTGAGCATGAGGTCGAGGGCGGAGCCGAGGCCGACGATGCGCGGCAGCAGCCAGGAGGCGCCCAGGTCGCCCCCGGAGAGCCCGACCCGCACGAACGCCGCGCGACAGCGGGCGTCCGGAGCGGCCAGGCGGATGTCGGCGGCGAGCGCCAAGGACAGGCCGGCGCCGATGCACGGGCCGGCGACGGCGGCGATCACCGCCTGCGGCAGCCCGTGCAGAGCCCTGACCGCCGCGGCCTGCCGCTCCACCCGGCGCTGCAGCTCCAACGGAGGCATGGAGGTCATGCCCTCCATGCCGTCCAGGTCGAAGCCGGAGCAGAACGCCCCGTCGGCGCCGTGCAGGACGACGGCCCTGACGGAGGTGTCCTCGGCCACGCGGCCGAACAGCGCCTCCAGTTCCGCGAGCATCCCGTCGGTGAGTGCGTTCTTGCGGTGCGGGCGGTTGAGCGTCACGAGCATGACGTCCGCTCCGACGCGCTCGGCCAGGACCGTGGGGGAGCTCACGCCGCCCGTCCCGGGTGTCCGACGCCGTCGAGCCGGGTGGCGAGGTCCGCCACGAGCTCGGGTGCCCGCTCCTGCAGGTAGAAGTGGTCTCCCGCGAAGGGCCTGCACGCGAAGTCGGAGGCGGTGTGCTCGGACCAGGCCTGCGCGTCCGCCGCCTCCACGCTGGCGTCGCGGTCGCCGTGGTAGGCGGTCACCGGAGCGCCGGTCCGCAGGCCGGGCTCCGCCCGGTAGGTCTCGGCGATCCGGACGTCGGCCCTCAGCGCCGGCATGACCACGGCCCGGAGGCCGGGGTCTGTGAGGACCTGCCCGTCCGTGCCGCCCAGAGCGCTCAATTCCTCCAGCAGTGCGTCGTCGTCGAGCCGGTGCAGGTTCCTGGACGGGCGGGGCCGCGAGGGTGCGGACCTGCCGGAGACGAAGAGGTGTGCCGGCGGCGTTCCGTGCATGCGCTCCAGGCGGAGCGCCACCTCGTAGGCGACGGCCGCACCCAGGCTGTGGCCGAAGAACGCCACTGGCCGGTCCAGGAACGGTGTCAGCGCCGCGGCGATGCCCGCGGCCATGGGCTCCATGGAGTCCATGCACGGTTCGCCGAAGCGGTCCTGCCGGCCGGGGTACTGCACCGCGAGCATCTCCACGTCCTGTGGGAGCAGCCCGGGCCAGGCGCGGAAGACGCCGGCCGATCCCCCGGCATGGGCGAAGCACACGAGGCGCAGTCGGGGCGAGGGGACGTGGCGGTACCGGCGAATCCATCCACCGCACGAGATGGCCGCGGGAATCGAAGAAGACATGTGAGCCTCTGCTTTGGATACCGGACGAGCGAAAGCTGTCGAGCTGCCCGCCTTGGTGAATCAACGGAAAACCTACCCCGGTCACCCGCCCGTTCAAGAGGCAGTTTTGCATATAGGCGGCGTCCAGCCGGGGCGGATCGTCGGACCGTACGATCGGGCACGTCGATTTCCCAATCAACGGTTGGCGCGATGACTCCCCCTCTGCGAATTCCGCATATCAAGGTTGAATTTCTTCCACACATAAGCCCGCTCGCCGATCGCGCGGAGGGGCATACCCGTGAATTCGTCCGCAGGTTCGGCCTGGTCCCGGACGAGGCCTCGCGGCGACACCACGAGGACTCCCTGCTGGGCACCCTGATGGCCCGGGCCTATCCCTACGCCGGATTCGCCGAACTGGCCCTGGTGACCGACTGGATCAGCTGTCTGCTCGTCCTGGACGACCAGTTCGACGAGACGCGGCTGGGCACCGACCCCGAGCGGCTGCGCCAGGTGTGCGCGACAGTGCTCGACTGGCTGCCGTCCGAGGGCCCGGCACCCCTCGCGGACACGGCCGGGGAGGACTCGTTCACCGCCGCCTTCCGGCCCGCGTTCTGCGATTTGTGGGAACGCACCTGCACCTACACCACGCCGGGCTGGCGGAAAAGGTTCACGGCCCACATTGCCGAATTCTTCGAGACCTGCGCCTGGGAGGCCGGCAATCGTGCGGCCGGCCGGGAGCCCGATTTCGACGAGTACCTACGCATGCGCGGCTGCGCCCTCATGCCGTATCTCGACCTGGTGGAAGTCGCCCGGCACTGGGAGGTCCCGGAGGCGGTGTACGGGCTCCCGGAATTCGCGGAGATGAATCAGGCACTGTCGGATGCGGACCTGTGGACGAACGACCTCTTCTCCTGCGAGAAGGAAGCGCTGCTGGGCGACCCGCACAACCTCGTGCTGGTGTACCGGCGGGCCAACGGCACGGATCTGCAGACGGCCGCCGACGCCGTGGCCGGGATGATCCAGGGCCGCGTGGACCGCTTCACGGAACTCGCCGCGGCCTGCTACGCGAACGCGCGTCGCGCGGGCGCCGACGAGGGGATGCGCGAGGCGCTGGAGCTCCATGTGGAGGGGCTGCGCACCTGGATGAGCGGGCAGCTGCAGTGGCGGTTCGAGACGGGCCGCTTCGACCCGGCCCGTCCCGAAGTCGTCGACGCCTCCGGCATCACGCCGCTCTGACACCCGGAGGCCTTCGGACATGCGAAACCGCTATGCCACACTCCGCCACCTGCAGACGCTGGATCCCAAGGCCGACCACGAGCTGATCCACCGGGTCTCCTCCGATCGGGAGTTCCCCTGGGACTACGGCCGCGGCCTGGAGGTCGCGATCTGGCGGACCTGCTGCGTGCCGGTGATCTCCGAGATGCTCGACAGCACGGGGGAGTTCGCCTTCAGGGCGCAGAAACGGTACGACGACACCCGCATCCTGCTCGGCGAGCTGGTCAAGAACGGCTACGACTCCGAGCGCGGCCGTCAGGCACTGCGCCAGATCAACCGCGCCCACGCCCGCTTCGACATCGCGAACGAGGACATGCTGTATGTGCTCTCCACCTTCATCTTCGAGCCGGTCCGCTGGATCGACCGCTGGGCCTGGCGCCGGGCCAGCACGGTGGAGAAGCTCGCCGCGTTCTACTTCTTCCTGGCCGTGGGCGAGCGCATGAACATCAGGGAACTCCCGACGGATTACGACGAGTTCGAGCGGTTCAACCGGGAGTACGAGCAGCGGATGTTCCGGCCCGCCCCGAGCAACCACCGCGTCGGCATGTCGTTGCTCCGGCTCTACTCCTCGTGGTACCCGCGTCCCCTCGACGCCGTGGTGGGGGCCACGCTGCCGTGCCGGCTCGACGGGGTGGCGCTGCGCATGCTCGGCATCGGTCCGCCCTCGCCCTGGGCGCGCGCACTGAACCGGATCGGCCTGCGGGGACACGCGCTCGCGGAGCAGATCGCGCCGAAAACCGTCGGCCGGCTGCTGACGCGTCCGGCGGCCAGGACCTATCCGGGCTACCCGGTCGGCTACAACCTGTCCCAGATCGGGCCCGGCGGCGCCTGCGCCCCGGTCCCGAAGGTGCCGAACGCGTGAGCGGCGGACTGGCGTCGCGTCGACGCGTGATAGGCGGCACGCCCCTGCTCTCCCTCCGGGTCCCGCTCGGCGGCCGCATCGTGCGCGTGCGTCTGAAGATGGAAGCCGAGAACTCCTTCGGATCCATCAAGGCCCGCACGGCACAGGCCCTGCTGGGGTCACTGGAGGCGGCCGGCCGGCTGGGTCCGGGAAGCCGCGTGGTGGAGTCGACGTCGGGGAACCTCGGAGTGGCGCTGGCCGGGCTCTGCGCCGAGCGCGGATACCGGTGCACGCTGGTGGTCGAGCCCAGTACACCGCAGCGCAGCCGTGACGAGATGGCTGCCCACGGCGCCGAGGTGGTCGTGGTCCGCGAGGTGGCCGGCGGCAGGACCCTCGGTGCCCGGCTGGACGCCGTCCGGGAGATCCTGGCGAACGACCGGACCGCGGTGTGGACCGACCAGTACGAGAACCCCGCGAACCCGCGGGCGCATCAGTGGGGTACGGCAGCCGAGCTGGCGCACGCCGTGCCGGAGCACCGTCTGGACGCCGTGTCCGTCGCCGTGTCCACCGGCGGCACGCTGGCGGGCGTCGCCGGCTACTTCCGTGAGCACCGGCCGCGGACGCAGCTGCTGGCCGTCGATGCCGTGGGGTCGGCGGCGCTGGGCGGTGCAGTCGGCGACCGCCCCTTCAAGCTGGCCGGCTTCGGCTCGGGGCAGAGGTCGCGGTTCCTCACCGGCGGCGAGTGGGACAGGGCCTTCAGCGTGCACGACGTGCACGCGGCACTGGCCTGCCGCCGGATCGCGGAGAGCGCGGGCGTCCGCCTCGGCGGCTCGGGTGGGGCCGCCGTGCTGGCCGCGCTGCTGCACGCCCTCGACTCACCGGGGGCCGCCGAGGTCGTGTGCATCTGCCCCGATGCCGGCGACAAGTACGAACAGATATACGCCCGCCCCCTTCCGGTGCCACCGGAGGCGGACCACCGAGTCCCGGCCGTCCTGCATGCCCTGGGAGCGGCCCGGCTCGAGAACGGAGAGCCAGAGTGAGCAGCGACGCAGACGCCTCGATCCGGTACCTGACGGGGGCGGAGGTCGAGGAGCTGAGCCGCAGCTTGCGGATCGTCGACCTGGTCCGCGACACACTCCTGGCGTTCCGCGCCGGCACGGCGGGCCTGACACCGGAGGCGGCACTGCGCTGGACGACGCCCGCCGGCGCCTCGGCACGCAGCCTGATCCTGCCCGGATGGTCGGGTACCGGCTACGGCTGCAAGATCATCAACAGCTCGCTCGGCAACCACGGGCGAGGAGTGGCCCGGGCGGCCGGCCTGATCGTGTTGGCCGACCCGGAGACCGCGCACCCGAGCTGCGTGATGGAGGGGGCCCGGATCAGCGCCCTGCGCACCGCGGGTGTCTCCCTCGCCGCGGTCGAAGCGGTCCGAGGGCTGGCGTCGGTGACGAGCGTGGCGTTCCTCGGGTGCGGCCGCCAGGCGCGGGCGCACCAAGAGCTGCTGCTGGCCGAGTGCCCGCAGCTGGAGCGGGTGCTGCTGTACGACCGCGACCCGGCGTCCCGCGCACGGCTGGCCGAGGAGTGGCGCAGGGCCGCGCCCGGCCTCGACGTCCGGGAGACGGCGCAGGCGCGGGAGGCCGTCTCCGGGGCCGGGCTCACCATCGCGGTGACGACGACGACGCGGGCCTATGTCGAACCCGACTGGGTCCCCGAGGGCGGGATCTTCGTCAACGTCTCGCTGGACGACGCCTCCGAGGGGCTGCTGATGGGCTGCGACCACCTGTTCGTCGACGACTGGGAGCTGGTGAGCGGCGACGACCACCGGCTGCTGGGCCGCCTGGCCCGGTCGGGCCGGGTGACCGGGCCAGGCCGCACCGCGCCGGCGGGCGGGCGGGCCGTGGACGCCGAGCTGCCTTCGCTCGTGGCGGGCGACTACAGCCGGACCGTCGAGGCGCACCACCGGGTCGTGGTCAATCCGTTCGGCATGGGCGTCCACGACATCGCGCTCGCGGACGTCATCCACGCCAGGGCCGTGGCGGCCGGGGTGGGCACGCAGTTGCCCCGGTGACCGTGCGGCGGTGATGCGGTTCCGGGGGAGCGCCCGGAACCGCACACGGCCCGGAATAGGGTCCTCCGGAAACTGATGGGTCATCAAGTGACCGATGTCACACCGAAATTGACGACCCGATGAATGTCGATCAATGAGGACTCCGGACGCCGCCACCATGATCAACATTTGTTCGACCCGTGTCTTCAGGAAGGGGGATTTCGTGAAGACAGAATTGGCCGTAGGTGGCCTGACCACGAGTTCATTGGGCAAGCTGGTACGCAATCTGAGACAGCAGGTGGGCATGAGCCAGCGGACGCTGGCCGAGCAGTCCGGCCTGAGCATGCGGACCCTGCGCGAGATCGAACAGGACCGGGTCCCCAGACCCCGTGCGATGTCCCTCCAGCGTCTGGCCGAGGTCCTGAACGAACCTCAGATCTGCACAGCCGCCCGCACCGGCGGGCCGCGCCCCGCCGACCCGCACGAGGAGACCGCGGAGTTCGGCATCCGGCTCCTCGGCCCCTTCACCGCCCTGCGCGGCACCGTCGAACTGGACATCGGCACACCGCAGCAGCGGCACCTCCTGGCGCTCCTGGCCCTCAACGCCAACCAGGCGGTCCACCGTAGCGAGATCATCGACGTACTGTGGGGCGAGGAACCCCCGTACTCCTTCCGGCAGCTCGTGCACACGCACGTCTCTCGCCTGCGCAGCTTCCTCGACCGCCACCGGTCCGAGGAGCTGGGGGCTCCCTCGATCATCCGCCGCTCGGAGGGCTACCAGCTCTGCATCGACCAGGACCAGGTCGATCTGCTCCAGTTCCAGGAGCTGGCCGCCGCGGCAGGCGCGGCCCGGCAGCTGGGCGACGTCCCCAGAGAGCACCGTGCCCTCTCCCGGGTCGTGCAGACGTACACCGGCGAGCTCCTCGAAGGCTTCGGTGAACGGCTCAGGGCGCATCCCGCCGTTGCCGACTACTACCGCGTCCACCTCGCCGCCACCCTACGCCTGGCCGACCTCGCCATCGGCGCAGGCCAGTATGACGAGGCCGTCCCCTGGCTGCGGCAGGTCCAGCGGGCCCATCCGCTGCACGAGGGCCTCAACTCCCGCCTCATGGTCGCGCTCGCCGGCTCGGGGCAGCAGGTGGCCGCCCTGGCCGTCTACACCGAGCTGGACTCGACGCTCCGCAAGGAGTTCGGCATCGAGCCCAGCGCAGAGCTCCGGGCCGCGCACCTGTCGGTCCTGGGCCAGGGCGCGCCGTCGTGGCCGGTCGATCCCCCCACCCGACCGGCACACCGCCAGCGCCCGCTGTCCCCTTGTCTCCTCCCCCGCGACGTGGAGGACTTCGTCGGCCGGAGCGAGCACCACCCCGTGCTCCGCACGCTCACCACGAGCCGCTCGGCGTCGGCCATCGGCAGCGCCTCCGTCGTCTCCCTCTACGGGCCGGCCGCCGCCGGCAAGTCGGTTCTGGCGGTCCGCACCGCCCACGCGAGCCGCCCCCACTTCCCCGACGGCCAGCTGTACGCGGACCTGCGCGGCCATACCGCCGAGCCCCTCCCCGCACAGGCCGCACTGTCCCAGCTCCTCCAGGCCCTCGGGGTCGCCGAACAGGACGTCCCCAGGTCGCTGGCCGGGTGCACGACGCTCTACCGCAGTCTGCTCGTCGACCGGCGCACGCTGGTGGTCCTCGACAACGTCGCGGGCGAGGAACAGGCGCGTCCGCTGCTGCCGGGCGGCTTCAACACCTCGGTCCTGATGACCAGCCGGGCGCCGCTGGCGGCTCTGGAGGACGCCCGCCACTTCCGCGTCCCCAACTTCACCACGGAGCAGGCACGGGAACTCCTGGCCCGTATCGTCGGCCAGCACCGGACGGCCGAGGAGGGCGACGTGGCGGACGAGATCGTCGAACTCTGCGACGCGCTGCCGCTCGCCATTCGGATCGTCGGCCTGCGCCTGGCCATGCGCCCGTACTGGACGCTGGCCCACATGGCGCAGCGGCTCCGCGACGAGGACCACCGCCTCGACGCACTCGCCCAAGGTGCGCTCGCCGTGCGTCCGCGCCTGGAGGCCGGCCTCGCCGCCCTCGCACCCGCGGACCGCAGGGCGCTCCACGAGCTCGCGTGCGCAGTGGAGGGCGGCTTCTGCACCGACACGGCCGCGGCCGCACTGGGGTGCTCGCCCCTGCAGGCGGACAACCTCCTGGAGCGCCTCGTCGACCAGCAGGTGATCCAGCCGGCCGACGCCGGCGACGAGACGTACTCCTTCTCCCCGCTGGTCCGGCTTCAAGCCAGAGAACCGCAGCCCTGAGCGGCCTCCTCCCTCGCGCGCTTCTCGCCCTGCCCTGCCCTGCCCTTCCTTCCCTCCCTTCCTTTCTCCACGTCCCACCCTCTCTTCGCGCTGCCCCGCCCTCGGCCGGCCGAGGCGCGGTCCGCCGCGCGCTCCTCCCGATCCGTTCACGGAGTGCTTCATGACACTGCAGAACCCGTCCCCGCCAGGGGTCTTCCCCGGCGACCGAAGAGTGCTGACCGAGTCGCACTGGACCGCCGACACCAGCGGCACCCTCGCGTCCCACACGGTCGGCTCCCTCCTGCGGGAGGTCGCCGCGGCACGACCGGACCAGGTGGCCCTCGTGTCGGTGCCGGAGGAAGGCGAGCCGCGCAGCTGGACCTACGCGGAACTCCTGGCCGAGGCCGAGCGGGTGGCCGCAGGGATCAGCGAGCGCGTGGCCGTGGGCGGCCGGGTCGCGATCTGGGCCCCGAACGTCGCCGAGTGGCCCATCGCGGAGTACGCCGCCGCCCTCGCGGGCGTGACGCTCGTCGCCCTCAACCCGGCGCTCAGGGCACGCGAGCTGCTGCACGCCCTGCGCGCGTCGGCCTCGACCATGCTGTTGTACGCCGAGCACAGCCGCGGGTACGACATGGCCGCCGTCGTCGAGGACGTCCGGGGCGAGCTCCCCCTGCTGGAGCACGTGGTCCCCCTCTCCGACTGGGAGGCGCTCCACGGCAGTGCACCGGTGCCCGCCGAACGCGAGCGCGCCGCCACGGCCGTGCCGGCGCAGATCCAGTTCACTTCGGGGACGACCGGCCTGCCCAAGGCGGTACTGCTGTCCCACCAGGCCGTCGTGAACGTCTCGCGGTTCACCTTCGACGTGCTCGGTATCTCCGACGGAGCGCCGGTGGTCTCCCCGCTCCCCATGTTCCACACGGCCGGCTGCGTCATCTCGTGCCTGGGCCCGCTGTGGTGCGGCGGTCCCTTCATCCTCCTGGAGCGGTTCGACCCCCGTCTGCTCCTGAAGGTGCTGCGGGAGACCCCCGACGCCGTCCTGACCAGCGTGCCCACCGTTCTGACGGCCCTGGCCCACGCGGCCCGCCAGGACGAGGCCGCCGCACCCCGCATCGGTGCCGTCCTCACGGGAGGGGCCCCCGTGCGCTCCCGGCTCATCGCCGAGGTGGAGCACCTCTTCGACACCACCGTCTTCAACCTCTACGGGCAGACCGAGCTGGCCTCCGTGCTCACGCTGACCCGGCCCGAGGACAGCGCGGAGGAGAAGGCAGCAACGGTCGGGCGGCCGCTGCCGCACGTCGAGTGCCGCATCAGCCACCCGGAGTACGGGCACACGCAGCCGCTCGAGGTTCCCGGCGAGATCTGCGCCCGCGGTTACCAGCAGATGCTGGGCTACTTCGGAGACCCCGAGGCCACCGCGGCCAAGACGGACGAGGAAGGCTGGCTGTACACCGGCGACCTCGGCTCGATGGACGCCACGGGAGCGGTGCGGATCATCGGCCGGCTGAGCGACGTGATCATCCGCGGCGGCGAGAACATCTCGGCGGCGGAGATCGAGGAGTGCCTGCTGCGCGACGAAGCCGTGCAGGAGGCGGTTGTGGTGGGCCTCCCCGACGAGGCCTGGGGCGAGATCGTCGCCGCTGGCCTCCTGCCCGCGCCGGGCCGGACCGTCGACGTGGAGGCGCTGCGGGCCGCCTGCCGGGAATGGCTCTCGCCCTTCAAGGTGCCCCAGCTGTGGTACCTGCTCGACACCCTGCCCACCACTCCCTCCGGCAAGGTCCAGAAGTTCCTCGTCAAGGAGCACATGGCCGAGCTCCGGCCCGTCCTGCAACCGTGACCGCCACACTCCCGGAGGCCCCCATGCAGGTGTCCATGCAGATCCAGTACGACGGCCACGCGGTGGAGTCGGCCCGACGGGTGAGCGCGCTCGAGAAGGCCGGGCTGGACCTGGTCTGGGTCCCCGAGGCCTACGGCTATGACGCTCCCAGCTTCATGGGCTACATCGCCGCCAGCACCGAGCGCGTCCACATCGGGTCGGGCATCATGCCGTTGTTCACCCGCACCCCGACCGTCCTCGCCATGACGGCGGCCGGGGTGGACGCCCTCTCCCACGGCCGCTGCCACGTCGGGCTGGGCGCCTCCGGACCCCGCGTGATCGAGGGGTGGCACGGGGTCCCCTACACCACCCCGCTGGCCCGCACCCGGGAGACCGTGGAGATCATGCGGAAGATATGGCGGCGCGAGGGGCCGGTCCGCCACGACGGACAGGTGCACCGGCTGCCGCTGCCCGCCCCGGAGGGCAGCGGACTGGGCACCGCGATGCGGCTGCTGTCCCCGCCCGTACGCGACTCGGTCCCCGTGTGGATCGCCGCCCTCGGCCCGCGCAACGTCCGGATGACCGCGGAGATCGCGGAAGGCTGGCTGCCGATGTTCTTCGTCCCGGAATGGGCCGACCGGGTCTGGGGCGAGGACCTGCGGGCGGGGCTGGCGAAGCGGGACCCCGCGCTGGGCCCGCTGCGCATCTCGGCGGGCGGCCTGCTGGCCATCGGTCCGCGTGCGCACCGCGCGCGCGAGCGTGCACGCCGTCAACTCGCCCTGTTCGTCGGCATGATGGGCGCACCCGGCCACAACTTCTACGACGCGCTCATCCGCCGGTACGGATTCGGCGACGACGCCGACAGGATCCAGCGCCTGTACGCCGCGGGCGACCGGGCCGCCGCGGAGGCGGCCGTACCGGAGGAGCTGTTGGAAGCGACGACGCTGTGCGGTTCCGAGGTCTACGTGAAGGACCGGCTGGCGGCCTACCGGGCGGCCGGTGTGACCCACGTCCAGGTGACACCGGTACCGGACGACGGCCAGACCGAGGCCGGGCTGGTGTCGCGGCTCAAGGAACTCTGCAACTGAACCACCACTCCAGACGGAGAAGGACACTGTGAAAGCGCTGATCTATTCGAACCACGGCAGCCGCGGGGACATCCAGCCGTACCTGGCGCTGGCCTACGCCCTCAACCGGGCGGGCCACACCGGGGTCCTGGTCGGGCCGCGCCGCTTCGCCCCGTTCGCAGCGGAGTACGGCGTCGAATTCGCCCCGCTCAACGACGAGATGATGGACCTGCACGCCCGCCGTGACGTGCAGGAGATCCTCATGAACAACGACCGGCCGACGCCCGAGCAGATGCAGCTGCGCGAGTCCATCGCCAAGGAGCTGGTGCCCCGGCTCTACCCGATCATCCTCCGCGAGATGTGGGAGGCGGCGGCCGGAGGCACCGACCTCATCGTCTACTCGCACTCCTCCCGGCAGGCGACGCACCAGATCGCCGAACGGCTCGGAATCCCGCACGTGATGGCCCCCCTCTACCCCCACTTCGTGCCCTCGCGCGACTATCCGGCCGGAGTGGGCCTGTCGTCGAGCCCCGACAACCTGGCGGACCACGAGCGGGCCGCCCGCGAGCCCCTCGACCCCATGACGCACGCCATGGTGACGGCCTGGCGCGCCGAGACGCTGGGCCTGCCGCCCCGCGAGGACGAGATGGACTTCCGCCACTACCCGGACGGCACCCCGACTCCGGTCATCCACGGCTTCAGCCCCCACGTGCTCAAGCACTCCGAGGACTGGCCCGAGTGGGTGCACACCACCGGCTTCTGGTCGCTGCCCGCACACCCGGCGTGGCAGCCCCCGGCAGACCTGCAGCGGTTCCTGGACGCCGGGGAGCCGCCCGTCTTCGTCGGCTTCGGCAGCATGCGGGGCCTCGACCCGGAGGGCGTCGGCCGCATGGTGCTGGAGGCGGTCCGCAACACCGGCAACCGGGCGGTCGTCGTGGAGGGCTGGGGCGGAATCAAGATCACCGAAGCTGCGGACGACGTGTACGTGGCACGCGACGTGCCCTACGACTGGCTGTTCCCGCGCGTCAGGGCAGCCGTCCACGCGGGCGGGACGGGCACCCACAACGCGGCCCTGCTGGCCGGGATCCCCCAGGTGACCTGCCCCTTCCACCGGGAGCAGCTGATGTGGGCCGAGTACCTGGAGGAGATCGGGGTCGCCCCCACCCCCATCCAGCTGCGCGATCTCACCGCCGAGGGCCTGGCCGCCGCGATCCGCACCACCACGACGGACCCCGCGATCGCCCGCCGAGTGGCGGAACTCGCGGAGGCTGTCCGCAACGACGACGGCTGCGGCACCGCTGTCCGCATCCTCGAAAAGATCCACGCGAACCACGGCCGGCTCGCCGCCTGACCGGGGGCAGCTCACCGTACAGAACGCATCCAGCCCGCCCGTGGGCGGGCTGGATAGTGTCCTGGCGAAAACCGGAGTGGCTGCTCGCCCGGAAATCCAGATCCGTTTCCCGTGCGGGAGGCACGCTGCGGAAGACTCCCAGCGCAATGTCCCCGCACTCCCGCAAGTGAAGTGAGTGGCGAGGAGTCATGAACCGATCTCAGTCTTTCGCAGCCGGCGAGCAGACCCTTCCTTTGACCGGTGCCCAGGCCGGGGTCTGGTTCGCTTCCCAGGTCGATCCGGACAGCCCGATATTCAGGGCCGCCGAGTACCTGGAAATCCACGGGCCCGTCGACCCCGCGCTGTTCGAGCAGGCGCTGCGGCAGGTGTTCGCGGAGGCGGACGCCCTGCACATCAGGTTCCTCGACACCGCGGACGGACCCCGCCAGGTGGTGGGCCCGCCGCCGTCCTGGCGGCTGGAGACCGTCGACGTGTCCGGCGAGCCCGATCCGCGGCGCGCCGCCGAGGAGTGGATGGGGCGGGACCTGCGCCGGCGGATCGACCTCACCCGCTCGCCGCTGTTCACCTACGCGCTCTTCCGCGTCCGCGACGACCACTGGTTCTGGTACCACGCCTACCACCACATCCTGCTCGACGGGGTGGGCGCGGCGCTGCTGGTCCGCAGGGTGGCGCACGTCTACAGCGCCCTGGCGGCGGGCACCGAGCCGGACCCCTGCCCGTTCGAGCCGGTGCGCACCCTGCTCGACGCCGACTCCGCCTACCGCGGCTCCCAGGACTTCGAGCGGGACCGCGCCTTCTGGCTGGACCGGTTCGCCGACCGGCCGGAACCGATCGCCCTGTCGGCCCGGCCGCTGCGCGCGACGGCCGAGTTCGTCCGGCACACCGCCCACCTGCCGCAGGACGTCCAGCAGGACCTCACTGCTGCGGCGGAGCGCATCGGGGTCGCGAGGTCCCGCATCGTGGTCGCCGCCACCACCGCCTTCTTCCACCGCATGACCGGCCTCACCGACGTGGTGCTGGGACTGCCCGTCACCGCCCGACACGACGCGAGGTCGCGCCTGGCGCCCGGCATGGTGGCCAACGTCCTGCCGGTACGGGTGGCCGTCACCCCCGACACGACCGTGGACGAGCTGCTGGCGCGGACCCGCGACGCGCTCCGCGGCGTCGTGTCGCACCAGCGGTACCGCGGCGAGGACCTGCGGCGGGACCTCGCGCTGCCTCCCGACCACCGCCGCTTCTTCGGCCCGCTCATCAACGTGGTGCCCTTCGACTACGACCTGCGCTTCGGTGGGAGCCGCAGCGACGCGCACAACATGTCGCTGCGGCTCATCGAGGACCTCACCATCTGCGTGTACGACCGGGGCGACGGGAGCCGGATCCGGGTGGACTTCGACGTCCACCCGGAGCTCTACCACGACGGGGAGGCCGCCGCCGTCCAGAACCGCTACCTGGAGTTCATCGGCCGTGTCGCACGGGCCCTGGGCGAACCCGGCACGCCCGTCGGCCGGCTCGGCCTGCTCGGCGACGCCGAGGCCCGGGCCGCGTACGCGCCGCCCGGCCCGGCGGACGGCACCCCGGCCGGGCCGACGCTGCCCGCGCTCTTCGAACGGCAGGTACGGACCTCGCCCGCGGCCCCGGCCGTCGAATACGCGGGCACCGTCCTCGACTACGCGGAGCTGAACCGGCGGGCCAACCGCCTCGCCCACGCGCTGGCCTCCCGGGGCGTCGGTCCGGAGGACCGCGTCGCCCTGCTGCTGTCCCGCTCGCCGGAGTTCGCGGTCGCCGCCCTCGCCGTCGCCAAGGCGGGCGCCGCCTATGTGCCCGTGGACCCGGCCTACCCCGCGGAGCGCATCGCCTACGTGCTGCGGGACGCCGCGCCCGCCGTGGTCCTGGCGGATTCGGGTACCGCGGCCCCGGCCGAGGCGGCCGGCTGCCGCCCCTTGCTCCTCGACGACGTCGAGGTCGTGCGGGAACTGGCGGTCCGGCCGGAGACCGATCCGGCGGACGGCGACCGGACCGCGCCGCTCACCGCCGCACACCCCGCCTACGTCATCTACACCTCGGGTTCCACCGGCCGCCCCAAGGGCGTGGTCGTCACGCACCGCGGCATACCCGGCCTGGCCGAGGCCTGCGTCCGGCGCCTCGGGATCGGGCCTGGGAGCCGCGTACTGCAGTTCGCCGCCATGGGATTCGACGCCACGGTCGCGGAGCTGTGCATGGGCCTGCTGTCCGGCGCGACCCTGGTCCTGGCGCCAGGGGAGCAGCTGATGCCCGGCGACGCACTGGCCTCCTTCACCCGTGAGGCCCGCATCACCCATGCGCTCCTTCCGCCCTCCTCGCTGGCCGTGATGGACGCCGAGGGCGACCTGCCCCCGGAGATGAACCTCTTCGTGGGGGGCGAGGCCACCTCGGCCGAGCTCGCGGCCCGCTGGGCCCCCGGCAGGATCCTGGTCAACGCCTACGGCCCCACCGAGACCACCGTGATCGCCACCATGAGCGACGCCCTGGCCGGCGACGAGGAACCGCCGATCGGTACGCCACTGCCCGGCACCCGCGCCCACGTGCTCGACGGCTCCCTGCACCCGGTGCCGGCCGGTTCGACCGGCGAGCTGTACGTGTCGGGCCCCGGCCTCGCCCGCGGCTACCTGGGGCGCCGTGCGCTGACCGCGGAGCGCTTCGTCGCCAGCCCCTTCGGGCCTCCAGGCGCGCGCATGTACCGCACCGGGGACCTCGTGCGGCAGCGCCCCGACGGCGCACTCGCATTCGTCGGGCGCGCCGACGAGCAGGTCAAGATCCGCGGTTACCGGGTGGAGCTCGGGGAGGTCGAGGCGGCCCTCCTGCGCCTGCCCGGCGTCGTCCGGGCCGCCGCGGCCGTGCACCGGGACGCGTCGGGCGAGCCCTCGCTGGCCGCCTACGTCGTACCCGCCGGCGAAGGCATCGACCCGGCGGTCCTGCGCGAGTTGCTCGCCGCGTCCCTGCCCGGCCACTTCGTCCCCGCCTCCTTCACCGTGCTGGACGCCGTACCCGTCACGGCGAACGGCAAGACCGACCGCGCGGCCCTGCCCCGCCCGCGTGCCTCGGACGGTGCCCGCGCCCGGCGCGCCCCGCGGACCGCCCGCGAGCAGGCCCTGTGCGAGGTCTTCGCCGAGGCCCTCGGCCTCGACTCCGTCGGGATCGACGACGACTTCTTCGCCCTGGGCGGCCACTCCCTTCTGGCGGCCCGCACGAGCCGGCGGATCCGCAGCGTGCTCGGCGTCGAGTGCGGGGTGGAGGCCCTGTTCTCGGCCCCCACCCCGGCCTGCCTGGCCGAGCGCCTCGTGGACCCGGCGGAGGAGCTCCCGGCTCTGCGCCCGGTACCGCGCCAGGGGCATCTCGCCCTCTCCCCCGCACAGCGGCGGCTGTGGTTCCTGCACCGGCTGGAAGCCTCCACGGCCGCCTACCACATCCCGATCGTCCTCACGCTCGACGGTGAACTCGACCGCGGAGCGCTGGAGTCGGCGATCGGCGACCTCACCGACCGGCACGAGATCCTGCGCACCGTCTACCGGGAGAGCGAGGGCGTTCCCGTCCAGCTCGTCCTCGACGCCGGTGTGCGTACCGTCCTCCCCGTCGAGACCGTGACCGGTTCAGAGCTGTCCGGAAGGCTGGCCTCGGCGGTGGCCCGCCCCTTCGACCTGGCGGCCGAGCCCTCCCTGCGGGCGACGCTGTTCGCGGTGGAACCGGGTCGGCACGTGCTGTTGCTGCTGCTGCACCACATCGCCGCCGACGGCGACTCCCTCGCGCCGCTGCTGCGCGACCTCGTCGCCGCCTACGAGGCGCGGTGCGGCGGACTGGCCCCGCAGCTCCCCCCGCTGTCCGTGCAGTACGCCGACTACGCCGCTTGGCAGCACCGCGTGCTGGGTTCCGAGGAGGACCCGGACAGCCGTGCCGCGCGGCAGCTCTCCTACTGGAAGCAGCGGCTGGACGGCCTGCCGGAGAGCCTCGACCTGCCCTTCGACCGTCCGCTTCCGCCGACCGGGTCCGCCCCCGCCGGGCTGGTGACCCTCGACCTGGAACCCGGGGTGCACGGGAGGGTCGCGGAGCTGGCGCGGACGAGCGGCACCAGCGTCTTCATGGTCGTGCAGGCCGCGGTCGCGGCGTTGCTGACTCGGCTGGGCGCCGGCACCGACATCGCCCTCGGCGTCCCCGCGGCCGCGCGCGGCGACGAGGAACTGGAGGCGCTGGTCGGCTTCTTCACCAACACCCTGGTGCTGCGGACGGACACGGGCGGCAATCCGACCTTCCGCGAGTTGCTCGCCCGGGTGCGGCAGGGAAACCTGGCCGACTACGGGAACCAGGACCTGCCGTTCGAGCGGCTGGTGGAGGTCCTCAACCCCACGCGCTCGACGGCCCGCCAACCGCTGTTCCAGGTGATGCTGGCCATGGACGGTGCGCAGCGCCGACTGCCCGAGCCCGCCACCGGGCTGCGCCTGGGGCTGCTCGACGTCGCGACCGGCAGCGCCAAGGTCGACCTCTCGTTCACCGTCCGGGAGGACCTCTCGGCGGCCGACGGAGCGGGCAGTGTCCTCCTCGCCCTGGAGTTCCGCTCCGACGTGTTCGAACGGGCCACCGCCGAGGCGCTCCTCGCCCGGCTGGGCCGGCTGATCGGGACCGCAGCCGAGGCTCCGGACACCCGTATCGGGAGCGCTGCGATCCTCACCCCGGAGGAAAGCCGCGAACTGGTCGACGAATGGAACCGGACCGCGGCGCCGGAGTCCCTCACCGACCTCGTCGGCCGGGTCCGCGGCATCGCCGCCGGGCGCCCCGAAGCCGTCGCCGTCACCGATGACGACGGCGACGTCACGTACCGGGAGCTGATGGACCGCGTCGACGCGCTGGCCGCCCGTCTGCGCTCGCGCGGGGCGGGCCCCGAGTCGGTGGTCGCCGTCCTCGCCGAGCGCGGCAGGCACGCGGTCACCGCCTTCCTCGGCGTGCTGGCCGCCGGCGCGGCCTACCTGCCGCTGGACACCCGCGCGCCAGTAGGGCGGACCGCCGCCCTGCTGTCCGACGCGCACGCGCACTGGCTGCTGGCCGACGCCGGATGCCACGAGGCTGCGGAAGGGGCGGCCGGGGCTGCGGCCGGCGCGCCCGAAGTGCTACGGCTCGACTCCCCCGGCGACAGGGCACCCGGCGGGGCTGCGGTGCCGCCCGCGGAAGCGTCGGCGCCCGCCCCGGGCCGGCTCGCGTACGTCATGTTCACCTCCGGCTCCACCGGCCGCCCCAAGGGCGCCATGGTGCACCACCGGGGGATGAACAACCACCTGCTGGCGAAGGTCGACGACCTGGGGCTGACCCGCGGGGACACTGTGGTGCAGAACGCGCCGCTCACGTTCGACGTGTCGGTCTGGCAAATGGCCGCACCGCTGGTCGTCGGCGGCCGGGTGCTGGCCGTGGCGGACGGCCTCGCGGCCGACGCTCCCGGCCTCTTCGGCCGGACCGCCCGCGAGGGCGTCACCGTGCTCGAGGTCGTGCCCTCCGTACTGCGGGCGGCGCTCGACGCCTGGGACGAGGGCGTGCAGTGCCCGGGACTGCCGGAACTGCGGTTGCTCGTCGTCACCGGTGAGGAGCTGCCGGCCGAACTGTGCCGGCGCTGGTTCGCCCGCTTCGCGGAGGTCCCCCTGGTCAACGCGTACGGGCCGACCGAGTGCTCCGACGACGTGTCCCACGCCCTGATCACGGCGGACGGGGTGGAGGACGGGCGGACCACGACGCCGATCGGCCGACCGGTCCGCAACACGCTGCTGTACGTGCTCAGTGACGAGCTCCAGCCGGTGCCCGCCGGCATCGCGGGCGACCTGTACGTCGCCGGCGCCGGCGTCGGCCGGGGCTACCTGGACGACCCCGGCAGGACGGCCGCCTCCTTCGTGCCCGACCCGTTCGCGGCCGACGGCAGCGTCATGTACCGCACCGGGGACCGCGTGCGCCACCGACCGGACGGGCAGCTGGAGTTCCTCGGCCGCCGGGACACGCAGGTGAAGATCCGCGGCCGGCGCGTCGAACCGGGCGAGATCGAGGCGCAGCTGCGGGCCCTGGAGGGGGTCGTCGACGCGGTGGCCCACGTGGTCACCGCCCCGGGCGGGCACGGCCGGCTGGTCGGGTACGTGGTGGGCAGGGAGGACGTCCGGCCCCTGCGGGAGGCCCTGGCCGCCGTACTGCCCGAGCACATGGTCCCGTCGGTCCTCGTCCCGCTCGACGCCCTGCCGCTGACGTCCAACGGGAAGGTGGACCGCAAGGCGCTGCCCGTGCCGGACTTCGCGGCCGGGAACCGGCGCGCACCCCGGACCCCGGAGGAGGAGCTCCTGTGCGGGATCTTCGCGGACCTGCTGGAGCTCGACGCCGTCGGCATCGACGACAACTTCTTCGCGCTCGGCGGCCATTCGCTGCTGGCCACCCGGCTGATGGCCCGTGTCCGCGCGGTGCTCGGTGCCGACCTGGGTGTCGCCGCCCTCTTCTCCGCGCCGACCGTCGCGGGCCTGGCCCGGCAGCTCCCGGCCGCGTCGCCGGCCGGCCGCGGCCCGGTCCGCGCGGACAGGCCGCAGGTGGTCCCGCTGTCCCACGCCCAGCGCGGACTGTGGTTCATCAACCGGCTGGATCCCGCCGACGGCACCTACAACATCCCCTTGGTGGTGCACCTCTCCGGCGAGGTGGACACCGGGGCGCTGGCCGAGGCCCTCGCCTCCGTGGCAGCCCGCCACGAGAGCCTGCGCACCGTCTTCCCCGAGCTGGACGGCGTGCCCAGGCAGGTCGTCCTCGATCCCGCCGCGGCCCGTCCCGCGCTGCCGGTGGTGGACACGGCGGGCCGGGACCCGGACGCGCTGGTCGCCGAGGAGGTTGGCCGGGGCTTCGACGTGACGTGCGAACCGCCGCTACGGGCCCGGCTCCTGGTCCTCGGTCCGCAGGAGCACGTGCTGGTCGTCGTCACGCACCACATCGCGAGCGACGGGTGGTCCACGGCTCCGCTCGCCCGCGACCTGTCGACCGCCTACGCGGCCGCACTCGACGGCCGGGAGCCCGCCTGGGAGCCGCTGCTCGTCCAGTACCCCGACCACACCCTCTGGCACAACGGCCTGCTGGGCGACGAGAGCGACCCGGACAGCGCGATGTCCCGACAGCTCGCCTACTGGACGGAGGCGCTGGCGAACCTCCCGGAGGAGATCGCCCTGCCCGCGGACCGGCCCCGGCCGGCGGTACCCAGCGGGCGCGGCGGGCTGGTGCCGTTCGCGCTGACGGCCGAGGCACACGCGGCGGTGCTGCGCCTGGCCCGTGCGCGTGGCGCCACCGTGTTCATGGTGCTGCACACCGCGCTGACGGCACTGCTGACCAGGCTGGGCGCCGGCACGGACATTCCCGTCGGCGGGTCGGTGAGCGGCCGCTCCGAGGAGGCCTTGGACGACTTGGTCGGCTTCTTCGTCAACTCGCTGGTCCTGCGGGTCGACAGCGGGGGCGACCCGTCCTTCGGCGAGCTGCTGGAGCGCACCCGCGCAGCGGACATCGCCGCCTTCGGCCACCAGGACCTGCCGTTCGAGCGGCTGGTGGAGACGCTGAATCCCCGGCGCTCGCTCAGCCGCCACCCCCTCTTCCAGGTCAAGCTCATCCTGCAGAACCTGGCCCGGCCGCTGGTGGAGTTCCCCGGCCTGACCGCCCGGATCGCACAGTTCGATCCCGACATGGCCAAGTTCGACCTGCTGTTCAGCGCGGCAGAGCGGTTCGACGGCCAGGGCGCCCCCCTCGGCATCGAGGCGGCCGCCGGCTACTCGGCCGACCGGTTCGACCGGTCCACCGTCGAGGCCCTGGCCGTCCGGTTCACCCGCCTGCTGGAGGCTGCGCTGGCCGATCCGGACCTGCCGATCAGCCGCCTGCCGGTGCTGGACGACCGGGAGCGGAACGAGCTGCTGGCCGTCCGTACCGACACCGCGCACGAGGTGCCGGAGGCCACGCTCCCGCAGCTGTTCGAGGCGCAGGCCGCGCGTACTCCGCATGCCGCGGCGGTCGTGTGCGGGAAGCTGGAGCTGACGTACGAACAGCTCAACACCGGTGCCAACCGACTGGCCCGGCTGCTGGTCGACCGCGGTGCGGCCGCCGGCGCCCTGGTCGCGCTCGCCCTTCCCCGCTCGGCCGAGGCCGTCACGGCGATGCTGGCCGTGGGCAAGGCGGGCGCCGCCTACCTGCCCCTGGACCCCGGACATCCCGGAGACCGCCTCGCCGTCCTGCTGGAGGACTCGAGGCCGGCCCTGCTGCTGGCCACGGAGGAAGTCCTCGCCTCCGCCCCCAGACTGGCGCAGGGCCCGTGGGAGGTACTGGCAGTGGACCGGGCGGAGGTGGCGGCCGCGCTCGCGCGGCACTCCGGAAGCGACCTCGGCGAGGGCGACCGGCCCGCGCCGCCGAACCCGTCGGACGCCGCATACGTCGTCTACACCTCGGGTTCGACCGGCAGCCCGAAGGGCGTCCTCGTCGAGCAGCGCTCCGTCGCGGCGTACGCCGCGCGTGCCGCCGACCGTTACGCGGGCCTGGCGGGCCGCACCCTGCTGCACTCGCCGCTCTCCTTCGACCTCGGGCTCACGACCCTGTACGGCACCCTCCTGGCCGGCGGCTGCCTGTACATCGCCGACCTGGACGAGCGGCTTGCGGTGCCGGGCGGTCTGACGTTCCTCAAGGCGACCCCCAGCCACCTGCCGATCCTCGACTCCCTCCCCGACGCCTGCTCCCCGACCGTCGAGCTCATGACCGGCGGCGAGGCCCTGCACGGCGAGCAGCTCGCCGCGTGGCGGGAGCGGCACCCCGGCGTCGAGGTGGTCAACCACTACGGCCCGACCGAGACCACCATCGGCGTCCTCGACCACCGCGTCCCGGCGGGCAGCCCGCTGCCCGCGGGGCCGGTCCCGCTGGGCCGGCCGATGTGGAACACCCGCGCCCATGTGCTGGACGCCGCACTGCAGGCGGTACCGGACGGCGTGGTGGGCGAGCTGTACATCGCGGGCACCGGCCTGGCCCGGGGCTATCTGGGCCGGCCCGCGGCGACGGCGGAGCGGTTCGTACCCGACCCGTACGGTCCGGCCGGCACGCGGATGTACCGCACCGGGGACCGAGCCCGGTGGCGCGCCGACGGGACGCTGGAGTACGTCGGCCGTACCGACCACCAGGTCAAGCTCCGCGGCTTCCGCATCGAGCTCGGCGAGGTCGAGTCGGCGCTGCTGTCCGCCCGCGGCGTGCGTCAGGCGCTCGCCGTGGTGCGGGAGGACCAGCCGGGCGACGAGCGGCTGGTGGCGTACGCCGTCCCCGGCGACGGCGAGCGCGTGACGTCCCGCCACCTGCGCACGCAGCTCGCGGAGCTGCTTCCCGAGTACATGGTGCCGTCCGCGGTCGTCGTCCTGGACCGGCTACCGCTGACCGCCAACGGCAAGGTCGACAGGACGGCACTGCCCGCTCCCGGGTTCGACGCCTCCGCGGTGGGCCGTTCGCCGCGCACCCCGGAGGAGGAGATCCTCTGCGGGCTCTTCGCCGACGTGCTCGGAACGGAACGGGTGGGGGTCGACGACGACTTCTTCGCCCTGGGTGGCCACTCGCTGCTCGCGATGCGGCTCCTGAGCCGCATCGCCTCCACCCTCGGCGTGCGGGTGGGCGTCAAGGCGATCTTCGACTCCCCCACCGTCGCGGGGCTCGCCGGCCGCCTCGCCAGCCCGGACGAGGCCCGTCCGCGGCTGGTCCCGGCGGACCGGGGCGACCGCGTCCCGCTGTCCTTCGCCCAGCGCCGCCTGTGGTTCCTGGGCCGGCTGGAGGGCCCCAGCGCCACCTACAACGTCCCGCTCGTCCTGCGCATCACGGGCGAGATCGACCGCGACGCGCTGCGGGCCGCCCTGCGCGACGTCGCCGGCCGGCACGAGAGCCTGCGCACGGTCTTCCCCGAGCAGGACGGCACGCCCTTCCAGCACGTCCTCGACGCCGACGCGGGCGCGCCGGTCCTGGAAGAGTCCGACGTGTCCCCCGGGCAGCTGCCGGAGGCGATCCACGAGACCGTCGTGCGCGGCTTCGACCTGGTCACCGAGGCGCCGCTGCGCGCGCGGCTGCTGACCTGCGGCGACAGTGCGGCGCTCGTCCTGGTGATGCACCACATCGCCAGTGACGGCTGGTCCCTCACCCCGCTGCTGCGCGACCTGTCCCAGGCGTACGCCGCACGCCGGCGGGGCGGCGCGCCCACCTGGACGCCGCTGCCGGTGCAGTACGCCGACTACACCCTGTGGCAGCGTGAGCTGCTCGGCGGCGCGGACGAACCCGACAGCCTGCTGTCCCGGCAGCTCGGCTACTGGACGGCCGCCCTGGAGGGGCTGCCGGAGGAGCTGGACCTGCCCACCAACCGGCCCCGTCCGGAGGCCGCCAGCTACCGGGGGGCCTGCGTACCCCTGGCGGTCGGCGCCGGGACCCACGCGGGGCTCGTGGCACTGGCCGGGGCGAACGGCGTCAGCGCGTTCATGGTGCTCCAGGCCGGCCTCGCCGCCCTGCTGACCCGCCTGGGGGCAGGCACCGACATACCGCTGGGCACGCCGGTGGCGGGCCGGACCGACGACGCCCTCGACGAGCTGGTCGGCTTCTTCGTCAACACTCTGGTGCTGCGCACCGACACGGCCGGGAATCCGACGTTCCGGGAGTTGCTCGCGCGGGTGCGCGAGACCGACCTGGCCGCCTACACGCACCAGGACCTGCCGTTCGAACGGCTCGTGGAAGAGCTGAACCCGGCGCGGTCGCTGGCCCGGCACCCGCTGTTCCAGATCATGCTGATCCTGCACAACACCGGGCGGCCCGAGGCCCACCTGCCCGGACTGGACGTGAGCGTCGAGGGCGCCGAGGCCCCCGTCGCGAAGTTCGACCTGTCCGTCAGCCTCTGGGAGCAGTACGCCGCCGACGGTGCGGCGGACGGCATCCTGGGACAGATCGAGTACGCCGAGGACCTGTTCGACCGCCCCACGGTCGAGGCCCTCGCGGCCCGGTTCGGGCGGCTCCTGGCGGCGGCGGTCGCCGAACCCGATCTGCCCATCGGCAGCCTGGAGGTGCTCGCCGAGGAAGAGCGGCACGAGCTGCTGATCGTCCGCAACGACACCGCCCATGAAGTGCCAGACGTGTCGCTGCCCGAGCTGTTCCGTGAGCGGGTGGCCCGGTCGCCGAAGGCCCCGGCGCTGGAATGCGGGGACCTGGAGCTGACGTACGAGGAGCTGGACGTCCGCAGCAACCGGGTGGCGCGGCTGCTGCTCGACCGTGGGGTCCGCCCCGAGGACCGGGTGGCCCTGCTGCTCGGCGGGCGCGTCGACAACGTCGTGGCGACGATCGCCGTCGCCAAGGCCGGCGCGGTCTACGTGCCGCTGGACGGCCGCAGCCCCCAAGCTAGGCTGCGCCACATCCTGGACGGGACCGGCAGCGTGGTTGTCCTGTCCGACCGAACGTCCTGCGGGCTGCTCCCGGAGACCTCGGCCCCCGTCGTCCTCGTCGACGGGCCGGAACTGCGGGCCGACGGGCCGGCGGACCCCCCCGGGGTGGCCGTCCACCCCGACCAGCTCGCCTACATCATGTACACGTCGGGATCCACCGGTGAGCCGAAGGGCGTCGCGGTGACCCACCGCAACGTGGTCGGCCTGGTCAAGGACCGCTGGTGGGCGCTCGAAGCGGGCGACCGGCAGCTGATGCACCAGCCGCCCTCGTTCGACGCCTCCACCTACGAACTGTGGGTGCCGCTGCTGAGTGGAGTGCGGATCGTCGCCCTGGAGGGCGAGTCCACGGACATCGCCGCCCTGGCCGCGACCGTCACCGAGCGCCGCGTCACCGTCGGCCCGTTCAGCGAGGGCATCTTCCGGCTGCTCGCCGAGAACCACCCGGCGAGCTTCCGCGACCTGCGCCACGTCACGATCGGCGGCGACACCGTCTCGGCGGCCGCGGTCCGCAGGGTGCGCGAGCACAACGCCCGGGCCCGGCTCACCAACAGCTACGGGCCGACTGAGGCGACCCTGGCGATCGTCCACCATGCGATCACCGACGAGGACGTCGAGCGGAATTCCTTCCCCATCGGCCGGCCCATGGACAACACCCGGGTGTACGTCCTCGACGAGGGGATGCGGCCCGTACCTCCGGGTGTCACCGGCGAGCTGTACGTCGCGGGCGACGGCCTGGCCCGCGGCTACGTCGGCCGGCCGGCGCTGACGGCGGAGCGGTTCGTGGCGGACCCCTTCGGCCCCCCGGGCACCCGCATGTACCGCACCGGTGACATGGTGCGCTGGCGCACGGATGGTGTCCTGGAGTTCGCGGGCCGCGCGGACTCCCAGGTCAAGGTCCGCGGCTTCCGCATCGAGCTCGGCGAGGTCGAGTCCGCGCTGGGGTCGTTCGACGGCGTTGCGCAGACCGCCGTCATGGTGCGTGAGGACCGTCCGGGCGACAAGCGCCTCGTCGCCTACGTCGTACCGGCGGCCGACGGCGTCGTCGACCCCGCCGCGCTGCGGGGCCACCTCGCCGCACTCCTGCCGGACTACATGGTGCCCTCGGCCATCGTGTCCCTGGAGGCCCTGCCCCTGACCCTGACCGGAAAGCTGAACCGTGCGGCACTGCCCGCGCCCGACTACTCCGGCAGCGGCGGCCGCGGCCCGCGCAACGACCGGGAGCAGCTGCTGTGCACGCTGTTCGCGGAACTGCTCGGAGTGCCCGAGGTCACGGTGGACGACAACTTCTTCGCGATGGGCGGCGACAGCATCGTCTCCATCCAGTTGGTGAGCCGGGCCCGACAGGCCGGCCTCCTGCTCACCCCGCGGGACGTCTTCCAGTACCAGACCGTGGCCGGTCTCGCGCTGGTCGCCGCCGCACCGGACGGCCGGCGGACGGAGCCCGACCAGGGCACGGGTACGGTGCCGCAGACCCCGATCATGGGGTGGCTGCGGGAGCTGGGAGGCCCGATCGACGGGTTCAACCAGGCGGTGCTGCTGCGGGTACCCGCGGGCCTGGCCCGGGACTCGCTCGTCGCGGCCGTGCAGGCCCTGCTGGACCGGCACGACCTGCTGCGCGCGCGGCTCGACCGGTCCGGCCCGGACGGCTGGACCCTGGAGGTCCCGCCCGCCGGGACGGTAGACGCGGCGCCCTGCGTGCGCCGGGTCGACGTGTCCGCGCTCGCGGAGGCCGCACTGGAACCCGTCCTCGCCGAGCACGCCGAGGCGGCCCGCCGGGAGCTCGCCCCCGACGACGGCGTCGTGGTCCGCGCGGTCTGGTTCGACGCGGGCGGCGACCGTCCCGGACGACTGCTGCTGATGCTGCACCACCTGGTCGTCGACGGCGTCTCGTGGCGGATCCTCGCCCCGGACCTGATGTCCGCCTGGCTCGATTCCGCGGCCGACCGTGAGATCGTCCTGGAGCCCGCCGGGACCTCCTTCCGCACCTGGGCGCGGGGGCTCGCCGAACGGGCCGGCACCGCAGCCGTCGAAGCCGAACTGCCCTTGTGGCAGCGGATGGCATCGGGGCCGGACCCCGTCCTCGCCGAGCGGCCCCTGGACCCCGCCCGGGACACCAAGGCCACTGCCCGCCACCACACGGCCGTACTGCCGGCCGGGCTCACCGAACCGCTCCTCGGCACGGTGCCCGCCGCGGTGGACGCCCGCGTGGACGAGGTGCTCCTCACCGGTTTCGCGCTGGCGCTCGCCGAGTGGCGGCGGCGGCGCGGACGCGGCGGCAGCAGCCAGGTCCTGCTCAGCCTGGAAGGACACGGGCGGGACGAGACCGGCACGGCGGACCTGTCGCGCACGGTCGGCTGGTTCACCTCGGCCCACCCCATCCGGCTGGATCCCGGCGCCAGGTGGCACGAGGTCCGGGACGGCGGGCCCGCCACGGGAACCGCGCTGAACCGGGTCCGGGAGCAGCTCCGCGCCCTGCCCGGCAAGGGCACGGGGTACGGCCTGCTCCGCCACCTCAATCCGCGTACGGCCCCCGCACTCCGCGGCGCCCCCGGCCCGCAGGTCGCGTTCAACTACCTGGGGCGGGTACGGACCGACCAGACCGGGCCAGCCGACTGGGGGGCGGCACCGGAGCAGGTGCGCATCGCCCCCGCAGACCCCGAGATGCCGTTCGGCCACTCCCTGGAGCTGAACGCGGTCGCCCATGACCGCCCGGGGGGCGCGGAGCTGAGCGTGTCCTGGTCCTGGCCGGACGGACTCTTCGAGGAGCAGGAGATCCGGTCCCTGACCGACCTGTGGTTCGAGGCACTGGAGCTGCTGGCGGCACACTCCCCCGCCCCCACGGACACCCGCGGCCTGATGCCGTCCGACCTCCTCCTGGTGGACCTGCTCCAGGACGACATCGACGAACTCGAGGCCGACTGGGAGGACTGACCCGGCTCCGGGCAGCCCGTCGGCGCCGCTGCGCGCCGCCACCCCATCGAACCCGTCCGGGCCCGCGGAACCCCGCGGGCCCGGCCCCCCACCCGTTTCTTCCCCCAGGACTTGCGAGGTCTTGCTGACATGAATACGAAGAAGAACCCCGACAAGGTCGTGATCGTCGGCGGCGGCACGGCCGGCTGGATGACCGCCTCGTACCTGAAGAAGGCATTCGGCGACCGCGTGGCCGTGACCCTCGTCGAGTCGGGCAGGATCGGCACCGTCGGCGTCGGCGAGGCCACCTTCAGCGACATCCGGCACTTCTTCGAGTTCCTCGACCTCAGGGAAGAGGACTGGATGCCGGCCTGCAACGCCACCTACAAGCTCGCCGTCCGGTTCCAGGACTGGCAGCGGCCCGGCCACCACTTCTACCACCCGTTCGAGCAGATGCGCTCGGTCGACGGGTTTCCCCTGACCGACTGGTGGCTGCAGAACGGACCCACCGACAGGTTCGACCGGGACTGCTTCGTCATGGCATCCCTGTGCGACGCCGGGCGTAGTCCGCGCTACCTCAACGGCTCCCTCCTGCAGCAGGAGTTCGACGAGCGCGCCGAGAAACCCGCCGGGCTCACGATGTCCGAGCACCAGGGCAAGACGCAGTTCCCGTACGCCTACCACTTCGAGGCGGCCCTGCTCGCCGAGTTCCTCTCCGCGTACGCGACGGACCGCGGGGTGGAGCGCGTCATCGACGACGTCCAGGAGGTGAAGCTCGACGAGCGCGGTTGGATCAGCCACGTCGTCACCAAGGAGCACGGCGACATCGGCGGCGACCTGTTCGTCGACTGCACCGGGTTCCGCGGTGTGCTGCTGAACCAGGCGCTCGGCGTGCCCTTCATCTCCTACCAGGACACCCTGCCCAATGACAGCGCGGTCGCCCTCCAGGTCCCGCTCGACATGAAGACGCGCGGCATCCCGCCGTACACCCAGGCCACTGCCCAGGACGCGGGCTGGATATGGACGATCCCGCTGTTCGGCCGGATCGGCACCGGATACGTGTACGCCAAGGACTACTGCTCCCCCGAGGAGGCCGAGCGTACGCTGCGCGAGTTCGTCGGCCCGGAGGCCGCCGACGTCGAGGCCAACCACATCCGCATGCGGATCGGGCGCAGCGAGGAGTCCTGGAAGAACAACTGCGTCGCCATCGGGCTGTCGAGCGGTTTCGTCGAACCGCTCGAGTCGACCGGCATCTTCTTCATCCACCACGCCATCGAGCAGCTGGTCAAGCACTTCCCGGCCGCGGACTGGCACCCGCAGCTGCGCGCGGGCTACAACTCGGCCGTCGCCAACGTGATGGACGGCGTACGGGAGTTCCTCGTCCTCCACTACAAGGGCGCGGCACGCAACGACACCCAGTACTGGAAGGACACCAAGACCCGGGCGATCCCGGACGCCCTCGCCGAGCGCATCGAGCGCTGGAAGGTGCAGCTGCCCGACTCGGAGAACGTCTTCCCCCATTACCACGGCCTGCCGCCGTATTCCTACATGGCCATCCTGCTCGGCACCGGCGCGATCGGGCTGCGCCCCTCGCCCGCGCTGGCCCTGACCGACCCCACGGCGGCGGAGAAGGAGTTCGCCGCCGTCCGGGACAAGGCGCGGTTCCTGGTCGACACCCTGCCGAGCCAGTACGAGTACTTCGCCGCGATGCAGAAGCGTGCCTGACCGGTTCTTCGGCATGCACCCCGCCGCATCCGCCTCGCAGGAGGACCCTTCGTGACCGACTCGACAACCGCGCAGGCCCCCGAACCGTCCGTGTCCGACGGCCTGCGCGGGATGATGCGCGGCTTCCCGACCGGTGTGGCCGTCGTGACCGCGACCGACGCCGCGGGCACCCCGTGGGGGATGACGTGCTCGTCGGTGTGCAGCGTCACGCTGGAGCCGCCCACCCTGCTGGTGTGCCTGCGGTCCGCCAGCCCCACCCTGGCCGCGGTCCTCTCCCGCGGCCGGTTCGCAGTGAACTTGCTCCACGACGGCGGCCGCGCCACCGCCGAGCTGTTCGCGTCCGGCGACCCCGACCGGTTCGGCAAGGTCGCATGGCACGAGGACGGGGACGCATCCGGCCCCCACCTGTGGCGGGACGCCCACGCCGTGGCGGACTGCACGGTCCGCATGTCGCAGTCGGTGGGCGACCATGTGGCGGTGTTCGGCGAGGTGGTCCGCGTCAGTCGGCAGGGGGACTGCCGTCCACTGCTGTACGGCCTGCGTACCTACAGCCCGTGGCCCGGCACGGGGACCGTCGTCTGAGGCACGGCACAGGCTGTGTGCGGCGCGCGGCACGTGCCGGGATCCGCAGAGCAGTGCTCCGGTCCCGGCGCGCCGCGTCGCAGGGCGTCCCGGCGGCCCTGCAAGAAGCCCGGCGCGGCCGGCCGGCTGCCCGGCCCGGCCGGCCCGCTTCGGCGTCCGACCACCCGGGGCCGAGTCCGGCCCTCAGCACCCGGTCCCGTCTGCCCGGGCGACATCACGGAGATCGTCACCAGGGAGGCAGGCCTGCCTCGCCACGGTCGTCGGCCTTGCGGCCCTGGATGGAGGGCCGCCCCGCGGGGAGGGGTGGTGGCTAGCGCTGGCCGGCCTTGCTGCCGTGGTTGGCGGCCTTCTTGCGGCGGGCCTTCTTCTTGCGGGCGCGCTTGGACATGGTGGTGGAGCCTTTCTGCTGGTGCCTCTTCAGGCGGTGTGGCCGACGAGGAGGTCGGCGAGCTTGGTGAGGCGCTTGACGGTGCGCTCCTCGGTGGCGGCGGGCGCGGGGGCCATGCGCTGGTCGCGGTCGTAGTAGGCGCCGTTGACGATCTCGGTGGCCGGGTCGACGAGCCGTACGACGTGGGCGGCGCCCTCGGCGGCGGACTCGCCCTCGTGGCCGTACAGGTGCAGCAGGCCGGTGTCGCAGACGCCGGGGTGCACGGAGACGGCGGTCACGCGCGGGTCGGCGGCGAAGACCGTGAGGGCCAGCTGGGACTGCGCGTAGGCGGCCAGGCGGGAGTAGCGGCGCAGCCGGTGCGGGTCGTTCCACTGGATGGCGGCGGCGCGGTGGAGGGAGGAGGAGACATTGACCACGCGGCCGCCGGGGGCGCTGGTGAGGGCGTCTTCGAGGAGGTTGGTGAGGAGGTAGTGGGCGAGGAAGTTGACTTGGAGGGCGATCTCGTTGCCGTCGGGCGTGAGGGTGTGGCGCTCGGGGGCGGCCATCGCGGCGTTGTTGACGAGGGCGAACAGGCCGGGGTGTTCGCGGTTGACGGTGCGGGCGAGGGACTCGACCTCGTCGAGGTGGGCGAAGTCGGCGGCCAGTGGGCGCAGTTGGGCGGACTCGATACCGGCTGTGGTGATGAGGCGGTCCGCGGCGCTCTGCGCCTCCTCGGGAGTGCGGCCGTGCAACAGGACGGTCGCACCTTGCTCGGCCAGCTGTCGGGTGGTCTCGTAGCCGATGCCGGAGGTGGCGCCGGTGACCAGGATGGTGCGTCCGGACAGGGAAGAGGACATGTGGGTTTCCTGTGAGAGGGCATGGCCGAGGTGCCCGCGCCCGTGCACGGGGCAGGGGAGGGCTCAGGTCATGCGGGAAGGATGAGGAACGCGGGAAGGCGTGGCCCCGTGACGGTTCGTCCGGGGTGCGGGTACGCGGCGTCGTACGGCCGACGGTCGGCTCAGATGGCCGGGCCGGCAGCGGGCGCTGTCGGCGACACCGGCACGACACCGGCACGGCTCCGCCATGACGGTGGCCGGTCTTCGTAGCGCGGACCGCTGTTCATGACCGCCATCCCAGCGCATCCTGACGCCCCGGGCAAGGGGCGGCGCACCGCTTTGACGACCCTCTGACGTGGGAGGATGACAATCCGTCAGGAGTGCGTCAAGGTTGGCCGCCGACGCGGAAGGAACCCGTCAAGAGCGGGTGCAGGGGCCGCGGGCCAGCCGCAGAATGATCTCGCGACATCGCCGCGGCCGAGACCGTGGGGATGCCTCCGTACGGCGCGCGGCCTGGACGTGCCCCGGACGGGGCGCCGGGTCGTTCTGTCCGTGGGGGGCGGGGCGAACCCTTCGCTCACCGCGCGTCCGTCGCCGACTGATGAGCCGCCCGGCAGCCGGTGTAGGGGATACCGGAGGCCGGGCGGCTCTGTGCGTTGTCTTGGCGTACTCGTCTTCGCACGCGTCCGGCGTGCCTGTCCCGTGATCAGCTGACCGCCGAGGAGGGCAGCTCGGCTGACACCTCCGTCCGAGCGGCGGCGCCGACCAGCAGCAGAAGGGCGAGGAGGGAGCTGGAGCAGACGACTGCGCACCGCAGCGCACCTGCCCAGTCCAGGTCCCGGACCGGCGGCGGCTCCTGCGACCAGCGTCCCATGGAGCCGAGCCTAGGAGTGCGAGGGACTGGCGTCGGGGATCTTGACGTCCTTCTGACGTGTGTCAAGCGGGGTCTTGATGACGTGGGTCGGTTACGCCGAATGCCCGCCACCAGTGCCGATTTTCAGGCGGTCGCAATACGCTCACGCCGTGCCGAAGGCGACGGAGATGCTGAAGCGTCTGGTGATCGGGCGGGCCAAGCGCAGTGAGGAGCTGGGCGAGACGCTGCTGCCCAAACGGCTGGCCCTGCCGATCTTCGCGTCCGACCCGCTGTCCTCCGTGGCCTACGCCACGCAGGAGATCCTGCTGGTCCTCACTCTCGGTGGCCTGGCCTACCTGCATTTCACCCCGTGGATCGCTGCTTCGGTCGTGGCGCTGATGACCGTGGTGGTGCTGTCGTACCGCCAGGTCGTCCGCGCCTATCCGAGCGGCGGCGGCTCGTACGAGGTCGCCTCGACCAACCTCGGTGCTTCGGCCGGTCTGGTGGTTGCGGCCTCGCTGCTGGTCGACTACGTCATGACGGTGGCGGTCTCGGTCGCCTCCGGAGTGGACAACATCATCTCGGCGGTGCCGGAGCTGGCCGACTACCGGGTGGCGATGGCACTCGGCTTCGTGGCCCTGCTGACGGCGATGAACCTGCGGGGCGTCCGCGAGTCCGGCCGGCTGTTCGCCGCGCCCACGTACCTGTTCATCGGCGGCGTGCTGATCATGGTCGGCACCGGTCTGCTCCGCTACCTCCTCGGCGACGCGCCGGTCGCCGAGAGCGCCAAATACGGCATCACCCCGGAGGAGGGCGACGCGGACCTGGCCGGGCTGGCCCTGCTCATGCTGGTGCTGCGCGCGTTCTCCAGCGGCTGTACGGCGCTGACGGGCGTGGAGGCGATCTCCAACGGCGTACCGGCCTTCCGCAAGCCCAAGCCGAAGAACGCCGCGACCACCATGGCCGCGATGGGCATCATCGCGATCACCATGTTCGCCGGCGTCACCACCCTCGCGATCGTCGCCAAGGTCCACATCGCCGAGGACGCCTGCCGCCTCACCGGCCTGGCCGACTGCGAGGGCTACACCCAGCGCACCGTCATCGCCCAGCTCGCCGCAGCCGTCTTCGGCGGCAACAACAGCATCGGCTTCTACTACATCCAGGCCGCAACCGCCCTCATCCTGATCCTCGCCGCGAACACCGCCTTCAACGGCTTCCCGCTGCTGTCCTCGATCCTCGCCCAGCACCGCTACCTGCCACGCCAGCTGCACAACCGCGGCGACCGCCTCGCCTTCTCCAACGGCATCCTCGCCCTGGCCATCGCCGCCGGCCTCCTGCTCTACGGATACAAGGCCAACGTCACCAGCCTCATCCACCTCTACATCCTCGGCGTCTTCACCTCCTTCACCCTCTCCCAGTCCGGCATGGTCCGGCACTGGAACCGCGAACTGCGCACCGAAACCGATCCCGCCCTGCGCCGACGGCACCAGCTCGCCCGCACCATCAACGCCACCGGCGCCGCCGTCACCGGCCTGGTCCTGGTGATCGTGCTCGCCACCAAGTTCACCCAGGGCGCCTGGCTGGCCGTACTCGCCGGAATCCTGCTGTGGCTGATGATGCGCAGCATCCGCCGCCACTACGACCACACCGCCGCCGAACTCGCCGTCACCGACCCCCGCGCGGAAAGCCTCATGCCCTCCCGGGTGCAGGCGATCGTCCTCGTCTCCACCGTCCACAAACCGACCCTGCGCGCCCTGGCCTACGCCCGCGCCTTCCGGCCCGACCACCTGGAAGCACTCACCGTCGCCGTCGACCCCGATTCACTGGCCGCCCTGCGCAAACAGTGGGACGACTTCGCCATCGAGGTGCCGCTGAAGGTCCTCGAATCCCCCTACCGCGAGATCACCAAGCCCGTGGTCGAGTACGTACGCTCCATCCGCCGCGCGGGACCACGCGACGTCGTCGCCGTCTTCGTCCCCGAATACGTCGTCGGCCACTGGTGGGAGAACCTCCTCCACAACCAGTCCGCCCTCTGGCTCAAGAGCCGCCTGCTCTTCACCCCCGGCGTCACCGTCACCAGCGTCCCCTGGCAGCTCTCCTCCGCCGCCATCGCCGACCACGCCGCCGCCCGCGCCCCCGGCTCGGTCCGCCGCGGCGAACCCCCCAACCCGCCCGAACACGCCACCGCCCGCACCGGACCGGAGAACGCCGGCGGAAACTGACTCCGCCCCGGCACTCCCCCGCCCGTACATCCAGGACTGAACCCACCCCCGCGCCCTGGCCAGATCCGTCGTCATCGGGCACAAGGTCCAGCGGGCCGTCAGCCACTCCGGACCGCTTCGTTACGGTTCCTCGGGTTGCTCGGGTTGCTCAGGTTCCGCTGGATTGTTGAGTGCGTCGGCGAGGGCGGCAGCCTCTTCCGGGGTCAGTTCGACCACGATCCGACCGCCGCCTTCAAGCGGTACGCGCATGACGACGCTCTGCCCCTCCTTGGTGGCCTCAAGCGGACCGTCGCCCGTCCGCGGCCTGATCCTGCCGTCAGGGAATCCACCGTCGTTGAGGGACAGTGCCCGCGTCCCGCTGCCCTCGGTCGCGACTGTGCACGTCCCCAGAGCGGGGGCCGCGGTGGCGACAGGAGTGAGGACGACCGTGGCCCCCAGAACGAACGATGAGACGACGAGCGGGACGACAGCATTGCGTCGGATGCGCCGAGCCATGACGGGGATCCTCCCTCGCGATGAGTGGAGAGCGCCACGGAAACACGGAGGCAAGCCGCCGCGCCAGCGCTCCGGGAGTGGTCCCCTCCAGCCAGAGCGCGACAACGGATCTACGGCTGTGGCGCCGCTGCGGCGCGCCGGACTGATCGGAAAAGGCGCCGCATCCATCCTCCCCCTCCCCGAACCGGGTGTCGACCGGACGGCCATGTGAGCCAGTCTCGCGGACAGGCCCAGCAGCTCGCCACAGGGCGGCTCGACGGCTTGGCTTCGGCCGATGAACGCCTCGTACGGGCTGGACGAGGGCGTGCTCCAGGCTGCTCAGCGAGCTGCCGTCTCGGTCTCGTTCTTGATCTTCATCATCCGCTCGGGCGAGTCGGCCAGGACCGCATAGGCCTCCAGTCCCCAGGCGGTGGCGTAGTCGTCCTTGCTCTCGATACCGATTAACACGGTCCTGACCTGGGGGCGGGTGTGAAAGCAGGCAGCGGCGGCCCGGTCCCACATCAGGGCCCGCTGCACCGGGCTGCGCCCCTCGCCGAGTGTGTACTTCTCCGCCACCGTCACGTCACGGCGCAGCTCGAAAGCGGCCCAGGTCCCCGTCCGGGGTGCGTCGAGGCAGTCGCCCGTCAGGCGCGAAGTGACCAGGCGGGTGCGGGTGGTATCGCGGTCCTCGAACAACCGGGCCTGGGGGTGGGACGCCATCGCGTCGAGGTTGGCCTTCTCGGTGGAGTAGAACCGTACGCGCTGCCACTCCCTGCGTCCCTGGCTCTGCAGGGCGTCCAGCGTCTTGGCGATCGCGGGCACCAGGGCCTGGGCGTCGGCGGACTTCATGTCCAGCAGCACGCCCATCCGCTGCGGGATCCGCCGCAGCGCTTCCTCCAGCGTGGGCAGGGGGGTGGGGTGCGTACGGTACGGGTAGGCGCCGGAGTCGTCCTTGAACTGGTAGCCGGCGTTCAGACCCATCAGCTCGGCGGCGTCGTGGTCGGCTACCCGGCCCGTGCCGTCGGTGAGGGCCGACAGGTCGCCGGGCCGGTACAGGACGGGGACGCCGTCTCTGCTGACCTGCACGCTCAGCCACATCATGTCCACCTGGTGCGCCAGCGCGCCGTCGATGGCCCGCACGGTGTTCTCCGGGAAGTCCGCCGTGCCGGCACGGTGGGCGATCACCAACGGACGACGATCACCCGCCGCCGAATGACGCTCCGAGCCCGCGGCCGAGGCGGCCCGCCGCTCAGGCACAGCAGACGCCCCTGCATGGTCCGGGACCGCGGCCGCCGAAACAGCGGTGGCCGCGACAGCAACCGCCGCGGCCACACCAGCCGCCCACCTGCCGGCTTCCCTCCCGACCCCGTACGCCATCACCCGAACCCCATCCCGTTTCGATCATGAACCGTCGCAGCGGACGCTACCCACCCAACCCTCAAGCCAGCCCAGCCCCGGCCGAAAACCACCCCCACCCGACACACAACGGCCAAGACCCCACCCCACCACACCCTTCCGCGCCCCGGGCAGGGAACGCCCGAGGCGCGGCGCCGGGCATGGCCCACGCCGGCCGACGACCGGGAGACCAGCCGGCACAGACCGGCCTCGTTCACGAGATCGACGTCCTCGAGATCCGCGGCCCCTCGCCCGTCCTCGGCCTGCCGGAGGAGGCGCTGCGAGGCTGGCGCCTCGCGCTCCTGCACGCCGCCCGCCTGGAGCACGACGCCCGGCACAACCTCAGGACGGGTGATGACGCTCCACCAGCGGGTGGAAGAGGCCGCCGCGTTCGCGGACAAGCTGCCGGAAGCCGCCACGGAGCTGTACGTCACCGAGACGTCGGACGACGCGCTCTGGCGAGGCGATCGACGCGGAGTGCTACGAGCTGGAGGCCGGCCGCCACGTCCCGCCGGACCGCGTCTGGTCTGCCTCGCTGTGCGGCGACCACCTCGTCACCGAGCGGCGCGAGGTACTGCGGCAGTTCGCAGGCGGCATCCACGCCGACAACCGGCGCGTGCACCGGGCGTTCCTCGCTTCCGTACGGGTCTTGGGGGAGGAGTCTGATCAAGGACCTCACCAGGACCACCCGGTGATCACGACTCGCTATGCCCCTGGGTGACGCGCTGAGGTGCCGGACGCCAAGGGCGGGCAGGAGTTGAGTCAACGGTCAACCAGCCGTGGACGCGGGGCTTCACCCGTGGATTCCGCGTCGGTGTCGTCGGTGCCGACCGGGCCGCGGGGAAGCATCCGGTCCAGCCACTTCGGCAGCCACCAGTTGGTCCGGCCGAGGAGTGTCATGGTCGCCGGTACCAGCACCATGCGTACGACCGTGGCGTCGATGAAGATCGCGGTGGCCAGGCCGAGCCCGAACATTTTGGTGGAGGGGTCCTCGGCGACGGCGAAGGACAGGAAGACCGCCACCATGATGAGGGCGGCCGAGGTGATGATCCGGGCGGTGCGCGAGACGCCCTCGACGATCGCCGTGCCGTTGTCGCCGGTGCGCAGGTACTCCTCGCGTACACGGGAGAGGAGGAACACCTCGTAGTCCATCGACAGGCCGAACAGGATGGCGAAGAGGAACATCGGGATGAACGACACGATCGGAACCGTCGCTTCCAGCCCGATGAGTGCGCCTCCCCAGCCCCACTGGAAGACCGCGACCATGATGCCGTAGGCCGCGCCGATGCTCAGCAGATTCAGCAGTACCGCCTTGAGCGGTACGAGTATCGAGCGGAAGACCAGCATCAGCAGCAGGAACGACATCGCCAGCACGGCGGCGACGAACACCGGCAGGCGTTGGCTGGTGCGTTGGCCCACATCGGACAGGCTCGCGGCGGCGCCGCCGACGTGGGCCCTGGCCGGGCCGTGCCCGATCGCCGTGGGCAGCACGTCGGTGCGCAGCCGGGCGATGGTGTCGGCCGTGGCCTTGTCCTGAGGGCCGGTGGTCGGGAACACCACGAGGGTCGCGATGCCGGTGGCCCGATCGATGTGCGTCGGCGCGACGGATGCGATGCCCGGATCCGCCGCGACCGTTGCGACGAGTCGGTCCAGCACTCCCGGATCACCGGTGGGGTCCGCGGCGATGACGAGGGGACCGTTGGTGCCCGGGCCGAACCCCTCGGCGACGAGGTCGTAGGCGCGGCGCTCGGTACGGCTCTGGGGCAGTGAGCCGTCGTCGGGCAGGCCGACGCGCAGGCCGAGCACGGGCAGCGTCGCGGTCAGCAGCAGCCCCGCCGCGCCGACCGCGTACGGCACCGGGTGCCGGCTGACGTGCCCGATCCAGCGACGCCACCCGGCGGCGTGGGCGGCGCCTGCCGCCGGGTCCCGCCGCCGTGCGAGTCGGCCCGGCTTCCTGGTCTGCAGAGCCCGGCCGATCCGGCCGGCCCGGGCCAGGCGCGGGCCCGCCGCGCCGAGGAAGGCCGGCAGCAGCGTCACCGACGCGAGCACCATCGTCAGGACGACGATCGAGACGGCAACCCCGCCCACCGTCATGAACGGCACGTTCGCGACCGCCAGGCCGAGGATCGACACGACGACGACGACGCCGGCGAAGACCACGGGCCTCCCCGCCGTGGCCACCGCTCGCCCCGCCGCCTCGCGGGGATCGAGCCCGCGCGCGAGGTACTCCCGGTGCCTGGCGAGCACGAACAGCGCGTAGTCGATGCCCACTCCGAGCCCGACCATGCTGCCCAGGACGGGGGCGAAGGTCGGGACGTCCATCACCCCCGCCAGTACCGTCATCGTGGCGACTCCGATGGTCAGCCCGAAGACCGCCATGCCGATCGGCAGCGCGGCGGCGACGAGCGAACCGAACGCCAGGAACAGGATCGCGGCCGCGGCGAGGAGGCCGATCAGCTCGCTTGCGCCGCCGTCGGGGTCGGAGAAGGCGTAGAAGAGGTTCCCGCCCATCTCGATGCGCAGGGGTAGCTCGGCGCGCAGTCGGTCGCCGAGATCGACGAGGGCGTCGAGGTCTTCGGCCGACAGCCGGCTCTGGTCGGGGTACTGCACCCGGACGACCGCGATCCGTCCGTCGGCCGAAACGAGGCCGCCGCGCACGGCGGTGTCCCGGCCTGCGTCAAGTGCCAGCGCCGGGTCGCTCGTGCCGAGCACGTGCGGCAGCCGCTTCACCTCGGTCTGCAGCCGCGTGAGAGCGGTGCGCGCGCCGTCGTCGTCGAAGAACGTCGCACCATCGTCGAGGGGGGTGACGACCACTTGGGCGGTCATCCCCTCCTGGCCGGTGCCTGCCCGCTCGATCAGTTCCGCGGCCTGTTGGGAGTCCAGTCCCGGAGCGGTCATCGAGTCCGCGGTCCGCCCGCCGAAGGCGAGGGCGGCGAGGACGGCGAGCGTGGCGGCGAGCAGCCATGCCGCGATCACCCGCCAGGGATGGCGGGCGGCGCTTGTGCCCAGGCGCAACAGGGCTTTCGAGAGCATCGGGTCCTCCAACCACTACGTTGGCCGTCGTTGTACGGCCGCCGATGCCGAGGCTCGTCGCCACGGCGCTCTGCGGCATCGGCTCGCGGGCCGCGGATCCGTCGGCCTCAAGTCGGAGTGACGCCCCGTCCTTTCGGCCGATGCGCGGCGCTGCGCGGTCCCTAGGCTGGGAACCGTGCTGCGAGACGACCTGCGAACCCTGTGGACCGAGCCCCGGCCGCCCGACGCGCCCGCCCGGGTGCGGAGGGACTGGGTGCTGCTCGCCGCGGGCCTTGCCGGTGTGGCGCTGGAGGCCACCCTGCGCGAGAACGTCGTGTGGCGGCCGGTGGCGGTGGTGTTCGCCGTATGGCTGTGCCTGCTGCCCCTGTGGCGCCGGACCCGCCCGCTGGCGATGGTGACGCTGGCGTTCGGCTCGGTGATCCTGCTTCCGGTGGCCTCGCTCGTCGCCGCACCGCGCGAGCCCGTCGGCCTGTACACCGGCGCGGTCGTGCTCGTGCTGGTGTACGCACTGCCCCGGTGGGGATCGGGACGCGAGATCGTGCTGGGCGGCGCGGTGATCGTCGCGACCGGCGCGCTGTGTGTCGTCATGGACGAGACCCCGGTCGTCGAAAAGGTCGTGGGCCTCGTCTTCCTGCTGCTGCCCGGCGTGTTCGGGGCTGCCGTGCGGTTCCGGGTGACCGCTCGCGAGCGGCAGTTGGAGCAGGTGCGCTCCCGCGAGCGCGAGCAGCTCGCCCGGGAACTGCACGACACGGTGGCCCACCACGTGTCGGCCATGGTGATCATCGCCCAGGCGGGCCGGGTGCTCGCGGGCACCGACCCGTCCGCCGCCGTCGAGGCGCTGGAGGGGGTCGAGGAGGAAGGGGCGCGCACGCTGGAGGAAATGCGCGCCATGGTCGCCGCGCTGCGCGACCGCGGGGTCGGCGCCGAGCTGGCGCCCCCTGCCGGAGTCGCGGATCTGGAGCGCCTGGTGCGCACCCCGGGTGGTCGCCTCAGGGTCGACCTGGGGCTCGACGGCGAACTGGACGCGCTGCCCCCGGCCGTGGACGCGGCCGTCTACCGGATCGTGCAGGAGTCGGTGACCAACGCGCTGCGCCATGCGGTCGACGCGACCGAGCTCGTCGTTCGGGTCGCCGCGGAACGGCACACGGTACTGGTGAGCGTGCGCGACAACGGCCGGCGCACCGGCCGGGGTCGCGACGGATACGGACTTACCGGACTGCGCGAGCGCGCGACCCTGCTCGGCGGCACACTACGAGCCGGCCCGGATACTGACCGGGGCTGGCATGTCGAAGCCGAACTGCCGAGAGCGAGGAGCGAGAGCGGTGTCCATTCGCGTCCTCGTCGCTGACGACCAGACGATCATCCGCACCGGGTTGCGGATCATGCTGAACGCCCAGCCCGGCATCGAGGTGGTCGGCGAGGCCGCCGACGGGCGGGAAGCGGTACGTCTGGCCCGCGAACTACGCCCCGACGTCTGCCTGTTCGACATCCGCATGCCCGTACTCGACGGGCTCGAGGCCACCCGGCTGGTCGCCGGCCCGGGCGTCGCCGACCCGCTGGCCGTGGTCGTCATCACCACGTTCGACCTCGACGAGTACGTCTACGGCTCACTGCGTGCCGGCGCCCGCGGATTCCTCCTCAAAGACACGGGACCAGACCTTCTGGCGCAGGCCGTACGGTCGGCGTCCGACGGTGAGGCGCTCATCGCGCCCAGCGTCACCGTCCGTCTGCTCCAGGCATTCGCGGACCTGCCCGCCGGCCGGCCCGTGGCCCAGCCGGTCTCCCCCGTCACCGCCCGCGAGGAGCAGGTGCTCCTGGCCGTCGCTCGCGGGCTGACCAACACCGAGATCGCCGATGCGCTGCACATCAGCCTCAGCACGGTGAAGACGCATCTGGCCAGCCTGATGGCCAAACTCGGCGCCCGCAACCGGGTCGAGATCGCGATGTGGGCCTACGAAACGCGCCGTATCCTCCCCGGAACCTGAGCCGGCTGCCGGGCCATGTCCCATGAGTCCCCGCCCGGACATCAGTGCACCGGTCGGCTCACGTCTGCTCCACGTGCCTCACCCGCCCCAGAGCGTGACGTACCAGGAGGCCGGAACTGGGACGGTGAGACACCTTGCGGGCCCCGGGTGGGACCGCGATATCGTGGATGTGACCAGCAGCTCTGCCCTGTCTTCACCGGAAATCGCGTGTGTCCTACCAGAGGGTGGCTGGTCCGGAGACGACCCAGCCGGCTTCGGTTGGTTTGACCCAGAATCCGAAGGCAACCTCGATAGTTTCTGCGCGGTAAGTGAGTTCGACGTAGACATGGCTGCCGGTGGGACCCCAGTGGAAGCCGGCAACATCAAGTTCATTGAGCCAAGACAGGTCCTGCTCGCCGCCGTGGGCGACAGGGGCGTGACTCGCCTCGTCCGCATCAACGCCGACTCCGAGGGCGCCGTCCCACAGTGACGCGAGCACGTGGATCACCGGTGAGTGATCGACGAGTCGTTCGGCCTCAGGGATCTTGCCGGCCCGGAGCAGACTGACGTAGCGACAAATGGTCGCCTCGACATCCGTATTAGGCGGGCGCTCCGTCCAGGTTTGCACCGCAAGATCGTAAAGGCTGGAGGGCGCTACCGCGCAAGTGCGTGCGTCGGGCATCCGAATCGTGGGGAACGGGTGCGACGCCGCCGAAGCCGGCGAGGCGGTCGGGGGTTCCGAAGGCGGTCATGTCGCCGCCGCGGACGCTGCGGTTGCGGAGATTTTGAGGTCGATGACCGTCTCGTCGCCGCCGCGTAAGGGGTTGAGGTCGCGGCGGATACGGACCTGGTCGGCGATGACGGCGGCGTCCTCGGCATCGGTCTTGCCTTCACCGCGGTAGCTCTCGGATGCGCGGTGGATGGCCCGGCCGGAGATGTAGTGGACCGGCTGGTCGTGGTTGAGGAGGATCGTGATGGCCAGGGCGGCTCCGCCGTCGGCCAGGTCGATGCCCCAGGTCACCTCGTCGCCCAGGCCCAGGACGTCGGCGAGGAGTTCGAGGAGTTCGGGCTCGTCGATCGCGACGCAGTGGTGGTGGGTCTTGCCTGCGTCGATGCAGGCCCAGATCGCGGCCATGTGGTGCCTCCGTGCGGTGGGTGTGCTGGGTGCCTCCCGACGGACGACCTCGCTGTCGATTCCCTACGGAGCGATCATTCGCGATTCCTAATCCGTGACCGGCACGTGGAGCACCTTGAAGGTCGCCGAGCGGACGTTCCGCGGGTTCATCGGCCGCTACGGAAGCCAGGCCGGCGTATGTTCGGCGGGGTATGGCGTGAGGCGGTCTTGTGCCGCCGCTCGCGCCTGGCCGAGGCTTGGCTGATCACATACCAAGGGGGGTGCCTCGATGGGATGTGGTGCGCAGCGGGCGGATCCTGGAACGGGAGTTCGGGATCGAGTACGCCGGGGAGCTGCTGGCACTGGTCTCGCGCAAGTGGTTCCGGGTGCGCGAGACCTACGCCGTGGGTGTCGTTCGGGAGGATGCCGATGCCGCGCTGCTGCTGGCCGTCGTGGTCTGTGTCATTCGGATGGTGGGAGGGAAGCCGGCTCGTGACCGGTTCGAGTGGACCGGGACCGCCGACCAGATCCTCGACCGCATCTGCCGCTCCTGCTCACGCGTCTGCGAACCGGATCACTTGAGGTGGAACGTGAGCTCGGTCCGCGTGCCATCGACGTTGACCCCGTTCACAAAGCCGCCGGCGTTGCGGTAGCTGCCGGTGCCACCGGTGATGGCGAAAGTGAACTCCGCGGGGAAGCTGGTGGTCACCGAGGCGAGCCCCTCGACGGTGATGTCACCCTTGGGCAGGCGGAAGGTGGCCCGGCACTCCCGCAGGTTCGGCGCAAGGCTGGTCACCGTGCAGACGAAACCGTCCCTGCCGACCGATACGCCGTCACGGAAGAGCTCATCGGAGCCGACGGCCTCATCGCCGAGGCTCGGTCCCGGCGTGCCCTCGTCAATGAAGGCAAACTCCCGCTGGATGGCGACCAGCGCGATGCCCTTGTCGTCGCCGGCCGAGGTCGTGTCGGGGGTCGGGGTGGCTGCCTGCGCGAGGGGTGAACAGGCGAGGACGGCGGCCAGCGCGGTGACCGCGACGGGCCCCAGTGCCCTGAAACGGCGCATCTTACGTCTCCTGAGAGAGTGGATGATTCGTCCGTAAGTGATGATTTATCACTTACGGTCTTGTGCTTACCTCGCCGGATTACCTGCATGACGCGGCGCGCCGGGGCGGGCGTGGAATCCTGCCCGATCGGGCCCGCGCGGACCACCTGTCGGCCTGTCCAGGAGCTGCCGGACAGGTCGGAAGGGGCGCCACCGGATCGGTGGCACCCCTTCTGCGTGTGGGCCGGGCGAGTCAGCCTGAGCCACTGAATGTGATCGGCGAGTTGCGGATGTTTCTCTCTTCTGCCGTTCCTCTGTGTGCGCTGAAATCGAGCACAAGCCCAGGCAGTGGGGTCACTCGCGACAGCAGGCTGTGAATGGCTCCGGGGTAAGGCTGAACGCGGCGGATGCAGCGTTGGCGTCCGTGGTGACGTGTTGCAGTTCAGCGATGGTCGTCCTCGGGCAGGGCGGGCGGTGCGCAGGTGCGGTGATGCAGGCGAGCGTCGGCACGCGGGGGGATGCGGTCAGCGGCGCTGTGCGGGCCCGGGTGCGTCGGGGGCGGTGATCCATTCGACAGCCGTGCACGGCCTCTGGTCCTTCGCGTCACTGCAGGCCAGGCGGGCGACGCACCGGCTTTCGAAGCCGTCATGGCAGGCATCCGTGTTCCGCGAAGCGGACCCGGAAGACCGAGGACCCGGCCGGAGGCCGTCCTGGCCGATCGGGCTTACTCGTCCCGTGCGATCCGGAGCCACCTCCGCCGGCGCGGGATCCGTGCGGTCATTCCCCAGCCGTCCGACCGGATCGGCCATCGTCTGCGACGCAGAAGTGCTCGGCGTGAGCGTCGGTTCAGTGCTGGTGTCCGTCGTCGTGCCCAGGTTCCTTGCTCGGGTGGGTGTCCTTCGACGAGGCGGTGGGCGAGGGGGCAGGGGTGGGGGTGCCGGTGCTGTGTTCGCCGCCATGGCCTTCCCCGCTTCCCTTCTCCGGCGCGACGTCGCCGTGGCTGTGGCCGCCTCCGGAGCCGGCCACGGTGGGGGCGATGTGCCGCAGACCCAGGAAGGTGACTGCCGTGACGGCGAGCACGACCAGGCCCATGAGGCCGAAGATCCGGCGCCACGGCCTCTTGGCCTCCTTCAGGAAGAACGCGATGAAGGACAGGACGATCCCCAGGGGAATCAGCACGGCGCAGCGGTCGGGGAGGTCGGCGAAGTGCTGCATGCCGCCGCTGAGCATGCCGAGGCCGAAGGAGAGCATCGTCGAGGTGCCGAGCACGCGCAGCATGCGGGAGAGGACGGGCTTCTCCGACGCCAGGATGATGTCGTTGAGGACGGTGGCGAGCAGGAAGACCAGCACGCCGGACGCGGCGATCATCGTGTAGCGGGTGGGGTCCATGGGGTGGTGCACCACCGCGCCGCTGATGAGGCCGGCACCGACGTAGTAGCCGACATAGCCGAGGTAGCGCCACGGCAGAGAGGCATTCTCGCGCCTGCCTGCCGAGCGGCGCTGTCGGCGGGTCGGCTCCGACGGGGTCGGCAGCGGGGTCGTGACGAGACCGGACGAGGAAGACAAAACGGGCCTTTCAACAGGTGAGGTAAGTGGCCTGCCTGCCCAGGGGGTGATCACCTGGGTCTGTCAGGGACGTGTGGCAGGCGGCCGAGAGCGCGGCGGCAGGCCCAGACGGACTGGTGGCCCCCGGCTTCCGCGGCACGGGTCACCACGGGCAGCGGGAAGGGGCATTTGTGCGGCAGGGCCGAGCCGCCGTCAGCGCACTGACGGAGAGGTGGTGGGAGGTGTGCCCAGCGGGTCGTCTGCAGGCTGGGCGGCATGAACGGTCTAGATCCGTAGAACCGCTGAATCCGGCAAGGGGACGGACGCCCGAAGGGCCCGGACGGGGCCGGCGGCGAGGAGATTCCGGAGCGGGGGCCCGAGGGGAGCACCTACGGACGGGCCGTGCAGCGCGGGGGTCGTCTTCGGGTGGCCTGACACGCACTGGTGAGCGGCGTGGTCGGATTCGGGCACGTCGTGGTGGCCAATGTCCTGGTCGTGGTGACCGGTGTCCCATTGGCCGGACCGCGGGCCCGCTGCGTCGTGGCTGTGCCCGGCCTGATGGCGGTCCTGAGTCACCGCTGTGCCGGGCGCCGTTGCGGGGTGCGCGTGGCCTGCGGCGCTCTCGGCACTGACGCCGTGGGTGTAGGCCAGGGCGAGGAGGAGGACGGCCCATATCCAGCTCCGCCACGGACCCGCTGCACGAGAACGGGACCGCAGCGCACCGCGTATCGGCCGGGCCGCAACCATGCCGGGCAGCATAGCGGCACCGTTCCGGCAGGGGGAACGGACCCTTGTGCGCCGGGGAAGACGGGCCGGCTTGCGGGTCAGGCGGGTGGGCGCAGGCCGTCGATGGTGACCTCGACCAGGCGCTGGACGGCCTCCTTGGACGGCAGGCCGGCGGCAGCCGTCAGGGCATGGAGGCAGTACTGGGCGAGTTCAGCAGGGGGAACGTCGGAGCGCAGGTTGCCCGCCGCGACGCCGTCTGCGATCAGGGCTTCCACCATGCCCGTCAGGCGTCGTTCGGCGTGGGTGACGTGGTCGCCCTGGTGGAGGAGGGCGGCCAGTTCGCCGCCGTGGCGCCGGCCGGCCATTGCCGCATACGCCTCGAGAACTGCGGTGAGGCGTTCACGAGTGGTGCCCGGCCGGCCGCAGACCTCGGCCAGCTGGTGGAGGTGGCTTGCGACCTGGCGTTCGTGCCAGGCCGACAGGACGGCCTCGGCGTCGGGGAAGTACTTGTAGAGCGTCGCGCGGCCGATCCCGGCGCGCTCGGCGAGCTGGGACATGCTCACCGCCCGCAGCCCGCCGGCCTCGACCAGCTCGGCGGCAGCATCCAGGATCGCTTCGCGTACGGCGTGGCGGTGGGCATCGATGGTCTGGTTCCACAGCTTCGGCACCCACACAGGATACGGACGTCCACGGGAGTTACACTCCGAGCACAGGCAAGACAGAGTGTCTCGATAAAGCGGAGGTGATCATGTCTGGTTCACAGACCCCTGACAGCGGGCAGCCGGAGGAGGAGCACCACACGCCGCGCTGGGTGAAGGTCTCCGCGGCGGTGGCCGTAGCGCTGGTGGTGGTGTTCGTGATCGTGCACCTGGCCGGCGGCGGCATGGTGGGGCACGGGTCGTGAAGCCGTTCCCGCCCGCTGTGCGCAAGACACTGCTGACCGCGCACGTGGCCGCTTCTCTGGGCTGGCTCGGGTCGGTGGCCGCCTTCCTCGCCCTCGCCCTGGCGGGGCTGACCAGCGCCGAGCCGCAGACGGTGCGCGGGGCGTATGTGGCGATGGATGTGGTGGGCTGGTTCGTGATCGTGCCGCTGAGCGTGGCCGCGCTGGTGACGGGTGTGGTGCAGTCGCTGGGCACGGTGTGGGGGCTGCTGCGCCACTACTGGGTCATCGCCAAGCTGCTGCTGACCGTCGCGGCCACGGTGCTGCTGCTGGTGCACATGCAGCCGGTCGGGCACCTGGCGGATGCGGCCGCCCGCGCCGCGCTCGCCGAAGGAGAGCTGTCCGGCATGCGGATCCAGTTGGTCGCCGACGCGGCTGCCGCGATCGTGGTACTGCTGACCACCGCCTGCCTGTCGGTGTTCAAGCCCCGCGGGATGACCCGCTACGGCCTGCGCAAACGCCGCGAGCAGAACCTCGGCGCACCGATGGCCGCCGCCGGCTGACGCCGTACAGCGCACGGGCCGCCGGACCCAGGAGGCGGGCGCCGGGCGGGCGTCCGACCCCTGGACCTGGCGCGGGGCGGGTCAGTTCCTGCCGAGGAGCTCGTTCATCTGCTCGATCTCGGCGGACTGGGAGGTGACGATGGCGCCGGCCATGTCCTTGGCGGGCTGGAAGCCACCCTGGGCCTGCTCGGTCTTCGCCATCTCCACCGCTCCTTCGTGGTGCTTGATCATCAGCTCCATGAAGGCGGTGTCGAACGCCTTGCCCGAGGCGTTCTTCAGCTTCTCCATCTCCTGCGGGCTCATCATCCCGGCCATGCCGTGAGCGGCGTGGTCCGTGGCGCCGGGGGCGGGCACCTGCTCACCCCAGGACGTCAGCCACCCCGACAGGGTCTTGATCTCGGGGTCCTGGGCCTTCTTGATGTCTTCGGCGAGCTTCTTCACCTCCGCCGACTCGGCCCGGGAGGGGGCGAGGTCGGCCATCTCGATGGCCTGGCGGTGGTGGGGAATCATCCCCTTGGCGAACGCCACGTCGGCGGCGTTGTGCTGCCCCTGGGCGGCCGGAGCCGACGCGGACGGCGAGGTGGTGGTGTGGCCGTTGTGTCCGGCCGAGCCGCCGTCGTTGCCTCCGCAGGCGGCCAGGACGACCGCGGCGGCCCCCGCGGCCAGGACGGCGGCGGTACCGCGGATGAGGGAACGCTTGCTGGTGCTCATGGTGGTGCAACTCCTTGCAGCGGATGCCCCGGTCGGGGCATGCGCGAAGAACGGATGAAGGACCCGGAGCACGGCACCAGGCGCCCGGCGCTCGGCGCTCGGCCAGGGCAGGGGCCGCGCGGGCGGTCCTATATCCGCAGGAGCTGCAGTTCGGCCGGATCGGGCGGAGCCCGCCCGCCCTGCGCCCCGGCCCCGGCCAGGCCGGGCGGCCCGGCCGGCGGCAGAGCCTCGTTCAGAGCCGCGGCCAGCGGCGGCGGCGCGTACGCGGAGCCGACACCGGCCGCCGCGCAGGTCCCATCCGCGTGATCGAGGTGTCCCGACCCGCCGGCCGAGTGGGAGCAGGCCGCATCGGCGGCATGTGCGCTCTCGCCGTGGGACACCGGCGCCGCGTGGTGCGCCCGACCCTGCGCCGCGAAGGCCGGCGTCGGGCCCAGGCCGTGCATCGCCAGCACGCCGGCCAGCACCGCCAGCACCAGCAGGACGAACCCCCGCCCGGCAGGGCGGCGGCTCCTCGAGCGCTGGGCGGCGGTCATGAGGTCATCGTACGAGTCGCCGACGGGCGCGCCGTCAGGAGCGGACCATGCGGGCGATGGCCTGGGACGCCTCCCCCACCTTCTCCCGCGCCTCGTCACCGCCCTGCGCGAGGATCGCGGGCGCACCATGGAAAGGGGCGGGGCGCGCGGTTCCGGTGCCGCGCGGTCTCGACCGGCACCGCCGAGTCCTGCGGGCGCGGCGGGGACAAGGACGTCCCATGGGATCTTCCGACCGGAAAGACCAGGGAGCGGCGGGGCGGCGAGCCCGGGCCGAGGAGACGCGCCGGGCCGCCCAGGCCCGTGACCGCCGCAGCATGCTCTTCACCGCGCTCGTCGCTGTCGTGATCCTCGCCGGACTCGCCGTGGGCGGCTGGTACCTCTTCGGCGGAGGGAAGGAGCGGGCCAAGGCCGCTCCCATCGCGGGGGAGCGGACCTGGTCGGAGTTGAGCCGGAACCACGTCACAGGGACCGTCGGCTATCCGATGACCCCGCCCGCCGGCGGTGACCACGACCCGGTCTGGCAGAACTGCAACGGTGACGTCTACACCCGGCCGATACGGCAGGAGAACGCCGTGCACTCCATGGAGCACGGCGCCGTATGGGTCACGTACAACGACAAGGCCACCAGCACCGACGTCAAGGCCTTGGCAGCGAAGGTGTCCAAGTCCCCCTACACCCTGATGAGTCCGTATCCCGGCCAGCCCTCGCCGGTTACGCTCACCGCCTGGGGGCACCAGCTGAACGTGGAGAACGCGTCGGACCCGCGGGTGGAGCAGTTCCTCGAGAAGTACGTACAGGGCGAGCAGACCCCCGAGCCGGGTGCGGCGTGCACGGGCGGGAAGACCGGCTGACCAACCAACCAGGCGAGGGCGCTGAGCCGGTGCTGCGATGCCCTGGAGCGCCGTACCTGCTGCTCACCGCCGGGCAAGCCCCTCGTGCGGAGAGGCTTGCCCAGCCAGGCCCGTGACCGATGCCCGGTCGGCGGACCGAGCGTGACCGATCCGCCTCCCGTGATCGGTCAAACAGCGCGTCAGCGCCGTGACCGGCCCGTGCAACTCCCGGCCGAACCGGTCACCGGCCGTCGGTCAACGCGGCCTCGTTGAGGAGGCGCTCCGGCCTGGGTGGGCAAGCCGCTGTTCAAGGCGGCTTGCCCAGGCTCCCTTTGGGCTTGCCCAGCCTGTTGGGCCGGCTCCCGCAGCGGGCGGGCAAGCCCCTGCCGGATGGCTTGTCACCCCGTCGCGCTCACCGTGCCTTCGGCAGTGCTGCCAGGGGCAGGCGGTCCTCGCCGCGGCCGACGACCCGCCACACCGGCCGATCGGCCCCGTCGCGGGTCAGCAGGGGCAGGGTCGTGGTCGCCACGGCGAGCCGGTGGTTCACGCCCCCGACGCCGCGGGCCCGCTCGTGGAAGGCTGCCTCCCTCGTTTCCGGGGCCGCGCGGCGCGGGGCCGGGGCGAAGACGAACGCGATGCGCGGGCACGACGGAGGGCGCGGACGGGCGCGTGGACGAGTGCGGGGAGTACTGGCTGGATGTCGGCGTCCGATTTGGGCTGGTGGATCACCGACCGTTAGGCTTCCATTAGTTGCTCAAGTCAACCAACGGAGATGTGTGTGGACGACACCACCGAACACTTCCACAGCCACGTGGAAGAGATTCTTGACGCCCTGGAAGAGGAACCCGGCCGTGAGGCCCTGGTACACCGGGGCCGGCGTGTGAGCGCGGGTGAACTACGCGGTCTCGTTTACGGCATGGCACGCGCGCTGCGGTCCCAGGGGGTGAGGCGCGGTCAGACGGTCACCCTCCTCTCCGGCAACCTTCCCGAGACGATCGCGGCCCGCCACGCCGCCGGACTGCTCGGCTGCGCCGTGAACCACCTCTACCCCGGTCTTTCGGCCGACGTGCACGCCGACATCCTCCGGGACGTCGAAACCCGGGCGCTGATTGTCGACCCCGCCTACCGCGATCGCGCCGCCGACCTGGCCCAGCGGGTGCCGCTGGAACGGGTGCTGGTCCTCGGCGGAGGCACCGGTGTGGGTCTGGACCTGGTGAACCTCGCCGCCGAGCAATCCACCGAGGTCTTACCGGGCGCGGCGCATCCGCAGGACATCTGCACCATCCGTCACACCGGTGGCACCACCGGTCATCCCAAGGCAATCTGTACGACCTTCAAGCAGCGGGCGTCGATCGGACCGGATTGGTCCGAGGAGGGTCACGTCAGGGCCCTCGTGTGCACCACCCTCGCGCATGCTGCAGGCCACATGGCGGACACCACGCTGCACCGCGGCGGCACCGTCGTCCTGCTTGACGAGTTCGAAGCCGGTGCCGTGCTCGCTGCCATAGAGCGCGAGCGCATCTCCCACATGTTCCTGCTGCCGCCGCTCCTCTACCAGTTGATGGACCACCCCGCGGTCGACCGCACCGACACCTCCAGCCTGCGCATGCTCACCTACGGGGGCTGCGCATCCTCCCCGACCCGCCTCGCGGCGGCGGTCCGGCGCTTCGGCCCCGTACTCAACCAGTTCTACGGCCAGAACGAAGCGGGCGCGATCAGCAGGCTCTCCCCCGAGGACCACGATCCGCAACGCCCGTGGCTACTGCGCACCGCCGGGAAGATCATGGAAGGCGTCGAGGTCGCCGTCCTCGACCCGGAAGGACGGCACCTGCCCGCCGGCGAGCACGGCGAGATATGCGTCCGTTCCCCACACGTGATGAAGGGCTACTGGAAGCAGCCCGAGCTCACCGCGGAGGTATTGCGGGACGGCTGGCTCCACACCGGTGACATCGGGTTCGTCGACTCGGACGGCTACGTCACGATCGTGGACCGGCTCAAAGACATGATCGTGGTGATGGGAGGCCACGTGTACACGGTGGAACTGGAAGACGTGCTGAACTCCCACCCGCAGGTCCGGCAGAGCGCAGTGCTCGGGGTCCCCGACGCCAGCCTCATGGAGCGGGTCCACGCCGTCGTCGTCCGCACGCCGGGCGGCGACGTCGGCGAAAAGGAGCTGCGCGCCATGGTGCGGGACAGGAAGGGCGCCATGTACGAGCCCGCGAGCATCACCTTCGTCGACGCGCTGCCCCTGACCGACGCGGGCAAGCCGGACAAGAAGCTGCTCCGCGGCCGGGCCGTCACGCTGGTCGAGTCTCCCTGACGATGGACGACACCGTGCCGGGACGAAGGTCATGTCACCGGACGGGATCGGGCTGCCGTCGAGGGAGAGGACCATGTTGGCCTCGCCGGGGCCGGCGCTGAGAGTGCAGGTGACCCCGTGGGCGTCGGCGCGTTCGAAGCCGAACCGCGGGTAGTTCGGGGATCCGGCACGCGTCGGCGCGCAGGGCGTCGACGAGGTCGGCGTCCTCGGGGGAGCCGAAGGGGCCGCGGTGATCACCTCGCGTACGCGCTCGGTGTCGTGCGGGTCTCGGTCCTGATCTTCACTGCTGGGGTGTTCCTTTTCCGTGGAGATGGAAGTCTTGGTCGTGGTCGGTTGGCGCCGTGGACGGGGCGCGGCTGCAGGTGCTGGCCGCGCGTGCGGCCCGCCCACGGCCGCCGCGGGCGGGTCACAGGGTGAGCAGGGCACGGCCGGCGTACTTGGGGTCGGCGAGGGGTCTGAGGGCGAGGCGGACCAAGGCGAGCGGGTTGTCATCGCCGGCGATGCGGTTGGCGCTGAGTTCGCCGCAGGAGGCGCACTGGTGGATGATCATCCACTCGCCGTCGGTGCGGACGGACATGCCCAGCGCCTCCATCCGGCCGCGGCAGTCCGCGTCGCGGTCGCCGGGGATCTTCCGGTCGACGTGCAGGCTGGCCAGGCAGTTGGGGCAGTGGTTGCGGTGTGCGGTGCCGGGGGCGTCCAGGGACACGTCGAGCCGGCAGGAGGTGCACCGGAAGGCGCCTGCCCGGTGGCCGCCTTGGGTGTGCAGGACGTCCTTGTGCCGCTGCGGACGGCGCCGTCGCCCGCGACCGCTGTGGTTGTTGCGTGACATGGCGGTACTCCTTCCCTGTCGGGCGGTCAGAGGGTTCCGAACGCTTCGAGCGGGAAGGGCGGTTGGGCCAGTGGGCGGACCGCCATGCGCATCAGGATGAGCTGGTTGTCGTCGGCGCGGACCGGGTTCGAGGTGAGCTCGTCGCAGCGCACGCAGCGGTGGATCACCATCCAGTCACCAGTGCGGAGCACGGCGATGGCGATCGGGGACATCCGGCCCTCGCAGTCGCTCGGACCGCCCTCGACGTGGTCGAGGACGTGCCGGGAGTGCAGGCAGGACGGGCAGTGGTTGCGCGGCGCGCCGTCGGCGGCGTACGCGGACACGGTCAGCCCGCACCAGGCGCAGGCGAAGGTGCCGAGGCTGAAAGTGTTGGTGGTGTTGCTGGTGTTGCTGGTGTTGCTGGACACCCGGGTGCTCCTTGCTGGAAGTCGGTCATGACAGCAAGAGCAGGCCGAGTGGCCTCGTCAGAGGGCCCGAAAACGCCATGGAACGGCGGACAGGCAGGTCAGAGCACCGGAGAACACGTCCGGCAGCCGCCCGGAGAAGCGGGCAGCGGGAAACAGCGGACGGTTACGCGGTACGGCGAGGCGCACTCGGCGCGGGCCGGGACATCAAACACCCTTTTCCAGGGCACACAGGCCCAGAACGAAACAGAACGACCCTGGAAGGCTAACAGGACGCCTTCCGGGGGTGTCAACGCATTATTCGACGCACCGGACCCGCGCGCTCGCCCCCCAGCCTCGCCCCTCAGCCTCGCCCCCTGCGGAGCCGTCGCCTGACGGCGCCTCGCGGAACGTCGGGACTGCGAGCGAAGCCTCGGACCACCAGCACCGGAATGCCGTACTCGGCAAGCCAGGAGGTGACACCGCCCTCGTACCCCTCCACGATCTCCCGGGCCTGGTCCACCACGGCCGGCCACCGCACCCGCTCACGGCTCATGCGGCACGAGTACCCCTTCGCGGCCCGCCGTGCTCTCCGAGCCGCGGTCAGCTGCTACCCGCTCCCCGATGGAGGGCAGCGGCCGGCAACACGTACACCGTGTACGGCACGGCCGATCCGTCCGCGGCCGGCTGCTCGTAGGTGCCGGTGCGAGTGAAGCCGGCCTTGGCAAGGACGCGGCCGGAGGCGGGGTGGGCGGGGTGGGCGGGGTGGTGCATGGCTTCCAGGCGTTCGAGGCCGGCAGTGGTGAAGGCGTGGGCGACGACGTGCTTGACGGCTTCGGTGGCGTAGCCGTTGCCCCAGGTGTCGTCGCGGAGGATGTAGCTGAGGGTGCCCATGGTCGGGGAGCGTCGCCGCAGGGCGATCAGGCCGATCATCTCGCCGTGGACGAGGATGGCCCAGCTCCACTGTGCGCGCGGGGTTTCGGCGGCTCGGGCGAGGGCCGCGCGTACCTTCTCCTGGGCCTGGTCGTGGGTGAGGGCCTGGCCGGTGGTGTACCGGACGGAGGCGCCGCTGTAGATGCGGGTGAGGGCTTCGGCGTCCTCGAGGGCCAGGGCGCGCAGGGTCACCATGCGGTGGTCAGCTCCTTCGCGGTGGGGCGGTCGGCGGGGTCGGGGGCCAGGCACGCGGTGATGGTGTTCTCGAAGTCGGGGAACGGCCAGGGCCGTACGTCGCGGAGCGCCGTGGTGGTGCCCTTGGCGATGGCGGCGAGCTTGTCCGGCCGGTCGGCGTTGTCGTCGTAGGGGACGGGGCGGTGGCCGGTCCAGCACCAGAGGAGGGATGCGCCCAGGCTCCAGACATCGGAGGCCGGCTGCGCCTGGATGTGGCTGTCGGTGGGGGTGGAGAGGATGGCGGTGGCGATCTCGGGGGCGGTCGTGTGGGTGAGAGCGCCCCGGTACGGCAGGCGCCCGTCGGGGTCAGGGACGCAGGCGAGGGCCGGGGCGCTGCGCTGGTGTGTCCGGTGGTCACCGGCGGCCGGTATCCGGCTGCTCGGGCGTGAGGTCGTCGCCGTCGCCGCCGGCGGGGCCGCAGTCCCACTCGGCGACCAGGGTGCCGGTGGAGCGGTAGCGGGCGAGGGCTTGGTCGTCCGCGGTGCCGTCGGCGTTGGTGAACCAGATCTCCGGGAGCGGACCGTAGGCGGCTTCGTAGTCGGCGGCCCAAGCGATCGGGCCGTGGCCGTTGTTCGCGACGTGGCGGATCGGCTGGCCGGCGGTCTCCTGGCACAGGGCCGCGTACGCGGGGGTGCCGAGGATGTCGTGCCAGGCGGCGTCCACGGCCGGGGACAACATCTCGGGCATGGCTGGCCGCTCTTCAGGCGCTGGCCGGTGATGGTGAGGAACCGGTGCAGCTCGGTCGTCGCGGTGCTCATGGTGGTGCCCCTCTCGTGCCAGGTGGTGCTGTGGCCCCGGGCCCGGATCCCCAGCGCCTGCTGCACCTCCCGCCTCCGAGGCCCTGTCGACCCGCACCGGTACTCGGGTCGGACGGCAGAAGGGTTATCGGACCTCGCCCGCCCCCTTGACCGCACGGTCTGACCTGCGGAGACGGCACGGTGCCGAGAAGTCGGCGCGGAGGGGGGCACGGAGGGGTCTGTGGAGGTGGCTGTCCGGGCGCGGACAGGGGTCTGCCCGGGATCATCGGCGGTACTCGCCACGGGCGCTCCTGAAGGCTGAGGCGGGCCTGTCCCGCCGTTCACCTGCCACAGGTGTCTGCGAAGGCGCCTGTGTGACGCCGGGCTTCGGGCTTTGCCAAGCCGTGATGCTCGGTGAACACCCGACAAAGGCGGTGCGGAGAATGTCGGGTGATCGGGACCGGTGCCGCCGCACGATGGGGGCATGGATGACACGACCTTGGTATCCCGCTTCCTCCGCGACGGCTTCGTGAAGTTGGAGGGCGCCGTCGCGCCGCGCGTGGCCGCGGACTGCGCGCGGCTGCTGTGGCGAGAGACGGGCTGCGACCCGGACGATCCTGCGACGTGGACGCAGCCCGTGCACTGGGTGGCCGGCATGGCGCAGGGGCCGTTCGCCGCCGCACCCAACTCCCCTTCCCTGCATCACGCGTACGACCTGCTCGTCGGCGCGGGTCGCTGGGAGCCGCGCTACTCGCTGGGCTCGTTCCCGCTGCGCTTCCCGCACGAGGAGGAGCCGGACGATGCAGGCTGGCACATCGAGGGGAGCTATCTGCCGGAGGGCGAGCGCTGGTACTTCACAAACCTGCGCTCCCGGGGCCGGGCGTTGCTGATGCTGCTCCTGTTCAGCGAGGTCGGTGAGGAGGACGCCCCGACCCGGATCCGGGTCGGCTCACACCTCGACGTGCCGAAGGTGCTGGAGAAGTACGGGGAGGACGGGGCGAGCGGGCTGGCTCTTGCGTCCGATCTGGTGGCGGCGTCCGACCACCGGCCGCTCGCCCTCGCCACCGGGTCCCCGGGCGACGTCTTCCTGTGCCATCCGTTCCTGGTGCACGCGGCGCAGCCGCACCATGGGGTGCGACCGCGCTTCATGGCCCAGCCGCCGCTGATGCCGGCCGCGCCGTACGAACTGGAGCGGGCCGACGGCGCGTACTCACCCGTGGAGATCGCGATCCGTCGGGGCCTCGGACAGGACACCCCGGTCACCAGCCTTCGCTGAGAATCCTCAGTCTTCACTGCGAGAGGTCAACGGAGCGGGGCGAGATTTCACCCCCGTCCGACGGCGGACTCCGTCCACAGTGTCAAGGCCGCAGGCTCTCGTTGAGGTCGTCGCGAACAGCGCGGCGGCCCGTACGTCCTGCAGACATGGGCGCAGACCGGGCCGGATGCGGCGGAGGGCATCGCCCTCGCGGTCATCGTCGAGTTCGCCCTGCAGTTCCTCACCGAGGACCACGAGGACGTCGCCGATGTCCTGCGCCAGCTGGAGGCGGTCGGAGTGGGCCCGGCCCTCGACGCGCACCCCACACCGGCCGATGCACACCTGGTGCGCCTGACCGCCGTGCAGTGCGCACCGGAGACGGCGATGGTGCGCACCGCGCGCATCAGGTGCGCACCGCAGGGAGGCGAGCGCCTCTATCACAGACCCCCTTGACCACGGTCTGATCGGCTGTCCCAGCGGGTGCGGTCAAGGGGCAACGCGTCGGGTGGCGGACCTGGTCAAGGGGGCTGGAGCAGCAGTGACTTGGCGGACTGGACGCCACGGAAGCGGGACGCGGTCGGTCGGCTGCAGGCCGACCCGGATGCGATAATCAGTGGCGGCGGGAGTCGATGCGCACCACGATGCGATTATGGACTCAGGCGAGCGCAACAACGAGGCACCGGCGACTCGGTGGACCCCCTCCACCATCTACCCCGACATGTGGGTCGACCCGGACGACGACCCGCGCGAGACCGAGGCCGAGACGGTCGACGAACGCGGCACGCTGCTGGAGAGTCTGCGCTACTTCCGCCTGACCGTCGAGATGAAGTGTGCGGGCCTGGACGCCGAGCAGATGGCCCGGCGCTCCGTGCCGCCGTCCACGATGTCCCTGCTCGGGCTGGTGCGGCACATGGCCGAGGACGAGCGGCACTTCCGCCGGATGGCCGGCGAGGACTCGCCCAGGATCTACCGCACCGCCGAAGACCGTGACGGCGACTGGAACGGCGCGATCGCCGACCCGGCGGTCGTGGCGGACGCCTGGCGGCAGTGGCGGGCCGAGAGCGAGGTGACCGACCGTTTCATCGCCGGCTTCGCCGACCTCGGCACACGGACCGGGGAGGCGCCGCTGCGCGAGATCCTGGTGGCGCAGATCGCCGAGTACGCGCGGCACTGCGGCCACGCGGACCTGCTGCGCGAGAGGATCGACGGCCGAGTAGGCCAATGAGGTTTTCAGGGTGGGGTCGGTGGTGTGAGGGTCAGGCCTGTGGCGGTGAGGCAGCCGTCGATCAGGTGGGGCCACCCGCGTGGCATCACCTTCAATGTGGTCGCTGCGGGCCTCCGCGACCTCCATGAGCTTGCCGCCGGTGCCCTGGGTGCCATCGTGCTCGCCGACACCCGCCGCCTGGAGGACTGCTTCGCCGCTGTCGACTACTTCGAGCGGCGATCCATCCCGTTCGTGGTCGGCGTCAACTGCTTCGCCGGCGCTGTCCATTACCCCGCCGACGCGGTTCGCCAGGCCCTGGACCTCGACCCCGCTGTGCCGGTCGTCCTGTGTGACGCGCGGCGGAGGGTGTCCGTCAAGGAGCTCCTTATCGCGGTCGTGCGGCACGCGATGGCGCAGGCTGCCGAACGGTGCCAGAGCGTCATCACCTGACGGGCAGGTCACCACTGGCGTGCACGTCACGACCGCCTACGCGGAAAGGCCCGTACCCTCGCCTACCTGACCTGGGGTGCGGGCCGTGGTCCCATGGAACGTGTGTGGGCCGAACCTCCAGGTTGCCCCACTTGCCGTCCGGCCGCCGCGCCCGTATCGACACAACAGCGTGGTCGTGGAGCAGGGGCTGGCCCGATCTCGCCTCGCGGTACTGGAACACCGCGACGATCAGCCCGTCCTTCACCAGGGCCGGTGGCGGCCGCCGCTCCCCCATCGGATCTCCGCGACCGGCTCCAACGACGCCGGCGGCTTGTCCCGGGCGATGTCCTGGCACAGTTCCAGCACCCAGGTGGGGTCATCGGTCAGCGGACACACGGGCTGCGTCGTCGACGGCGCCCGGAACGTCCGAATGCCTGTGGTCCGGGACCCCGTGCCGGCCCCGGACCCGGTGACAGCAGCAGTGCGTGGATGTGCCCGGGATCGGTCAGACCTGTTCGAAGTGGAACGCCTTGATGAAGCAGTCGCGGGGCTGGGCGACTGCGAAGAGGATGCAGTCCACGAGTGACTGCGCGGTGAGGGCGTCCTTGGCCTCGCGCGGTGTGTTCTCCCACTCCTCGGAGAGCGGGTCGGGGTTGTCGAAGTCGGGCGGGTAGAGGGAGATCACGCGGACCCCCTGGGGGCGCAGGCGCTTGGAGAGGATCTCGGCGAAACCTGCCTGGGCGCTCTTGGCCGCGTAGAAGGCGTCGTGTGCGTCCGAGCGGTGATGGCCGGCTGCTCCGCAGGCGGAGATCATGGTCACCACATCGGGCTTGTCCGAGTTGAGCAGGAGAGGGAGGAAGTTCTTCACGGTCAGAACGGTGCCGGTGGCGCCGGATGCGATGGTGTCGACGACGTCGGCGTCGGAGGCGGATTGGAGGTCTGGGCCTTCGAGGTAGCTGGAGCCGTTGTTGATCAGCACGTCGATGCGGTCGGTGTGCCGGGCGACGCCGGCAGCGAAGTCGCGGATCGCGGCGGGGTCTGTCAGGTCGCAGGCGAAGGCGTGGACCTGCTCGTGTCCTCGGTCGCGGATCTCATCGCGGACGCGCTCAGCGGCGGCGAGGCGGCGGGCGGAGAGAAATATCTCGGCGCCGAGGTCCGCGAGCCGGATGGCCAGGGTGCGGCCGAAATCGCGGCCGGCGGCGGTGATGACGACGCGGTGGTTGTCGAGTCTCATGTCGGTGCTCCTGGTGGATGGGTCGGATGTTGCGGTGAGGTGCGGCGGCTGACTGCGGCAGCGTAGGTGGCCCAGTCGCCTGTGGAGAGACGTTGCCAGGCGAAGGCGACGTGGGTGTGGATGCCCAGGGTGCGGGCGTGGATCGCGGCGGGATCTCGGTGGTGAGCTGGGAGAGAGCGGTGCTGCGGGCCTGGTTGGGTCGGATCCCGAGCTGGTTCAGGCGCTGTGTCGGCTGTGTGCTGCTGATCGGCCGTCCGGGCCGGCCGCCGGGGAAGAGCCAGGGCGAGGGGGCCAGGGCCCCGATAATCGCGTGGCCCCGCGCAGGCCGCGCAGGCGGTGACCGAACACCTCGGCGCGCCCCCTGAGCGAACGATCTTGTCCTCTGCGACCGTGGTGACCGGGCCCGCACTGACACGCCGCATCTGGCGCACCCCCACTCACGCCCTGATACTCGGGCCGGCAGCCGACAACGGCGCCCCTACGACTACCTCACCCACGTGCACCGTCGGCCGGGGGCCGTACCCATCCCCCGGCCCGGTTCGGTTCGGCGCCGCCGGCCTTGCCGTCTCAGGGCTTCACCGTCCGGCAGCCACAGCCTGACGTTCCCTGTGCTTGTTGAGCAGGTCCAGCATCGTGTTGAACTCGTCGGTCGGCATCTTGAGGATCAGGCATTGCGCCGCTTCGACACCATCCTCGTAGGGGAACGGCTTGAGCGGCTGGCCCCCTCCCCCAGTCGTGGCTACGGCTGGGTTGGCCTGTCCGGGGACCGATGGCGCATTCTCCCTCGCTGAGTCGGCAGGCTCCTCTTGCTCCGTGACAGCCGGCTCGCCCGATGCCGAGTCGGCCGGGGCCGTTTTACGGCCGTAAAACGGATCGGCTCCCTGCCGCTCAGGCCCGGCAGGCGGCTGTGCAGGCAGCGGCTCGGGAACGACAGGCACCTCAGCGGCCCTTTTGGCGGCCTTCTTGGCGGCCGACCGCTCAGCAGACGCTGCCGTCCGCTGCCTTTGCTCGTCTTGCCACCATGCCAACTGTTCCGTGCCGCCCCATTCGTTGTCCCGGGCCAGCTTCCCCAGCGATCGCGCGGCGTCGAGCGGCATGGCCTTCTTCCGCACCAGGTTCTGAACCTCAGGGGCCAGGTGGGTGAGCAGGATGCGCTGGGTGACCCACCCGTCGACCCGCTCGAAATGCTGGGCCACGGCGCGGTTGGAGCCGAACTCGGCAACGAGGGATCGGACGGCGTATGCCTCTTCGATGGGGTTGAGGTTCTGCCGGTCGACGTTCTCGGAGACCACGGCCTCCATGAACGTCTTGCGGTCCTTGGCCAAGCCGTCGTCGACAACACAGTTCAGGGTGGGGTTGCCGACAGCTGTGGCGCCGCGGTATCGGCGCTCCCCGGCGACGAGGACGTAGTCGACGTCACCGACCTGCTGCGCATGGTCGGGCCACAGTTTCAGGTACGCGCTGCGGCTCACGGCAGGGCATGCCTGAATCTGGCGGCGTCGCAGGCTGTTCCCGAGGTCGACCAGCTCGTCTTCGGTGCCGAACTCGGTACGGGGATTGACCAGGTTGGCGCAGAGCCGGCCGAGCGGGACGCGGAGCAGGCGGCCGTCGGCTCGGGTGTCGACGGCTGGCGTCTTATCGTCATCGCCGAAGAAGTCGTCGAACTCATCGTGCTTGGCCATCTATCGGCCCCCTGCGTACTTCTGGCGGCGGAGCTGGTGCTCCAAGGCGAGAGACACGAAGTCCTGCTTGGCCTTGGTGGCGATGTGGTTGGACTCGTACTGGGTGCAAAATCGCCCGTTGGTGATGCCGCGGGTGTGCGGCTTGTAGTGACGGACGGTGGCGTTGTAGAGCTCCCAGCCTCTTCGCTGGACGAGGCTGATGGTGCGGTCGCGGTCCGCAGTGCCGTCGCGGGGATCCCAGTTGTTGACGACGACCCCGTAGGGGATCTGGCGGGGAACAAGGACCCGCTCAACGGTGACCCTGGTCGGGGTGAAGGCCGACCCCTCTGCTTCAAGGGGGACGATGACGTCGTCGGCAACATCGAGGACCGCCCGGAGCGCGTCTCCAGTAGTTCCGTCACCCAGAGGATCGATGGACTCGTCTTCGTCGTCTTCTGCCTTCAGCGGCATGAAGCCCGGGGTGTCGACGATGACGATGTCGGCCTTGGCGCTGCGCAGACGACGCAGCTTGTCGAGGCTCTGGCTTGCGTCGACCACGCGGAAGGGGACCGGCCTGCCGGCCTTCCTCACCTTCTCGGCATGTTCGATGCTGGTGCCTTGGGGGTCTATTGAGACGACCGCCACGGACGGGCCGTCCCCTGCGGTCTCGGCGCCGACGCCATCGCAGCCGAGGATTTCTGCGTAGACCGCAGCGAGGTTGACCGACAAGAGTGACTTGCCGACCCCGCCCTTACGGTTTAAGAGCACGGTGATGTAGGGCATGTACTGCTCTCCGACTACTTCCCGGGAACCCGGTACTTCGGATGGACGGGAAGCATCCTCGCAGATGATCGGAAAGGGACCAGGCGAGGCGTGCGGAGCGCCGTGGTTTTACGGCCGTAAAACCGAGTGAGTCAGGCGAGCCGGCTGCCGCATCGAGCAGTCCCCGCTGTGTCCTGTCTCATCAGACCCTGATGTCCTGTCTCAGCGAAGGTGGACCGTTCTTACCCAAGATCGACTGCTGGGGTGTTGTCTCAACGAAGCTTGATCGAGATGTCCCGCCGGAGTGACCTCCGATATCGCGACGGCCCTGCTGGCTCGGAGGGATCTGGCCGGCCTACGTGCCGTGCTCCGGGCGCGTGCAGTCGCGTCTGACGAGGGAACGGCCGATCAGCTCGAGGCGGAACTTGACTGTGACCCACGCTGGACGACCGAAGAGGACGGCGTCGAGCTGATCACGCAACTCCGAACACTGACGTCAGATGCAGACCCCGACGTCCGCAACGAGGCCCTGTTGCGACTTTCACGCCTGCGCTGATGAAAGGAGGGCAGCGGATCAGGCCGCGTAGCCTCGGCTGCATGCCTCGCCATTCAAAGAAGCCTCGCCGACTGGTCGCCCACGAGCGGGTGTACATGTGGACGATGCGCCACAGCCATCGAAGGGACGACGATGGCCGGTCCGTGGACTGCCGTCAGATCCTCACCCTGTCCCCGCAGCCGGCCGGCACCGGCGGCCCGCTGCGCATTATCTTTGCCGACGGGCCCGGCCGGTACGTCCCGGGCGGGGCTCCCTTCGGCTCCGGGGACGTGGGCTTCACTCAGGGTGCAGACCTGAATCTGCACGAGCCGGGCGCCGTGCGGGCCTTGCTCGACGTGGCGCTGGCTCGTGGGTGGCAGTCGGCGGAGCGGCGGGCGGTGGAGGTCGACGGCTGGCTCCTGCTGGAGGCGGCGGCCGCTGTGCGAGCAGGGGACGTCGGCGTCGGCCCCGAGGCCGGTAGGGGGTGACTCCCCTTCGCCCAACTTCATTGATCCTCGGAACAGCCACCGCGCGGCGATCAAACCTCGGTGAGACTGGTCAGACTCCGTCGAGACGGGGCAGCAGCGCAGCGAGTTTTACGGCCGTAAAACTCCCCGAGAGCTGACCGCTCCAGGACCGCAAAAGCGGCCCCCGCCGCTCGGATCAAGGTCCGGATGGCGGGGGCCGCTTCGTGTGCTCAGGAGCGCAGGTCGATGTCGGGTGGGAGGTCGCTGTCGGCGAGAGTGTGGGTGAGGAGGCGGTACGACGTCGTCCAAGCGCTGTGGGTGCGGGCCCTCGCGCAGTGGAGCGTGCCGGTGAGGGCGGTCTCGGTGTCGGGGTGATGAGGACCAGGGCGACGGGGTCGGCGTCGGGCTGCTGCTCGGGAAGCGGGCGGCCGTGTTCCAGGCCGCGGTCGCCGATCCGTACGGCGACGTCGCCGCGGCCGGTCCAGGGGGCCGGCCTCCCGCGGGCGGTGAGCGTGGCGGTGAACGCTGCCCTGACCAACCCGGCGAACCCATGCGGTCACAGCAGCTAGCGGGTTCCGTGGCCAAGGGGCGGTGAATCGCTGGGCCTCAGCCGATGGAGGTAGAACTCGCCCAGCGGGAGGTCGATGAAGAGTGACTGAACCTGGTAGCGGCCGTGGGGGATGTCGACCTGGATCATGTACTCCTCTTCTGTGTCCGCACCGGGCACAACGGAATCGATGAGGAAGTAGCGACCGTCCAAGGCGATCTCAACGGCGTCCTGCCATCCCTGTGCGTCCATGGCCCGCTCCACCTCCTTGGGGACGTCGACCCCCTCGTCGGAGCCGACGTTCTGAACGAAGGTCATGCTCTGCGGCAGGTAGGTCACGGGCAGAGCTTGGCCGCCGATGGTGAGGACCTCCCCGTGATCAGGGAGTGCGATCTTGCTGATGTAGGCCTGGGACACCTCGTTCGCCTCGGTGCCGTCCCAATCCTCGAGATAGCTCGCGGGACACAGTGCGTAGTAGCCGAAGTCCGTCCCATCGAGCCAGTTGACCGAATTGCGCGAATACACCCAAGTCCTCCGTTATGACATCCGGACGCAGGTCTGCGTCCTTTCACGCCTACAGGTATCACCGGCCACCGACAGTGCGACTCGGCCCGTGGCTTCGTGGAGCCGTCACGAGGACGAGCGCACCGCTCGATGCCGACAACTGAGCCTTCTCGGCAGGCAGACGCCAAGCCGGTGAACCTTGTTCTTCCAGGTCAGCGCAGCCGACCTTCCCGCCGCCGGCCATGTCAGCGGCCTCGTCGGCGGGGGTGACCAGCCAGCGGGTCACGGGGGTGGTGAACGCGGACACGGCGAAGCCGGATCCGGTCAGGAAGTCGCGGCGGTTCACGAAACTCCAGAACGACGTGGCCACTTCGCCACCCGCACCACCGACCCCAAGATCATCGACGCCCGAGGCACCCTCAACACCGACCAGTGGGGCAGTGGATCTTGGAGGAGGACCGCTTCGACCGCGTGGGCGTGACCGCTCACTACGCCTGTGGCCATAACCGGCCCCCCACCCTCGGCGCTGTCACCATTCACGGACGGACCGGGCCTCAGGTCGAGTTCGCGGGCATCCGGCTGATCGGCATGACGGTCTCGGCCGTTGACACAGCCCTGATCCAGCACATCGAAGAGCGAGACGATCTGGGCTTGGTGGTCGGCTGTGGCGGCGATCTGGGGGTGGACGGTCTCAACATGTACGTACGGGCCACCAGAGCCGGGGACACCGTGGTGAGTGAGGCCCGGTTCTGCAAGGTGGAATGGGAGGACCACGGCTGATCTGCAAGGCGCCTCGATCGCTCCGCTGCGAACCGCATCGTGCCCGCGCCGACGAGCTGCGCCACCTCCGCGCCCTCAACCGCGGACTCGTCCAAGACCGAGACGCCGGGATCGGCGGCGACCAGCGAATATCACAACGTAGGCATTGAGGGCGTGAACACGGAGGCCAAACCGGTCGAGAGGCAGATGTACGGCAGAGCCGGTTTCGTCTAACTCAGCACCAAGTCCTCCTGGGTGCGGGGGACCAGTCGTCGAAGTGGTGAGTGATGCACGTGGAGGGGTCGTTCACGCAGGGGCACCGTGTTGAAGCGCCTGCACGCCGTCTCCTACGACACCGAGACCGAGGTCGGCGTCACCAAGGACTTCCCTCTCGGGGGGGGTGGGTGCACCAGCAGCGCAAGGCCCTACGGGCCGGGCTCGAGGTACGGGTGCAGCGCGCTCGGGGGCATGGGGCCGACGACGCGACAGGCCGGAGACCTCAGTACAGCGGGCCGGAGGGAAACCCGTGATCCGGCGGGAACGGATCGGGCAGGAAGGGAGCCGGCTGAGCGGCGGCTCCCTGCGCGCGCTCGACGGCCAGGCGCGCGGGCCACTCCGCCGCCCACATGATCGCGGTGGCCCCCGCCAGCGGCCAGAAGCCGTCGGCGTGAAGACGGGGGTCCACGAACGCGAAGGCCGCGCAGATCAGCCACAACACCAGGCAGTGGTAGAAGACGAGGACGATCGAGGCGATTCCCGGTACGGGCAGGGACAGCGTGATGCGCGGCAGCATGAAGAGGGACGCCACTGCACACAGGGCGAGCGCCTGCCGCCACCCCGGCGCAGAGTCGAGCCGGACGCCGTCCAGTACGAGCGAGGCGAGCGCGAGTCCGGCGGCATTGAGCAGTACGGCGGCCAGCGAGCGCGCGGCCGCGTGGGCGGTGCGGCGGCGGAACAGGGCGAAGAAGGTCCCGACCGTCGTGGCGACGGCCGCCACCAACAGCCCCGAGACGAAGACCGGCCACAGTCCGGTCAGGCGCGCCGCCAGACCCCCGGCGCCGCAGATCCGTACGCCAGCCCAGAGGGCGAGCGGATACACGGTGAGCAGGACCAGCAGGTTGACCAGGGTCTGCAGCATGCCGAGGAACATCAGACGACGCACCGGGGCAAAGAACTCCCGGTCAGAACCCCAGAGGTCGGGCTCCTCCGCGAGGAGCCCTTGGGCCCGTCGCAGGGACGGCTGCATCAGGAGAGCCGTCAGGCTCGACGCCGCCCATACGGCTGCGCTCACGAAGGCGGCCATCAGCGCCACCACGAGTACCTGCTGGCCTGCCGAACCGGTCAGCCGGAAGTCCACGACCAAGAGTGCGGCCACCGCCACACCGGCAGCCACCGAAGCCAGTCGCAGTATGGCGCCGGCGCCCCTTCCCGTACGTCCATGCCCGAGTCCGGTGTTGACCGTCATCAGTCCGCCCCCTCGTGAGTCGTGACTCCGATAGAAGACATGCCCTGCTTGAACTCTCACCAGCCATGTGGGCCGCGCCGGTCCGGCAGGTGCGGATGCGACCGACGGGAGCCGAAACGACCGGTTGTTGGGGCTCAGCAGCGTCGCGGCCGCGGCGACGAAGGCCACGGACGCTTCCTTGGCCGCGTGCCGCTGGGCGTCCAGTCGGCAGGAGAGCCGTGCTCGCCGGAGCTGTCCGGTCTCACTCAACTTGACCAGTCTCACCGGACCTTGACCACCAGCTACCGGTCGGCTCCAGTGGCGCGTGGGCCTGTTCGGGCAATTCAAGAGGCTGTTCCAGCCTGTCAGTCCCCGTTCGTAGGATCGCGGCATGTCTGACGCCTACACCGTTTTGTGGACCCATGAAACCTGCCGTGCCCTCCGCAAGGCTGGCCGCGTGGGCGAGCGGCCCCCTGTCGCCTTCAGCGGTGCCCATTCCTCTCTTCCCGCCTGGTCGGGCATCCGTACTGGGGACGAGGTGTATGCGCTCCATGTGAACCGGGGTGAAGTGTTCGTGGTGAGCCGGATGCGGGTGGTCGACATGGACAGGCGCGACTGCTGCGGGGCCGCCCCCGCGACCTGGCAGGACCCTGCGTTCCCTGGGCACAGTGACTGGTCGGCACTCGGCGCCGACGGCTGCGGGGCCGTGGGGGTGCACGTGGATGCCACGCCTGTGCGGTTCGACATGCCGATACCCGGCGGCCTTCTGGGGCGCCTTACCTGGCGCAACGCTCGCGGAAAGACCCGTGGCCTGAAGTACGTGGTGGATGGCCGCCTGGAGCGCGCGGTCAGTCTTCAGGGCTTCTACCGCCTGACTCCCGAATCAGCAGGCGATCTGACGGCGATCGTCGACAACTCTGCCCCTTGATGCCAATGGACGGGCAGCTCCAAGGACGGCGACCCCGGAGACCTCGCGCACCGTCGCCACCAAGGCATCGGGGAAGGGCGGGCAGTGGTCGGTATCCCGCGCGACAACAAGCTCGTTCTCGGTACCGAAGACCGCCGGGGCCGTGTATCTTTTCAGGAAACGTTATCTAGGGTGGGGGTTGCAATGTCGGATCCGCTGCTGCGAATTGATGCCCTGGTGGATGCCGACACCCTCCCCGCGCCCCGCATTCGACAGCAGCTGCGCGTCGCCGCGGGTCTCACCCAGGCCGAGGTCGCCGACGCCATCGGCGTACAACGCCTCGCCGTCGCACGGTGGGAGGCGGGACTGACCCAGCCTCACCGCGGTAATCGCCTGAAGTACGCCCACCTTCTCCGCCGGCTGGCCGCGAAGCACCCGGACGCCGCCACCGAGGGGGCGTCTGATGAGGGGTGACCTCACGGTCCGGGCCGTTTTCGGGGTCGCCGACGCCGCCTTCGGTTTCGAGGGGGTCGGGATGACCTAACGGCCATCGGCCGCGCGCCGAGAGCGGATTAACCACCCGCCGGCCTCGCGCGGCCCGTCTCGCTCAGGTCCCAGTTCACAGCTGGTCCTGAGCTGCGGCTCACCGAGCCGCTCGTTTTTCTCCGGCCACTAACCACGGCCACCACAGCTGTAGCTAGCAGTTGCCTTACCCGCGGGCCCCCACCACAGGGGCGTCGCGGTTCAGCAGGACCGGGAGGGGAGGAGAAATCTCCCCCCGCCCGATCGGTGTCTGCCCCGCTTCTCACGAAGGGGGGGCATCCCGTCACATCCGCACACCCGGTCGTCCAGCCCGGAGGGCTCGGTCGTCCAGCTATATGGAGAGCAGGTCGTTTCTCATAGTGCACCAGAGTGGTGGCCCTTGTCAGCTTACCCTTGTCCGTTTCGTCACGTTTCAGGCTCGACGGGCTTCCCGTATGACGGGACGATCACACCTCGTTTGCCCTGTTCGCGGCATTAATCACGAAGATTCCTGGGGTCTGACTGTCACACCAACCCCCGTCCGCGACACCTATACAAAGCGGGGGACCCATGTCCTTCCGGCGGCGCCGGCCGTCGTGACGATCCGGCGCTCCGTCCCGCGGGGCGGGACGGGATCCAAGATTTCTGCCTGCCGAACGGGACCGAGCGGGGTGCTTGCCGCTTCTCGGTCCTTGTCCACAGGGGTCCTGCGCAAGGCTGCCGAGATGATCTTCATCTCGCAGTTCCGGGTGGGCCGGTGAGCGCCGTGGCGGCGTCGGCCGCTGCGGTGATCCCCGCTCCGCACTCGTCCATGTCGTCGCCGGTCGCTGCTGCCGTCCCGGTGCGCCAGCAGCGGGTGAAGGTGCCCATGCGGCTGGTGTCGTCGCCGTTCTACGCAGATGTGGCGCTGGCGGTGTACGTGAAGGTGAAGGCGCTGGCCGCGCGTCCGGAGGGGTGTCAGGCGCGGTCGGCGACGATCGCCTCGTACCTGGGGTTGTCGGTGGCGTCGGTGGAGCGGGGGATGACGCAGTTGACCCGTCCTGGGCCGGACGGGGTCGTGGAGCTGTGGTCGACCCGTCGGACCCTGCCCGGTGGCAGGGGCGAGTCCGCTCTGCGGTCGGTGCGGTCGATGACGCGGACGGAGAAGTTCGTGTGGTTGCCGGTGGCTGCCTCAGAGGACCTCACGCCGAGGCAGTTACGTGCGTACGCAGTGATCGCGTTCGCGGAGCAGATGGGCATCGCGCTGACCGAGGGGGAGCTGGCGGGACACCTGCGGCACCACTCGGGAAAGAGGGCCGGCCAGCCCATCACCGCGGCGGCGGCCGGTGAGGTCGTCGACGGCCTGGAGGCGGCGCTGTGGGTGACGGTGCAGCGGCGTGCGGGCGTGCAGGGCCGTCACCGGTTCGTCGCCCACGACATCGCCCCGACGGACGCTGTCCGGATCGGCGATCCGGTCGAGGACACCGTGCCGACAGCGGTCCAGGAGTACCCCCAGGAGCCCGTGGGCGGCGCTGCGGAGGGCTCGGGTAGTTCGCTGGTTGGTGAGGGATCGGGTCCGTTGGTTGGTGAGGGATCCCTCGCGTATAAGGAATCACCTAGGACTGACTCACCTGATGACGAGCGTGCACCCATCTCACCCGCCGTAGGCGAGGTACCGGTAGTCAGGGTTGCTGGGGCTGTGGAAAGCCTGGCTGACGCGGCGGCGCGTTCGGAAGGCGTGGGTGGTGTCGCGCTGCGCGCGGGTGAGACCAGCCAGCCCTCCTCGAAGCCGAACAGCGAAAAACGCAGCAGCAAGGGCGTGGGGTCGTCCCGGTCGTCGTACGCCGGACCGCAGCTGGCCATGAGCCCGGAGATCTATGCCGTGCTGGAGCCTGTCCACGTGCTGCTGAAGCAGGTCACCAGCAGCTTCGTTGCCCGGAAGATCGCCCGTGAGGTGGGCCGTCAGCTGCGCGAGGGCACGGCCCCAGACCGTCTCCGGCACCGGCTCACAGCCCGCCTGGCCCAGGTGGCGCTCTCGGACATCCGCGACCCGGGCCGGTGGCTGCTGGGGGTGGCCCTGCCCCGCTGGGGCTGCGGCTACCAGGACTGCGAGGCCGGGATCATCTGGCGGACCGGCGCGGCCTGCGAGCTGTGCGCCGAGACCGTCCAGGACCAGCGCGCCGCCCGCCAGGTCGAACAGCGCCTGGAGCAGGGCCTGTGCCCCCGGCACGGTACCCGCCCCGGCTTGTCCGGGCGCTGCTTCGACTGTGAGCTGGACGCCGCCATCCGGCGCCCGGCGCGGGTCCCGGCACCTCGGGAGCCCGAAGGCCCGCAGCGCGCCTCGTGCGGCGGCTGTGGCTGCGTGATCTTCCTGACCGGGCGGGCCGTCGACACCGGTCTGTGCAAGCTCTGCCGCGAGGAGGCCGACGCCCTGACCGTCGCCGCGCCTGCCGCGCCCGTTACGCCGTCGGTCCCGGGGACCTGCTCCGGCCGCGACGGTGAAGTGCCCTGCACCCGCAGGGCCCTGCCGACCCGCAGCGTCTGCCTCACCCACCGATCCCAGGAGCTCGCCGGGGAAGTGGCTTGATGAGCCAGAGCGCTGAGCTCAGCGGCATGGACCTGGCCCGTGTCGCCCTGCGGGCCGCGCGGGAGGCCGCCAAGAAGACCGGCGCCCGCACGGCGAAGAGCAAGCCGCGGGGCACCCGGACGGTCCGGCGCGACGGCCGCGCCCCCATGGGCCTCGGCGAGGCGTTCACCGCGCTCATGGCCGAGCGCGGCTGGGAGATCCCGACGGCCGGCGCCGGGCTGTGCGAGCGGTGGGCGGCCCTCGCCCCCGACCTCGCCGAACACATCGCGGCGGTGGGCTACGACGCCGAGCGCGGGGAGCTGACGCTGCGCCCGGACTCCCCGACCTGGGCGACGAAGGCCCGGCTGGAGACGTCGCGGATCATCACCGATGCCAACCGGTCCGCGCGCACCGACGCGGTCCGTAAGGTCCGCGTACTGTCACCCGGACCCTTGCCAGCATCCAGCGCAGCCGCCGAGCCGAGCCCGATGCGGAATCCAGCCCCACAGGGCCCGATACGTACGCGCGAGACGGCAGCGGCCGGCTACCGCCGTGCACTCGAAGCCCACCAGCAAGCCCACACACGGCGACAGCCGGACCCGGCCATCGCGGCTGCTGTCGAGCGGCAGAACCGGGTCCTTCGGGAGGCAAGCCGTCGCGCGTTTCCGGAGCCGGAGACGGCCCGCGATGATCAGCCGGCGCCGATCGACGTCTCCCTCGTCCAGCGGCGCGTGACGCTGAAGCCGTACGCCTGCGAGCACTGCACCGGGCCCGATCCGAAAGCGCCGGACTCGCCCAGCTGCCCGCCCAGGTCCAGAAGACAACCTGCTCACTGGATCAGACCGGCTGAGCTGCCGAGCTGCTCACCCGCGTCAACGCGAACGCCAGTCACGACCGCACCGACGAGGAGAACCGCGTTGTAGGCGCGGCCGCCTGCCAAACTGGGTCACGGTTCAACCGACGCCTGTCGCCGAACCACCCCCGCGTCGGCGGGGAACACGAGACAACGCTCGTCATGGGCGCGGTCGACACCGAACCACCCCCGCGTCGGCGGGGAACACCCTTTCTGACCTGCATGCTAGAGAGGGCTTTGCAGTTTCTTGAATGTCGCAAGGCGGGTCATGGCAGAACGTTACCGTTTCGGGGACAAGGGCACTGTCAGTGCGATCTGATTGGGTCGGAGTAGCCCGTCGCCCTGTCCCGGGGAGCCAGTCGTGATGAGAAAGCCGGTCGATGAGTCTGTGTTCGGCAAGGCTCGCGGGCTTGATGAGCCGTATCCGCTCGTCCGGCACCTGCTCGATGCTGCAGCCACGGCTCTGTTCCTATGGGATCGGTATCTCTCGGAGAACCAGCGGCGTGCCATCGCTGCCGGATTGCAGGAGGGCCCTGAGCAGGCACGCGCTTTGGTCGGACTCTGCGCGGGCCTTCACGACATCGGAAAAATCTCAGGGTTCCAGCTCTGCGATGCCCACGCCTATGCCCGTCTGAGTGAGGAGCTGCGAGGCGACACAGGGAAGATCGGCTCTGAGTGGATGCGCCACGATGTGGCAGGCATGGAGGCGGCTCCCGTGCTCCTCTCAGCGCTCGGGCTTGCCGATGTCGCAGCCGCGGACAAGGCGGTCCAGCGCATCGCCGAGGTCATTGGCGGGCACCACGGGCGCTTTCACGCGTTCGACTGGACACGCGCACGGAGCGCGGCCTACCAAGCCCTGCTGGGCGGGCCCGCCTGGGAGCGGGAGCGTATTGCGCATGCCTCACTTGTTCATGAGTTGGTGGGTGCTCCGCAGCCGCCCACTGTGTTCAAGGCGTCGGCGGCGGTGCTTGTCACGGGTGTCGTGATGCTTGCTGACTGGCTCGTCAGCCAGGAGAGCTACCTCAAGCGGCGCCAACGTGGTCTGTCCCGCTGTCTGGAGCAGCACTTCGCTGATTCCTGTGCGAGTGCCGGGGCCCTGGTGCGGGAAGCGGGGCTGCTCACTGTCGAGCTGGAACGTAGGGGTTTCGCTGAGGCGTATGGCATCGAGGGGGATGCCAATCCTCTGCAGCGTTCGGTGGCTGCCGGTTTGTCGGCTGCGTTGAGGCGGACTAAGGAGGAAGGAGACTCGGCGCCTGGTGCCGGCATTCTCGTGGTCACTGCGGCTCCAGGTGACGGTAAGAGCGAGGCGGCTTTTGAAGCCGAGCGGGTGCTCTCCACGATGTGCGGTACGAGAGGGTTCGCGTTTCTCCTGCCGACGATGGCCACCAGCGATCAGATGCACTCCCGTGTGGCAGGGATGCTGGTCCGCCAGAGTGGGATCGGCGCTGGTCTGACCCTGACGCACAGCATGGCCTGGCTGAGCAGCGCCTACGCCGACGGTGACCTTGACCAGGGTGACCTCGTGCTGCTGTGCGACGACGAGCACGAACATCCCAGTGGGGGAAGCTACCGGCACACTGCGTGCATGCGGCCCGCCCAGTGGCTGCGTGGCGCCAAACGGGCCCTGCTCGCCCAGTACGCCGTCGGCACGATCGACCAGGCTCTGATGGCTGTCCTTCCGGTGCGTCACAACGCCTTGCGGCTGCTCGCACTGTCCGGCAAGACCTTCATCGTCGACGAGGCCCATGCGTACGACCCGTACATGCAGGTCCTGCTCGGCCGCCTGCTGAACTGGCTCGGAGCCTACGGGGTTCCTGTCGTCCTGCTCTCGGCGACGCTGCCGGCCTCCGTAAGCGACCGACTGATCAAGGAGTATCTGCAGGGCGCCGGACACAGTCCCACAGACTTGGAGAGCCGTGCTTTTCCCGTCCCATACCCGGGATGGCTCCACGTCGACGCCGCCAGTGGCCGACTCACACAGATCGAGGAAGCAGACCGCAAGCAACAGGCAGCCGAACGCTGGATGCAGCTGGCGATACAGGTGGAACCCGTCGACCACAACGCGGCCGCCGGCGAAAGGGCGCGCCTGGCAGTGATCGAACGTCTTCTGCAGCCGATCGTGCAAGACGGCGAAGGCTGCGCTCTGGTCGTCTGCAACACCGTCGCGGACGCCCAGCAAACATACGAGCACCTCAGCGGCTGGCTCGCCAGGGCAACGCCGGCAACCACAACCGAAGATGTGCAGTTGCTGCATGCCCGGTTCCCCGCAGACGAGCGCGAGAGACGGACGCAGGCCGTCACGATCGGAATGGGTCGCATCGGACCGCGCCCAATCCGTCGCATCATCGTGGCCACACAAGTAGTCGAGCAATCACTCGATCTGGATGCCGACGTCGTCATCAGCGACCTCGCCCCTATCTCGCTGCTCCTGCAGCGGGCAGGAAGGTGCTGGCGACATGAGACGTGGTGGGCCAAGAACGGCAGGCCGGGTGGTCGCGCCAGGCCCCCGTGGACTCAGGATGCCGGGCCCCAACTCATCGTCCTCGATCCGCTGACCGACGGGGGAGACGTGCCGAAGCAGTGGGGCACCGTCTACCACGAAGCACTGCTCAGGGCGACATCTCAACTGCTGGCCGAACGGAACGGGCAGCGGATCGCCATCCCCGACGACGTCCAGGGCCTGGTCGAGAGGGTTCACGGCGATCGTACGGATCGCTACGACTGGGACAGCCCGGTCGAGTCGGCCGCCTGGACGGCCTTCCTGGGAGAGGAATCGGCACAGCGCAGCGTGGGAGAGATGGTCGTCATCCGCAAGGCCAGACTCCTGAGCAGCCTGAGTGCCCTGCACCACCTACCCGGGAGCGAGGACGAATGGGAGGCAGCCACCCGGCTCGGCGCGGACTCGGTGCGCCTGCTGTGCGTGTACGTGCACGAGGACGGGCGGGAAACGCTCGACCCGCAAGGTCTTAAGCCACTGCCGACTGCCGACACAGACGGACGAGTTTCGGTGCCCGACGTACGCACGGTAATGGCGCGAACGATTCCAGTGAACGCAGCCTGGTTCCGCGATGCAGACGCAGATGCTATTGCTCCGCCCGCCGACTGGGCCGGCCATCCCATGCTGGCTGACCTGGTGCTCCTACGACAGGCGATGAGGGCGAACCGCCCCGAGCCCGTGAAGCTAGGGGGACAGCGCCTGTGGCTGGACGAACGACTCGGCCTCAGCCGTGAATGAGGCCGACCATCACCGAATAGTGCTGGTCGGCCCCATATCCGCGGGGTAGCTGGGAACACCCTCGGCAGGCATCAAACCTGCCACCAGCGCTGGAAGCCCCTGCATCGGCGCGAACCACGCCCGCACCCCGGGCACCGATCCGGACCTGCACGAAACACCGCCGCGTCGGCGAGGAGCACACTTCCCAGTCCTTACCGGCCGGGCCGTCCGGCGAACCACCCCCGCGTCGGCGGGGAGTACGCGATCTGCTGCTCCTAGTTCGCGATGTTCATCGAACCACCCCCGCGTCGGCGGGGAGTACGGCGAGGCCGGCGGCCTCGTCCATGCCCATGGCGAACCACCCCCGCGTCGGCGGGGAGTACGGAGGCGCTGAGGCTGTGGGCGGATGTCCCGGCGAACCACCCCCGCGTCGGCGGGGAGTACGGCGCCATCCGGAAGGGCAGCATCTCGTCGGCCGAACCACCCCCGCGTCGGCGGGGAGTACTCCGGATCGAGCAGGGCCAAGCCTCTCCCCTGCTTGACTCCCTCATCCTGATCGCCGACGCGATCGGTGTCCCGCTCGCCGAGCTCGTACGCGAGTAGCCCCGGCCGGGGCGAGAGCGATCCGGCCGGGGCGATTCCCGTGCTTAGGCTTCGGACAGACAGTCTCCGCACTGGACATTGCTCGGAGTGCGGGTTTCGGGGTCGACCATAAGAGTCACCCCCGCCCCGTGCGGGCAGACCCGGCGAGGCCGCCTCCCAGGTCGTCGCTCGACCCGCGTCGTATCCCAGGTCGCCACTACCTCGCGGAACCGAGGGTCAGCCCACCGTCCTCGTTCGTCGGCCTCTTCGCTCACCAGTAACTCCCTCCGGACGGAATGCCGTCGACTGTAGCGGGGCGACAGCGGCTTGACGTCCGGTTTGCCCCTCGCCGAATCAGGCGGGCGGGGCGGCGCAAGCGGAGCCACCCTCGGTGCACTCGCTGTGCATGCAGTCGCCGGCCTGGATCTCGGTGTCCGCCAGCGGCCCCCACAGGTACGCGTCCGGCTCGTAGCCCGCTTCGCGGATCGCCTCCATGGTGCGGTCGAGGGTGTCGGCGTCGCGCCGCAGTGTCTCCGGGCCCTCCGGCCGATGGTCGATGAAGCGGCCCAGGGCGCTGCACAGTTCCCGGTACATGGCCGTGTGGAGGATGAGCGCGTGCCAACCCATGTCCACGGCCTTCGAGGGCCGCAGGTGCCGGCCGGTGGACTGGCCCGCGGCGGCGACGAACTTCAGCGACTCGTCGACGATGCGGGTGGCCAGTGCCTTCTCGACGCCGTCGTTGTCACGCTGCACCAGGCTCACCACGCGGGTGAACCCCTCGGCGGACAGCAGGTGTCGGGCGGAGGGTGCCAGGGTGGGAGTTGCCATCTCGACGTTCCTTTCGGTGATGGAGTGCTGGGCACGTCCCGCGGGGGACGGTCTGTCCCGCCGCATTGGATGGAACCAGCGGGGGGGCAGAGGTCAGGTGCGCGCTACGCCGACGGCGAGCGCGCCGAGGATGCCGACGACGATCAGTACGTACAGGGCCTGGCGGGTCCGCTCGGTCACCTCTCGGCCGCCCTGATCGGGCGGCACGCTGGGTCGCCGAGGTGGTGGGCGTGCTGATCCGGGCGGGCGCCGCTTGCCGAGTCGGCGGTGATCGTTTCGTACCGGGCGCCGAGGGGCCGCTGGCAGCGCGCGCAGATTCGGGCCGCGGTCACCGGCCGGACCCCGGCGGCGGGCAGGACCGTACGTTCGCGGTGACCATGATCGCGCCGTAGCCGCCCGTGATCGTGCCACGGTAGATGCCGCTTCCTCGCAGCGGCTTGCCGCAGGCCAGACACGCCCGGCCGTGGGCCTGCTCCTTCGACAACTCCGAAAGCTCCGGCAGGGGGTGTCGGCGCAGGAGGTGCCCATGCTGGTCACTGCTCGTCCTCGACGGGCGTCAGGCCACGCCGCACCCGGCACGGATCGCACGCGAACGTGTGGGCGTCCGGGCCCGAGTTGGAGGGGCCCAGCATGGCCCTGACCGGGCTCTCGGACGGCCCTCCATGCCAGTCACACCAGTCGGTTCCATCAGCCACAGCGGTGCTCCCTACCGTCGTCAGCGGGTTGGTGAGACCAGTCAACGGGGCAGCGTCGGCGTGGGACTATCTCCGATGCGGGACGCGCATACCCGTATGCGCGCAGCGGGTACGCGCACGTGCTGCCAGGGACCGAAGCGCAAATGTGGGGGGAACGTTGAGCATCTCGCCAGCGGTCAGAGAAGCATCCCGGACCAAGGACTACGGCAAGGTCATCGCGCTGGCCCGTAAGGACGCGCGCATGACACAGGCCCAGTTAGGGCAGGCGTGCGGGCTGTCCCAATCAGCCATCTCCCGGTTGGAGAAACGCGGCCCCGGGGCGTACGTAACGGATGTCCTGGCGGCCGTAGCCGTCCACCTGGGCATTCCAGGGCCGCTCGTGGGCATCGCGGATGCAGCAGTACGAGACGGGTACGAGCACGTGGAAAGACGCAACTTTCTGGGCGGAATGGGCGCGGCCGCCGTCGCCCCAGTTCTGTCCGCCCTCCCCGATCCGGGTGACACAGCGCAGGCCGCGACCTTGAGGCTGGGCACCGCCTCATACCGGCGCCTGGACGGGTCGACGCCCTCCCGGGAACTGGCCGAGGCAGTCCAGTCCCACCTCCGACTCGTGCAGAACGTGACCCGGGCGGCCAGCGACGACCAGCAGCGGGGCCGGCTGGCGGCCGTGGGCAGTGAGGCAGCAAGCCTCGTGGGCTGGCTGTCCTGGGACATGGGAGACCACGGCTCGACGCGTACGTGGTACGGCTCGGCGATCAAGGCTGCTCGCACGGCCGGGGATCCCCTGCTTGCCGCCTACCAGGCCGGGAGTATGGCACAGTTCGAGGCGGACTCCGGCAACGGAGTACAGGCACTGAACTGGACGCGGACGGCCCGCAAGTACCTGGATGCGCGCAGGCCAGCGGTGGCGGACGCGTGGCTGTCGTCGGTCGAGGCGTTGGCGCACGCTGCCGCGGGGGACGAGCGGGCCGCGGACCGGGCACTGACCATGAGTCGGACTTTGGCCGCGCAGCTGGGTTCGGAGGAACCTCCGCCGTGGCCGTGGGTGTTCACCTTCAACGAGAACAAGGTGGCGGCGGTCCGAGTCACGTGCGGGGCCCGGCTCGGGCTGCCGTCGTGGGTGCTGGAGGCGGACACCGAGGCCTTGGCCACCGGCCACGCCAAACAGCGGGCTCTTCTGGTGTTGGACATCGCCGCCGGGCATCTCGCCGCCGGGCGGGTGGAGGCCGCGTTCGCGTTGGCTTCCCGCGCGCTGGAGACCGGCCTCCAGTACCGTTCCGGGAGGATCGTCGACCGTGCCCGCGCGGTCCGGCGCTCGTATCGAACCGGGTCGCCGCCCAAGGTGGTCCGTGACTTCGACGAGCGGCTGCACGACATCTACTTGTAGGGGAGCACACGCGATGCGCGTAGGGATCACCGGTCACCGTGGACTGAACGCCGAGGTGGAGCGAAAGGTGCGCGACCTCCTCGAAGCCGCAGTGCGGGAACACGACGGCACCGACCTGGTCGGCGTCTCCTGCATCGCCGACGGCCCCGACGCGTGGTTCGCGGAGTCCGTTCTCGCCCACGGCGGCCGCCTGGAGGTGGTGCTCCCCGCCGAGCAGTACCGCGAGGGCCTGCCGGAAGAGCACTGGCCGGTGTACGACGATCTGAGGAGCCGGGCCTCCGAGGTGCACTGCACAGGGATGGCTGCCTCCGATTCGGCAGCGCACATGGCCGGCAGCGAGATCCTCGTGGGCCTGGTCGACGAGCTGCTGGCCATCTGGGACGGGAAGCCTGCATGGGGGTACGGCGGCACTGCCGACGTGGTGGCGTATGCCGAGCGCACGGGTGTCCCAGTGCGGATCCTCTGGCCGGAGGGCGCAACCCGCTGACGTGCCGGACGCACGAAAGCGCCCCCTCCCGCGGCCCGCAGGCCGGAGAGGGGGCATTTCAGACGATCCGCGTCAGCCGGAGCCAAGACCCGGTCTTGATGACCGTGGGGGTGGCGCTCGATGCCGTCTGTGCCCATCGCAGCTGGAGCGTCCCGGCCGTACCGCCCACGGTCAGGCGGCCCACCGGACACACCGACGAACCCGCGGCGATGATGCCCACCCCGGACGTCGTCGCCGCGTCGTTCCGCTGGAGCTTGATCGACCCGATGTTGTTCGTGTTGCCCGCCGAGACACCGGCCTCCGTTCACGACATCGTGGCCCCGGCCGGCACCGACCAGCCGATCGTCAGGTCCCCGGCCGGGTCGCCCTCGACATCGAGGTACGCCTCGACCGCGTACCAGCCGCCAGCGACCACGGACAGTGCGAGGTGGTCATCGTCCTGGAGCGCGGTACTGCTGACGACCTGCTCGTCCGCGGTCGGAACACCCCGCGTCGGCGGGGAGGACTCGGCGGAATCCCCGCCGCCATCGGCGGCCGGCGGAACACCCCCACGTCGGCGGGGAGGACATGCCCGAATATGAGATTCACCGGATGACCGACGGAACACCCCCACGTCGGCGGGGAGGACGAGTCTAGGGCGATGGAAGGCGTCTATGTTCGAGGAACACCCCCGCGTCGGCGGGGAGGACTCACAGCCCGTGCAGCCAACCCCACGCAGCGACGGAACACCCCCGCGTCGGCGGGGAGGACGACGGCTGGATCTTCGAGCGGATGCGGCAAGCCGGAACACCCCCGCGTCGGCGGGGAGGACCGGGCTGGATCGGGGCGTCCGCGTGGAAGACGCGGAACACCCCCGCGTCGGCGGGGAGGACCGAACGAGGCAGCTCCGATCGTCCAGAGCATCCGGAACACCCCCACGTCGGCGGGGAGGACAGACGAGGGCTGGCCTCGATATCGACCTTGTAGGGAACACCCCCACGTCGGCGGGGAGGACGGGCCGCTTTCATGTGTGCTCGTTACGCGCGTCGGAACACCCCCACGTCGGCGGGGAGGACCCTTCGTGACCTGCAGGTTCCTAAGCGCTTTGCACGTTCTTTGCCGTCTGGTGGGGATAAGGGGGCGTTGTCATGGCGGAAGCCTAAGGGCCGATGGGGCCAGCGCGCAGGATGCAAAGCCCAGAACAGCACACGGATGCCGTTCACCTGGCTGAGGGGGCCGAAGATGTTTCTGCTTGCTTCTGGTACGCGCCGTGGTGTGTGGGCGGTATGCCTGCGACATGCTGGGTGAGTGGCTCGGTCTCCGGCGGGGCTGATGTGTGCTGGGGGATGTGTGGTGCTGGGCGCCCCCACATCGGTGGGGAGAGCAGCGCGTCAGGGGCACTCCCTGCTCCGTCGCACGGCACACCCTCACATTGGTGAGGATTTCATCGCCGTTTGTTTGTTGCGGTCCCCAGGGCGACGGGTTCCGTCGAAGGTGGTGGTGGGGGTCAGTTGCCTCCGCCGAGATGGCGGAGGACTCGGCAGCCGTTATGAGCAACTGTGTTGCAGGTCGCTCCTGGGTGCGAGGTCGAACACGGTGGTGATCACGGCGAGCGCTGTGGCGGGCGTGATGAAGCAAGGGGGCTCGGATTCGCCATGGTGCTGGGTGCAGCTGATGCCAGCGGCCGCGCGTCGGAGGTTAGAGGAGGCTCCCCCTAGATCGCCAGTGGTTCCCGCTCCTTCGCACTTCTTTGGGTGTTCTGAGTACGCCTGCATGTCTCGGCTGCTCTACTGGGCGCGGTTGCTGTCAGTGGGGGGTGTTTCACTGTCTGCGTCTGGCGGGTGGTGCTGCGCGGGGCAGCCGCCCGATGCCCCCGAGTGATGCGTGGCAGGTGATGGAACGGGAGGGGAGGGACCGTTGGTTGCCGGGTTCGATGTGCGGGATGAGCCGTGGGTTCCTGTGCGGTTTAGGGATGGTTCGGCGGCGCGTGTGGGGTTGCGGGGGCTGTTTGGGCGTGCTCATGAGATCGCGGACCTGGAGCTTCCTGTGCCGCCTGCGGCATCCGGGCTACTGCGCATCCTTGCCGCCATGACCGCGCGTATTGCGCGTGATGCCGGCGGAGTGAGGCTGGATGACCGGGGTCTGGCCGAGGATGCAGATGACTGGTTCGGGTTGCGGGGCCGGGTCCTGGCTTTGGGCCGGTTCGATCGCGGTGCGGTCGACGACTATCTCGACAGGGAAGTACCTGAAGGGCGTTTCGATCTTTTCGACTCTGTGCGGCCGTTTCTTCAGGATCCGCGATTGCGTGTGGAGTGTGTTGACGCTGCGGGCCAGCCGAACCCTTCGGGTGTCAACAAGCTGGTCCTCGGTCGTCCGACCGGTGTCAACGGGGCTGTTCTTTTTGGGCATTTCACTGACACCGCGCCTGTGCCGGTTCCTCCGGCCGAGGCGGCTTGGCATTTGATCGCCCAGTTGTACTACGGGCCGTCCGGGCAGTGCACGCCGCGGCGGATCACCAGCGTGAAGCCGGGCAACGGGGACGCCGGGCCGCTCCGCAAGACCGTCTCCTACCATCCCTGGGCGGGTGATCTGTTCACGACGCTCGTCTTGGCCGTGCCGGCACCCGGCAGCGGTGCCGAACCGGGGCCGGGGGACGCATGCCCTTGGGAGGAAGCCGACCTGCCGGACCCCTTGGGTCCCTCGCCGCGGCTGAGCTGGCCCGCCCGGCTCCTGACCGGCCGTGCGCGCCACGCCGCGCTCCTGGTGCCCTCGGCGGATCAGTCGGTGGTGACGGATGCCTATCTCACCTGGTCCACTCACGAGCCGGCTCGGGCTGCCCGGGACCCGTACGTGATCCTCGACATGCCCAAGGCGGGCGGGGGTCAGCCCTATGCCCGGTCGGCAGACGGCAGCCGGGCCCTTTGGCGTGACCTGGATGCGTTGCTGCTGAAGGGCGGTGGCCAAAGCAGGCGCCCGGCGGCTTTCGATGAACTGCCTCCTGATCTGGCGCCGACGCTGCGTGTGCGTGCCTACGGTTTCGACCAGGACGGTCAGCAGCGCGACAGCATCTGGTTCGAGGCGATGACTCCGCCTGTGTTGGGGTGGCAGGAGGACGGTCCCGAGCCGGAGATGGCGATGCGTGTCGGGCACTGCCGCGAGGCTGCCGAAGAGGTGGGCGGCATGCTGCACTACGCGGCCAGGCTGGCTTGGAGGCTGGCCACTGATCCCCCGGCCGAGCCGACGACGAAGGTGAAGCTGGATGCGAGGAAGCCCGGGCCGTGGGCGCAGGCTGCCCTCACCCGCTACTGGCCTCAGGCCGAGCGCCTGTTCTGGCAGTTGGTGGGCGCTGACCGGCTCGCGGATCCGCCGCGCCCGCCTTTCGTTGAGGCGGCCATGGGGGCACTGGACGCCGTGCTCGGGGCCAGTAGCGCAGATGTACGGGTGGCTCGGGCGCGGGTAAGCGCTCGGTCCGCCATCCGCTCGGTGCTCCGTCCGTCGGCGCCGGGTATCCGATCCACCGTTGCAGCGTCTCGAGGGGGCGGGGTATGACCACGACGCAGTATTCGGGGCCGTTGGGGCCAGCGGATCCGGCGGCGTTGCGCAGTTCCGAGAAGTTCGTCGCCGAGGTTCTCAAGCTGTGCGGGAAGGACAAGGGAGCCCAGGCTGATCTGCGCAGCGGTGTCGGGCAGTCCTACGACCGCTGTCACCGCCTGCACCGGCACCTCACGCGTCGGCTTCCCGAGGGTTTGCACCACGATGCGCGCCGGGCGTACTACGCGGTGGCGGCGTTGATCGCGGCGCGCCCGCGTGCTGCGCGTGAGGAAGAGCGCAGCGTCGAGCGGGCTGCGGACGGGGATCGTACTTTGGTGGCGCCTGCTCTCGGATGGTGGGATCGGCCGAACTTCGGCGCTTCGCTGGCGGATGCTGTCAACCGGGGCGTCCTCAAAGCCGGCTCTGCCGAATCCGACCTGCATTTGATGGCGCGGATCAGCAGTGATTCGGTCCACGGCAGGCTGCCGTCCCTCACTCGCCAGCTCTCCGGCCGGGGTGTGTACCTGGACTGGGCCGTGCTGCTCGAGGACCTCGTGTGGTGGGACCGGGGCAGGGACCGCATTGCGACCCGTTGGCTCGAGAGCTATTTCCGCATCCGCAGCGCCGAAGACGACACGCCGCCCGCTGTGGGCGCCGCACGCACGCAGCACACGGACAATGAATCTGCCGAGGAGAACTCGTGACGTCCCTCTTTCTGGACCTCAACGCCATCCAGTCGGTGCCGGTCGCCAACTTGAACCGGGACGATCTTGGTTCTCCCAAGAGCGTGCGGTATGGCAACACCTCCCGCATCCGTGTCTCCAGCCAGTCGTGGAAGCGCGTGATCCGGCAGGGCGTCGAGAGCGATCTCGGGGAGAACGCCGCCCGCACTCGCCAAGTCCCGGTGAAGGTCAAGCAGGCCCTCGTCGCTGACGGCTGGCCCGAGGACCTCGCGGCGTTCGCCGGCGCCCAGGTTGCGGCCAGCGCGGGGAAGAAGGGGCTGGGCACCGAGAAAGCGGGTCACACCTCCGTGCTGCTGTTCCTGCCCGAGGCCGGCATCGACGACCTGGTAGCCGTCTGCATGGAGCACCGCTCGGTGCTGGAGGCGGGCGTCGGCAAGGCCAAGCCGGGGGCGCTGCTGCCGGCCGATCGGATCGAGGCGATTCTCAAGAGCCGCACCGCGTCCATCAGTCTGCTCGGTCGTATGCTCGCTGAACTGCCTGGGGCGAATGTCGACGGGGCTGCTCAGGTCGCGCATGCCTTCACCACGCACGCCAGCGAACCGCAGCGGGACTATTTCACCGCGGTCGACGACTGGCTTGGCGAGGCCGACACCGGCAGCGGTCACCTCGACACTGCGGAGTTCAGCGCTGGGGTGTTCTACCGCTTCGCGTCGGTCAATGTCACCGATCTGCTGACCAACCTCGAGGGCGATGCGAAGACGGCGCGTTCCGTGCTGGGATCGTTCGCGGACCACTTCCTGATGTCTTTGCCGCAGGCAAAGAGGAACAGCACGGCGCCGCATACCATCCCCGATCTTGCCTACGCCGCTGTACGGTCCCAGCGGCCGCTGTCCCTCGCCGCTGCCTTCGAGACGCCGGTGACCGCAGACCGCGCCGGGGGTTTCTCGGGGCCCTCGCGTGCCGCCCTGGCAGCGTATGCGGGGGAGGTCAACCGTCTCACCGGGCACCGCAACCGCATCTTCCACGGCCACACCGCGGTCGGTTCCGACACGTACGAGCACCTCGGCCAGGTTCACTCCTCCTTCCCGGAGCTGATCGCTGCCGCAGTCGAGGCGGCACTTCCCGAGGCCGGGGACGGCGGGCGGTGACGGGACTTCTGCTCCGCCTGGCAGGCCCCTTGCAGTCGTGGGGGGAGCGCTCGGTGTTCTCCGCCGTCCGCGACACCGCGCCGTTCCCCACCCGCTCGGGGCTGGTTGGCATGCTGGCAGCAGCGGAGGGGCTGGTACGTGGCGCGTCCCTTGAGCGGTACGAGCCTTTGGAGTTCACCGTGCGGGTGGACCGGCCCGGCGTGCTGCTCAGCGACTACCACACCGTCGGCGGCGGACAGCCCGACCACCTCACCGCCGCGACCAGCGGCGGCAAGCACAAGGGCGATGCTGTGATCACCCGGCGGCATTACCTTGCCGACGCCGTGTTCGTCGTCGCGGTGCAAGGGCCCCGAGCCGACATCGACCGGCTCGCCGCAGCCCTCGCCCGTCCGCACTGGGCGCCGTATCTCGGGCGGCGCTCCTGTGTGCCGGACGAGCCGTTCCTGCTGCGGCCACATGTGGCCGACCCGGTGGGGGAGCTGCTGGAGCGCGTTCCGCTGAGTAGCCCGTACATCGACGAACGGCGCGGCCGGCGGATCCGACCGGACGACAGTGTGCAGGTGGACTTCCTCTGGGAGCAGCTGCCTGCGGGAAGGTCTGATGCCGTCCTGCTGACATCCCACGACCGACCGGTCACGTTTGCGCAGCACGGCCGCGAGCACGGCAAGCGCCACATTCACCGGACGGTGGAGACGCTTCCCGCCTCGCTCCTGCCAGGCCAGCCAGGCACGCTTCACGAGCGACTGATCGACTACGCCGTACAGGGCGAGACACTCACGGAGACGGTCTCATGATCACCACCACCCCCACGGCAGTCCTCGCCCGGATCCGGCTCAATCCCGGCAGCCGTGCAGTACAGCGGGATCTTCGGGATGCCACGCAAATGCACCGGACATTGATGCGGCTGGTTCCGGACGGGCTCGGGGACAGCCCCCGCCTGCACAGCGGCCTCCTCTACCGGGTCGACGCCATCGAGTCGGAGACCACCGTGCTGGTCCAGGCCACAGCACCTATCGACGAGAGCAACCTGCCCGCCGGCTACGGACGCATCGAGGTCAAGGACCTGTCGCCCATGTTCGCAGCGCTGCGGACAGGGCTGGGCGTGCGGTACCGGATCGTCGTCAACCCGGCCAAGCGGGAACGACTCGGGCTGGAGCTGAAGCACCAACGCGGACGGGTCATACCCCTCACCGGGCCGGAAGCAGACCAGTGGTGGACGCGAAGGGCAGAGGGTGCAGGGCTTCAACTCAACTCCGTGCTGCCCACGCCGATGGAGCCCGCCCGCCGGACGGCCAAGAACGCGCCGCCCCTGCGGCACACCCTTGTCCGCTACGACGGCACCGCCACGGTGAACGATCCCCAGGCCTTGCGCGCAGCCCTCCTGGCCGGCATCGGCAGGGGCAAACCCTACGGCGCCGGGCTGCTCACCCTCGCCCCAGCAGCGTGACCAGCACGAAAGGAAGGCAAGGGAGGGGATCTCAGGCGAGGCGCCACCTGGCAGCCCCCACCCTGGCCATGCTGCCACGCGTGGCCGACTCCCTCTCCTTCCTGTACCTCGACATGGTGCGCGTCGTACAGGACGACACAGGCGTCTGCGCCCAGATCAAGGTCGACGAGCAGCGCACCGACCTCGTCTACATCCCCACGGCGGCCCTGTCATGCCTGCTACTCGGACCGGGCGTGTCCATCACCACCCGTGCCATGGCCACGCTCGCCCGCCACGGCACGAGCGTGGTCGTCACCGGCGCCGGCGGGGTCCGCGCCTACGCATCAGTCCTGCCCGACTCCCTCACCACCCACTGGCTCGAGCAGCAGGTACACGCCTACTCCGATCCTGAACGACGCCTCGCAGTCGCCATCCGCATGTACCGCATGCGCTTCGACGACGACGTGCCGACAGGGGTCAGCCTCAACCAGCTGCGGGGGATGGAAGGGCAGCGGATGAAGGCGTTCTACCGTCTGCTGGCCCAGCAGCACGGCATCGGACGCTTCCGCCGCGCCTATCAGCCGGACCAGTGGCAGGCACAGGACCCGGTCAATCTCGCCCTGTCCGCCGCCAACACCTGTCTGTACGGCATCGCCCACGCTGCCCTCCTCGCCCTGGGCTGCTCGCCTGCCCTCGGCTTCGTGCACGCAGGCACCCAGCATGCGTTCGTGTACGACGTCGCCGACCTGTACAAGGCCGAGACCACGCTGCCGGCCGCCTTCTCGCTCCACGCCTCAACGGATCCCGAACGGGAGGTGCGCCGCAAGTTCCGTGATGACCTGCGCCTGCTGCGACTGCTGCCGCGGATCGTTCAGGATGTCCAAAGCCTCCTCTCCCCGGAAGCCACGATGACTGGGTCCCGCCCCGAACGGCAGGACGTGGACATGGTCCACCTATGGGACCCCAAAGCGGGTGCGCTGCCCGCGGGCGTCAACTACGCGGGGGAGGCCGACTGATGCCGTCGATGGCCATCATCGCCACAACAGCGGTCCCGGACCACCTTCGAGGCGCGCTCAGCCGCTGGACAACCGAGGTCGTGCCCGGAATCTTCGTCGGCACCATCTCTGCACGCGTGCGCGATGAGCTGTGGAATGCGGTCGCTGACATAGTCGGCGACGGCCAAGCCCTTCTGATCCACCCGGCGCCGACCGAACAGGGGTATGCACTGCGCACAGCTGGCACGAGACGCCGCGTGCCGATGGACTTCGATGGTCTCACTCTGATCCGTATGACAGGGATCGAGTCGCAGCCAAAGGTAAAGAAAATGCAATACCCCTAGAACGGGGCAGGTCAGAAAGGGTCCTCCCCGCCGACGCGGGGGTGGTTCGGGCTTCCTCGAGGAGGCCAGCCGGATCCGGCAGTCCTCCCCGCCGACGCGGGGGTGGTTCGCAGCGTCTTCGTGTCGTGGCCATCCTCGCCGAGTCCTCCCCGCCGACGCGGGGGTGGTTCGGCCGCGTGGCCGGGGCTGGCCGATGCGCGGTCGTCCTCCCCGCCGACGCGGGGGTGGTTCGCTCTCCATGTCGCCGGTGATCGCCAGGTGGCCGTCCTCCCCGCCGACGCGGGGGTGGTTCGCCCGCGGGTCGGGGCCGTTTGCCGCTCTAGGCGTCCTCCCCGCCGACGCGGGGGTGGTTCTCTGGTCAATGAGGAACTTGGCCAGATCCTTGAGTCCTCCCCGCCGACGCGGGGGTGGTTCGGCCCAGTCCATCGCGCTGCGCACGCTGCTGCTGTCCTCCCCGCCGACGCGGGGGTGGTTCGCGGGCGCGGCTTGTTGCGGGCACAGTCGATTCCTTGGGGACCCGTGCAGGTCAGTGGCCGCCGCGCGGCTCGATGCAGCCGCCCTCCATGTACGGGCCATGTGCCTCGACTCGGGTCACGGAGCCGGGCTGCCCAGGGATGGCCAGGGTGCCCCTGACGCAGGCGCCGGTGCCCTTGACCATGAAGGCGAACTCCAGGATGAGACCCGGGGCGTTGATCTCAGCCTCCGTAGTCGGGTAGCCGAGCTCGGCCAAGGTCTTCTTCAGCGCGGGGCCAGTCGTGGACGGGGGTTTGCCAGCCATGGTGAAGGCCTGGGTGATCCGGGCCGCGTGTGCCCGCCCCATACACTCGGCCCGGGCACTCAGCCTTCCCTTGATCTTGTAAGCGTGGTTCTCGGCGTACTTGGCCGCCTGAGGGTCCTGCGAGGCACTCGGCTCGCTACTCGATGTGGCAGCGACAGCGTCCGCGCAACGGGCGGCGATCTCCGGGAACTGCTGGTCGTGCTGCTGCTGTTCCGCCGCAGCCGCCGCCTCCGCTGCCTTCACCCATTCGGGCGTGGCGGAAGCGGAGGCGGACACCGACGCGCCGACGCCGATACCAGCGCCCGCCCGGGTGGTGCCGCACCCGGCAAGCGCGAAGAGGCAGGCCGCGGCGGCAAGGACGGCGACTGGGACGGTACGGCGTATCACACAGACTCCTTCTTTTTTGGCGGTGCGTAACCGATCACGCCTGGTGTCCCGTTCCCCGGCGACACCGTGCTGCTCGACTTGGTCGCGGGTGGCGGCGTACGGCGCAGCAAGCCTGATCCAGCTCGGTGTGGGGCCAGAGTATGTCGCTTCGACGCGGTGCCGGCGGTCAGCCCGGGTGTTTCAACGCTCCCGTGGCCGCGGGCGCCGCAGCCGACGGCAGGTCCGGTCCAGGCGTGCGCGGGCCTCGGCCGGTGGACGAACATGAGGTGACGTCGGCTGTTCCGCTTGATGGTGCCGAACGGCGATACCAGTCGGCCAGGCCTTGGTGGCCTTCTCGTACAGCCCGGCCTTCATGAGGGACCGGAGGGACCAGCCGTCGATGTGGTGGTTTCTGCGGAGCTGGCTTCTTCCCTGCCGCCGTCGGGACTTGCAGATGCTGACCCTTCTCTCCAGGGCCCTTGGGGCTCCGGGCCCGCCCAACGGACGTGCGCAGGGCTCCATGAGCTCGACAGCGCCGGGGGCTTCGCAGCGGGCTCGGCCTTCTCTACGGTCTCCCCTGCCTGCTCGGCCGCGATTCGGGGTCAATGGCGGTTCTTCGGATCCGCGCCGGATGCATGTGGGGCGATACCGTGTCCTGTGCGAGATCACCGAGACCCCCGACACCATGGTGATCGTCTACGTAGGCCGTACCGGCGCCGCCGCCTAGTGTGCCGTCTCATGACATTGGTTCCTCGCTGTCAGGCTTGGCGGGCGTAGGACGTGAGGCGATCGGCGAGCGCGATGACGAGGTCGCGTAGTTCATCGGGGCGCTCGATGACGAACGGCCGGTCGAGTGAGGCGAGTATCCGAGGCAACCAGTCGAGCTGCTGCGCCCGTAGCTCGACGCGCAGCCAGTGCTCGGCCGCCGGGTCCTGGCCGGCCGCGGGCTCGTGCTCCTCAAGGCTCGCGACGCTGGCGGGGAGGTGCGCGCGGATCTGCTCAACTGTCCCGTGGATCCGCAAGGTCACCTCATGCCGGTACTCGGCCGTGGCGAATCCTGACAACACGCGCTGTGCCGGACCGGGACCCACGGACGCTTCAAATGAGCCGGGCAGGGCCCTCGCGGCTGCGATGCGATCGAGCCGGAAGGTTCGGTCCTCGCCGACCTGGGCGTCTTTGCCCGTCACGTACCACCGGCCCGCATGGGCGACGATCCCGTACGCGTGCAGTGTGCGTTCGCTGCGCCGTCCGTCGCGGTCGGTGTAGCGGATCGAGACCGGTCGGCGGTGGCGCACCGCATCGGCGATGGTGAGCAGGAGCCCGGCGTCGGGGTGGTCCAACTCGCCGGGCTGATCCGTGAAGGCGAGAGCTTCCAGGAGTGTGTCGAGCCGGCGGGCGATGTGCTTGGGCAGCACCCGCCGGATCTTCGCTGACGCCGTCTCGTTTGCCGTGCGCTCCGTCGTCGTCAGCCCTGCCCGGCGGCCGGCGACCAGGCCGAGCAGCACGGCCAGCGCCTCGTCGTCGCTGAGCATGAGCGGAGGCAAGCGGTACCCGGGAGCCAGCCGGTACCCGCCGTAGCGGCCGCGCACCGACTCCACGGGCACGTCCAGGTCGATCAGCTGGTCCACATACCGCCGCACAGTGCGCCCTTCGACGCCGAGACGGTCGGCGAGCTCGGCCACAGTCCGGGTGCCGCCCGACTGCAGCAGCTCCAGGAGTGTCAGCACGCGGCCGGTGGGTCGTGGCATGTTCGCAGCCTAACGCGAATACAGGACCGATTCTGTCCACTATTTCTCCTAGCCTGCGACGTGCACGCCTCCAGCACAGCCAAGGAGATTCCCATGGACTTCGTCTCGATCCGCATCATCACCAGCGACGTCGCACGCCTCGTCGAGTTCTACGAGCGAGCTACAGGGATGCAGGCGATACGGGCCACCGAGGACTTCGCCGAACTCAAGACCGCGGGCGCAACCCTCGCGATCGCCAGCACCCGCACCGTCCCGCTGTTCGCCCCGGCCTCTGCCCGCCCGGCGGACAACCACAGCGTGATCACCGAGTTCCTTGTCGACGACGTGGACCGCGTTCACCAGAACCTGACCGGCTTCGTCACCGACTTCGTCAACGAGCCCACCACGATGCCCTGGGGCAACCGGTCGCTGTTGTTCCGCGACCCCGACGGCAACCTCGTCAACTTCTTCACCCCCGTCACCCCGGAGGCCATCGAAAAGTTCGCACGCTGACGCCACGCACAGCCGCTCACGCGGGAGCCCCGAGATCACACCTCCGAGCAAGAACGCAGGGCCGCGCTCGCGGACTTCCTCAACTACGACAACCACGAGCCCCCGCACTCAGCGCTCGGAGGCCGGCCACCCGTCAGCCGGACCTCCGGCAGCGACTACCGCATCGTGTTCGACCAGCCACCGAAGCCGCTCGAAACGATCCCGCAGCAGCTCACCTTCGAGGACGCCGTGGAAACAACGTCCTGAGACACCACACCTAGCAGATGAGGGGGCCGCTCTCCCGAACGGCGCTCCCGCGTGCGACGCCTTCAGTCGCGGTTCGCGCGGGCGAGGGCGTCGGCGAGCTGGTCGTGGTTCATGCTGGAGCGCCCCTACTCGTCTGATGTGACCGGGCGCCGCGCGACACCGCCGAAAGAGCCCGCGGCAATCCGTTCGCGTGGCATCGCCCGACCACGGTCTGCACATGACCAGGACAAGCCAGACCGATATCCGTGGAGGCGGTGTTCCCGGAACTGGCCGCTCATCGGGGCCGGACCACGCGGCTGCACCCCAGGCCGGGGCGGCCCGGCATGCGGGACAGCCATGTCGGCGGGCCAATGCTGTGGCCGGACAGCGACATGTGGCCGGTCTGCCACGAGCCCACCAGCGCGAGACTGAGGGTTACGCGCCGGACGAGATCCGCATCGCCCGGACCGCGGGCGAATGGCCGCGGAGCCGGCCGCGGCCCGACGCCAGCCCACCCCAGGAGGATGGACCGGTGCCTTTCGTGGGTCTCGCCCAGTTCTTCTGCCGGGACGTCCCGGGCCTGCCGTCCGGGCCCGACGGTGCAGACCTGGTGCAGCTCTTCCGCTGCCCGTTCACCCACGGTCTGGAGCGCAGGGCCGATGGCCATCGACTGCAGGTCCTGCGCGACCCCGATGCGACTGCTGCTGACCGCCGGGGGCGACGAGATGGACTGACCTGCTGGACGTGAGCGTGGACTCGACTGTCTGCCAAGACCCACCCGGCGGTCGAGCAGGCCCAGAAGCCGATGCCACTCGTGATCACGGCCCGGCCCGAGCAGGAACCGCTCACCCCGTCCTTCCGTCATCTACATGGGGGTTGCCAGAGACTCAACCCCCTTTACGCTCTTCACCGCCGAGGTCCGAGGAGATCCATGGTCGACACCGTCAACTCACTGGCCGCCCGTGTTCACGAACTGCTGGTGGAGGTCCTGACCAATGGTCCCGCCGCGGTGGGCACCGCGGGCTTCCACGACGTCGTCGCGCGCGCCACGGCGCTCGGCCCCGACGGCACGTGGCTCGCCGCCGCGGGCCACGCGAGCCTCGGCGTCCTGGCCGTCCTACGCGGAGAGGCGAACCAGGGGATCTTCCACCTCGACGCCGCGGTGGCAGCCGGTTACAACGACTGCGTGGCGCTCCACGTCGCCCCTCTACGTTCGTTGCACGACGATCCCCGCTTCCGGGCCCTGTATCAGCGGATGCGCATCACCGAGGCGGACCTCGACGAGTTCTTCTGGCTGCACCAGGAAATGCAGCTCATGTCGCGGGACGCCCAGACAGCGGCCGTTGACAACATCGGCCGCCTCGACACCGGGGTGTCGCTGCTTCCGCAGGCTCCCATGCCGACCCGGGAATCGAACACCCTCGGCGTCCTGATCACCCGCATCGATCTCGCCGCGACCCAGACCGCACTCCAACAGGCCGCCTTGAAGTTGGACTTCCAGCGCAGCTCCGGCAATACCAGCCTCAGTCTCATCGACGACTCGTGGGACTACTCCCGTGCCAGGCGTGACGCCTGGCACGCCGAAGAGTTGGATTCCCAGCGCCTGCGGGCCGCCGAGGCCCGGGCTTTCGTCGAACGCCCCGGCGCCGGCACCATGCTCATCCCCTGTCCGCCGCTGGGCTCGATCGTTTACCCGGGCTGAGGAGGACCGCACCGGCGCGGTGGCCGGTGAGGCTTCTTCGCCGGCTCCCGTCCGCCATTTCGGGCGAGGCCGGTGAGAACTGGTGACACGAAACCGCGACGCCCCCGCCGGCCAGCGGGGGCGCCGTGGCAGGTACTCAGGCTTCGGTCAGCCAGCCTTCTTCAAGACCGCCCAGAACAAACCCGTTCTCGAAGCGCACCCTGTATCTGATCTGAGAGCCGACTCCGGCGTCGAACCCTCCGTGCCCGATGATCTGCTGACGGAGGTTGTCGATTAGGCCGGCCGTGTAGCCATCGAGCTGGACGCCGCGGATTCGCCGTTCGAATTCCGCGAGCCCGTCCTGGGCCACGCCGCCGGCTTCCTTTGCCGAGGCCGTGACGATGCCCTCCAAGCCCTCGGCCAGGCACAGCGGACCGGGGAAGCCGATCCTGGCCGCCGTGTCGTTTGCGGTGACCTGCACATCCCTGGTCAGCTTCACCTTCGCGCCGGTCTCGTACGGCATGGGTGTACCCCCCTCGTTCGATCTTGGCCGTGACCATGGCAAGCGTAGTCGGGATGCCAGGGAAGGAATGAGTATCCGGCAAGATCAGGAGCCCCGCGGAGCTGGTATCCAAGGACGCGGCCGCCGTCTCCCACCCGAGGCAGGACCCGCCGTGTTCGAGCCCCCCGCCCCCACTACCGCCGACCGGATGCTGGCCGCCCAGCAGCACGCCGCCGACGTCATCGGCCTGCGCGCCACCGGCCGCCTCCCGGCCTGACCGGGACCGTCCACTGCCACGGGGCTCTTCGTACGAGGCCGCGTTGATCAGGCCGCGCGGTGACCGGGGTGGAGGGTGATCTCCCGGGTCCGGCGTACGCCCACGCCGTTGCTGGGCGTCTTGCCCTGCCCGTGCAGGAGCTGCACGGCCTTGCGCACCGCCGGCTCGGTGACCTGCCCAAAGAAGGATCCGAAGATCTCCAGCTGATACACCGCTCGCTTGCGCGGTGAGGCGGTGAGGGCGACACCGGAAGCGACTGCACGAGCATGCCCGTGCGCTGGGCCAGGCGACGGCAGTACTCGGCGGCGACCGCCTCGATCGCGTCCTCAGTCGCCCCGTGGGTGGATGAACATCCAGGAGCGGGCGCAGTAGCAGACGTTCCATTGGTGTAATCCTCCATCCCCCTTCGATCCGAAGGCTTGACTGCCTTTCAGGGAGAGAACAGGCGGCGAGGTGCAGACAGGGCGAGTCTGGCCAGTTCGACGCGGGAGTGGATGCCCAGCTTTGCGTAGATCCTGCGCAGGTAGTAGTTCACGGTGTGCGGGGAGAGATGGACCGCGCTGGCCACCTCGCCGTTGGTCAGGCCGTCCGCCACGAGCGCGGCGATCGTGCGCTCGGTTCCGCCGAGTTCCTCCCAGGCGGCCACCGCCGCGTCCGCACGGGCCGGCTCGGGGGCGGTGTCGACCACGGCATAGCGGCCAGCGTGCTCCCTCACCAGCCAGGACCGGCTGCGCCCCGTGGCGGACGTGCCGCGCGCCCCGAGCAGGGTCCGCAGGTCCGAGTCCGCGCAGGCGCCGGCCCAGGCGTCGGTGTGCTCGGCGGCGGCCCGGGTCAGACCGTCCGGGTCGCATTCGAACAGGGCCCGGGCGTGCAGGGCCGCCGTCTGCAAGGAGGGGGCGTCGGGGTCGGCCGCAGCCAGGAGTTCGGCGGTACGCAGGGCGGCCCGGCCCGGCTCCGGGTTCCCGGCCGTACGGGAGAAGCGGACGAACCAGGCGGCTGCACCCGGTTCCGCCAGGTGGAGCGGGCGCAGCGACGGCAGGTGCCGCCCGGAACCGGTCAGCAGAGCCGTCGCGGCCAGGTGTTCGCCCTGTGCGTGCGCCACGATGAGCTCCAGCCACGCGGCCGGTACGGGTGCCAGCTCCGTCACCTCCGGCCCGAACTCCCGCAGCCGCGCGAGCTGTACCGCGGCGCCTGCGGCGTCACCGCGGCGCAGCGCCACCCGGCACAGGGTGGACCGGGCCCAGGCCTGCAGGGTCGCTGGCCCCCCGGTTGCGGCCGCCTCCAAGGCGTCGAGGACGTCGAGGGCGGCGTGTTCGGCCTCGGCGAACTCCCCGGCACGGTCGTGGGCCTCGGCCCGTACGAGATCGGCCGCGGGCCGGAAGACGGCGAGGGGACCAGCGGGCGTGTCCGCGAGGACGCGGGCGATCAGCGCGCGGGCGGCGTCCGGCTCACCCGCGCAGATCAGCCGCCGGGCGTGCGCCACCCGCGGGTACGCGCGCTCGGCGGCGGTGTCGGGGGTGATGGGCTGCTCGACCGCCGCCGCGCCCGAGCGCAGCGCCTCGCTCACCTTGCCCTCGCTCCAGCGCAGTCCGGCCAGGGCGGTGGCGGCGGCGCGGCGGGCCTCGGGACCGCCGTCGTGGAGGCGGTCGATCGCCGCCCGGGCCTGCTCGGCGCCGACCGGGCCGAAGCCGCCCGGGGCACCGCCCGTACCCACCATCACCAGGTCCAGGACCACCCGGCGCAGCGTGGTCACCCCGCTGCGGGGCAGTGGCCCGTTCAGTGCGCTGCGGGCGAGCAGTAGGGCGGACTCGACGTATCCCGAGCCCAGCAGCGTCGCCAGGGCGCCCGTCACGCCCGCCCCGTCGTCCGCCGGGCTCCCCGACTTGGCCCGCGCGGCGCCCTGACGGCCGAGCGAGGCGAGGTCACGGGCGGGGAGGTCGTGCCCCGGGGCGAGCCGGCGTGCCTCCTCGTGCAGGGTGGAGCGCACGCTGGGCGGGATCGCCTCGAACACGGCACGCCACAGCAGCGGCTGCTGGAAGGTGACTCCTTCGTCGGTGAGCCGCAGGACTCCCGTGGTGAGGGTTTCGTCGAGGGCGGGGAGCAGGGCCGCGGTACTGGTGCCCAGCATGGCGGCGGCCTGGGAGAGCTGGAACGTGCGGCCCAGCACGGTGCCGACCCGCAGGAGTTGGGCGGATTCCCGGGACAGCTGGCGCAGCAGGCCGGCCACCGCCGCCTGGACCCGGGACGGCAGCCTGCCCGGTGTCAGCCGCACCAGCTCCCCGTCGGGGCTGATCCGGCCCTCCTCGCGCAGGCCCTCCAGCAGTTCGACGATCAGCCTCGGATTGCCGTTGGCGCAGGCCGCCACGTCCAGCAGAGCCTGCTGCGGCGCCACGGCGAGGAGGTCAGCGACGAGTTCACGTACCGCCTCCTCCTCCAGCGGCGCCAGCTCCAGACCGGCGATCGGCGGCCCGCCGGCGCCCTCCCAGGAGGTCTCCCCCGCCGGGTCGAGCCCCCCGGTGCTCGCGCTGCGCGCCAGCAGGACGGAGACGGGGGGCCGGGCCGCCCGGCCTGTGGAGCGGATGAGGTCGAACAGGGTGTCGGCGGATCCCGGCTCCACGTCGTCGACCACGATCAGCGGCGGGGGGCCGGCCGACCCCACCGCCTCGCGCAGGGCGGCACCGGCACTGCCGCGCAGCTCCGAGGCGTGGTGCTGGTGGACGGTGAACCCCCGGCGGCGTGCGTGGTGTGCCGCGTCGAGCAGGAGCCGGCTCTTGCCGACGCCGGCCTGTCCACCGACCACGAGGAGTTCGGGGTGTCCGTGCGCCGCTCTGTCCAGGAAGCCGCCCAGCCGCCGGAGTTCCCTCTCACGTCCGTACAAGGCCGTCAGCGCAGACATACGTTCTCTCCCTGAGCACCCCGGCCCACCGCCTTCCGGTCGACCGACCGGTATTGCACCACGGTGGAGACGGAGAACGTCAGGTCGTGCGGGCGGAAGTATCAACTCCCCTGGGCCGCGGCGCGGACCGCGGCGGCGACGGCCGGTGTCACGCGCGGGTCCAGGGAGTGCGGGACGATCCGGTCCGCGGCCAGGTCGGGGGCGGCGACCGCGGCGATCGCCTCGGCAGCGGCGAGCTTCATGCGCTCGGTGATGCGGGTGGCTCCAGCGTCCAGCGCCCCGAGGTAGATGCCCGGCGAGGCGAGGGTGTTGATGACCTGGTTGGGGTGGTCGCTGCCGCCGGTGGCGACCACCGCGGCGTGACGGGCCGCCAGCTGGGGGTGGATCTCCGGTTCGGGGCTGGACAGCGCGAGGACCACCGGATCCGGGGCCATGGAGGCGATCCACTCGGGCGCGACACGCGCCCCGGAGACGCCGACGAACACGTCGGCTCCGCGCAGCGCCTCGGCCGGGCCGCCGTGCAGCCGCCGGGGATTGGTCAGCGCGGCGAGCTCCGTCTTGACCAGGTTCATGCCCGCGCGGCCGGGGACGAGGATGCCCCGGGAGTCGAGCACCGTGACATCCGTGACTCCCGCGCTCAGCAGGATCCGGGCGCAGGCCACGCCTGCGGCCCCGGATCCGTACACCACCACCCGGCGGGTGTGCAAGGGCCGCCCCAGGACGGTGGCGGCCCCCCGCAGGGCGGCGAGTACGGCGATGGCGGTGCCGTGCTGGTCGTCGTGCATCACCGGGCAGTCCAGCGCCTTGGTGAGCCGCGCCTCCACCTCGAAGCAGCGGGGCGCCGCGATGTCCTCCAGGCTGACCGCCCCGAACGAGTGGCGCAGCCTGACCACGGTGTCCACGATCTCGTCCACGTCCGTCGTGGACAGCACGAGGGGGATGGCGTTGAGACCGGCGAACTTCTTGAGCGCCGCCGCCTTGCCCTCCATCACCGGCAGCGCCGCGAGCGGGCCGACGTCGCCGAGGCCGAGTACGGCGGTGCCGTCGGTGACCACGGCCACGAGGCGTCCGGCCCAGGTATAGCGGGCGGCGAGTGCGGCATCGGTCGCGATCGCTTCGCTCATCCTGGCCACGCCCGGGGTGTAGGCAAGGGAAAGGGACCGCGCGTCGCCGAATTCGGTGGTGACCTCCACGGCCAGTTTTCCGCCGGTGTGGGCGGCGAATATCTCGGCATCCGTAACGGGCTTTTCAGTCATCGTAGTGATCATGCGGAAAAGGCTAGGCAGCGGACCGCGAAAGGGGGACTACCCACCCGGGTAGTCCTGCCCACGGCCCCTTTCCTACTCGGTCGGGTAGTGGCCGCCGAAGGACGCCGACACCAGCATGGTGAGGGCCCGGGCCCGTACGGCCCGGCCCCGCGGGGCCTTTCACCCCGCCGCCTTCCCATCGATATCCGCCCCCCGAGGAAATAAGAGATCCCACCATGGCAACCCTGATCATCAGCAACCAGCGCACCGAAGAAATGGTCGGAGACCTCGATTCGCTCACGCCGGAATACCGCCGCTACGTCGGCAACCAGGCCCAGCGGATGGCCTGGTGCCTGAGCGAGGGGGACGTCCTCGTCCTGCCGACGGCCCCGGACGAGGAGTTCCTGCGCCATGTGACCGGGCAGCTGGGCATCGACCGGGATGCGGTACGTGTGCTCGTGCCCCCGCCGGGGCGGTACGGTGAGGGCGTGCTCTCCCGCGACCGGCTGTGCGGGGAGGCGTTCACAGGGGAGCTGCGCGAGGCGGTCGCCGCACACGGGGTCGACCAGGTCCTGCCGTTCCACTTCGACAGCTCGGTGGCCGTCCTGGTGCGCGCCCTGGGCCTGGACAGCGTCACGGCCGGCTTCGGCTTCCTGGACCAGAGCGGCGGCCGCCTCCTCAACAGCAAGGCCACCTTCCGGGCCATTGCCGGAGGCGTCGGCGCCCCGGTGCCGGAGGGCGGGGTGTTCACCGCCCAGGAGGACGCGGCCCGGTTCCTGTGGGAGCGGTTCCTGTCCCGCGGACTGCCCGCCATCCTCAAGCAGGACTTCCACGTGGCCGGCTTCGGCAACGAGATCGTCAGCCCGGTCGCCGGGGTGGATCCGCTCGGCGCGCAGCGGACCGTGGTCGCCGCCGACCGCGAGGAGCTGGAGAAGTATCTGACCGACCGCTGGCCGTGGCTGACTGACGGGGGCCGGGGCAGCGTCGTCATCGAGCACTACGTCCCCGAATCGGTGCCGGTCTACGCGGAACTGCGCGTGGAGGAGCAGGGGGTGGAGTTCACCGGGCACGGCGAGATGCGGATGAAGCCCGTCCTCAACGGGCTGATCGTGCCCGCCCCTTCGGCCTCGGCCGACGCGGTGGACTTCACCGGCTTTCTGGAGGCGGCGGCCCGGATGTGCGAGCCGCTGCACGCCATGGGCTACCGGGGCATCGTCAGCGTGGACGCCATCGTCACGCCGGACCGGGACATCCTCGTCAACGAGTTCAACTGCCGCACCGGCGGGTCCACGCACATCCACCGGATCGGCGAACGCGTGGTGGGCGGCGACTACTTCACCGACCGGGTGCTGGTCGAGCTCCGGCGCTGCACCTTCCCGCCCTTCGCGCAGACGGTGCGCTCGCTGGAGGAGGCCGGACTCGGCTACGACCCGGCCACCCGTACCGGCGTACTGATCACGGTGGACGACAACAGCCCGAGCGGCGGCTTCGGCGAGTACTGCGTGGTCGGGGAGACCCTGGCGCACGCCGAGGAGCTCGAAGAGCGGGTGGCGCGGCTGTTCGCCGGCCTGGGCGCGGAGGGCTGAGCGCCATGGCCGCCGAACGGTCCGGCTACCGGGCGCTCGTGACCCGGGACCTGCTGCTCTGGTCGCTGGTCGCACTGGCCAGCAAGGCCCCCGTGGCCATGGCTCCCCTGGCGCTGGTCTTCTTCAGCCGCGGGAGTTCGGGGGGCTACGCGCTCGGCGCCACGCTGGCCTCCGCCTACGTCCTGGGGGAGGTGGTGTGCGCGCCGCTGCTCGGCGCCCGCCTCGCGCACAGGCCGATGCGCCGGGAGCTGAGCGCGGGACTGCTGGTGGGGGCCGCTGCCTTCGCCGCGCTGCCGCTGGCCGGGGACGCCCCCGCCCCCGTCCTGCTCGCCCTCGCGTTCCTCGCGGGCGGAGCCCCGGCCGCCTGCCCCGGCGGTGTCCGGTCGCTGCTGACGCGTCTGGTCCCGGAGGAGTCCGTACCGCGCGCGCTCAGCGCTGAGGCCGTACTCACCCAGATCACCTGGGCGGCGGCGCCGGCCGTGGTGGTGCTCCTCGCCCTGCGGGTCTTCCCCGGGGCACCGCTGGTCCTGGCCGCGGTGCTCGCCGCGGCAGCGTGCACCCTGCTCCTGCTGCTGCCGGAGCCCGCGGCCGCCGCGCCCGGGAAGGGGCACACCGGCCGCCCGATGACGCGGACCCTGCTGGCGGGCTGGCCGGTCTACCTGACGAGCGCAGCCGCGATGGCGATGCTGGCCACCGCCGAACTGGTCCTGCCCGCCCTGCTGGAGGACCGCGGCATCGCCCTCGGCTGGTCGGGGATCCTGCTCGCCGGGTTCGCGCTGGCCAGCGCACTCGGGGCGTTCTGCTACGGGTTGCGCACCTGGCCCGGCGCGGTACGGGTGCAGAGTCTGGTGCTGCTCGCCGCGACGGCGGGCTGCGTCGCCCTGGTGACGGTGCTGCCGGGGCTCCCCGGGATCGCGGTCGCCCTCGCAGCGGCGGGGGTGTTCCAGTCCGGGGTGATGGTGTCGCGCAGCCTCAGCCTGCGCGACCGCCTGCCCGAACACGCCCACGCCGCCGGGTATTCGATGATGTACGCGGTCCAGGGCGCCGGATACAGCCTGACGGCCTCGCTGTCGGCGCTGGTACTGCGGGTGGCCGACGCGTCCACCGCCATCCTGGGCGGGGTGGTGGTCGCCGTGGTGATCACCGCGGTGAGCGCGCTGGCCGAGCGGGGGCCCGCCCGCGTGGGGCGGCCCCTCGGGGCAAGGCAGGACGCGCCCGTGTGAGACGCCGCCGCTCCGGCCCGGATCCGCGGCCCGCATCGTTCCGGCGGTGTCCAGCGGGAGCCGGGCCACCAGGCGGGCGCCGCCGAGCGGTGATCGTCCGGCGGTGAGGGAGCCGCCCAGGCGGGTGGCGATGTCGCGGGCTATGGCCAGACCCGGGCCGAAGCCTCCCTGGTCGCGGCTGCGGGCGTCGTCGAGACGGGTGAACCGCTCGAAGACCCGCTCCCGGGCGGCTGCCGGGATGCCCGGCTCGTCGTCACGCACTTCCAGGACGGCCGTGCCCCCGGCCTCGTCCTCCACGTGGAGGGGAGGCAGACCTGCCGGTCGGCGTGGCGTTGGGCGTTGTCCAGCAGGTTGGTGACGAGCCGGGAGAGCCGCAGGGAGCTGCCGCGGACCGTGGCCCCGCTGGCGATGTCCACATCGACCGGGACCCGGTCGCCCCGGCGGCCCCGCGCCGCTTCCCACGCTGCTGATCGTCGACCCGCAGGCCATGCCCGGCCCCTATCTGGACCGGGACACCGGCGTCCTGCTGGCCTTCAACGGGGAGATGCGTCGGCGCCGAGGGCGCAGCAGGGGTGCCGTGTCGGTGTGGTCGCGCCTGGCGGATTTCCTATCGCCTGCGCGTCGAGGCCGTCTGGTCACTCGTGCGCAGAGTGATGGCCGACACGCTTTCGGCACACCCGACGACCTCGACCGCCCACCCTGAAAATCTCAGTGACCGGCCCGGCCTGCCCGTCCACCCCGGGCCGGAAGCAACCTGAGTCACCGGCACGGGCGCTGAGCCGGGTCCGCCTCTGCACCGGTCGGCGGCTCGGGCTGCAACGGCGGCGAGCCGGCCTGGGCCTGCCTGACCTCCCGCAGATAGTCCAGGGCCTGCCGTCGGGGGACGATGCCCAGGAGCCGGCTCTCGTGGCTCCCGCGGCGTGCTTCGTTGCGGGCGTTGACCAGTGTCTCGGCCCGCAGGACCAGAAGCGCGGCGAAGGCCAGGGTCCCGACCAGCCACCAGGGCGCCTCGGCCATCGCCCCCAGCCCGGCCGTCACCAGGCCGCTGAGGGCAGGGAGCAGGCGTGAAACGTTCATGCGCGGACTCCTCGAAGACAACGAATTTTCCGAACCTGGCCATTGGCCGTACAAACGGCGCTCCGCTGGCCAAGATGAATGGAGCCGGGGTGGGCACAACGGCCCCGGTGCGGCTCGCCGCGAACACGGCGGCGAGCCCCGGCAACCACCGTTCTACGGCCCGCCGCACCTCGCTGACCAGGCACTTCGGGCAGCCGTAAACGAGTGAACGGCAATAAACGGTTCGTGAACTTCAGGAACGAGGAAAGCGGATGGCAGAACGCGCCGGCTTCCGGCCGTATGGGCCGCAGCGCCCGGATCCGGCGGCGGCCAAACCGGAGTTCCGGCCCTGGGCGGCGCTCATGCGCCGGGTCTACGACGAGCTCTACCAAGGTCTGGATCCGGTCGCGCGCCCGACGGTCACCGCGCTGGCCAAGGCCTCCTACGTCAGCACGCCCTATGTCTCCCAATGCTTCTCCGGCAAGAGACGCCCGCGGCTGGAGCCGTTCCTGTCCATGGTCACGGCCCTGGGTGGGGATCCCGGCGAGTGGGAGCCACGGTGGCACAAGGCCTGGGCGGAGCAGACCTCGGCCGCACAGCGGGAAGAGGCCGACGAGGAGGAGCAGCCGCCGCTGCCCGGGGTCGAGGACGAGAGCCCGGAGCCGGAGCCCGACGCGGGCGTACCCGCGCCCCACCGGGGCGCCCCCGGCACCGACGCCGCCGGCGCGGACACCCCGGGCGCGGACACCCCGGGCGCGGACACCCCCGGCATGGACCTCCGCCGGTACCCCCTCCGCCGGCTCGTCCGGACCGTCGTGGCCTGGGTGGTCACGGCCGTCACCTGGCCGGTACGCGCCCGCCGGGACAAGCACGCGATACGGATGCACCGCAAGCTGGTCAAGAACGTGAGGAGGAGGACGGCCACCGATCTCGGGCGGGCCGAGGCCCACCACTACCTCACACCGCGGTTCGCGATCCTCACGAAGCCGCAACCGCTGGAGGACCGCTCCGGACGCGGACGCCGGGGCCGGAAGGCCTGGCGGGCCGAGCGGGTACCGGTGCCGACCCCGGTGACCAGCATCCGTGCGCTGTACGAGGAGACCGACGACCTGGTGGTGCTGGCCCGGCCGGGCATGGGGAAGACCACCCAGCTTGCCCGGCTCGCCCACCGGCTGGCCGTGGAGGTGCTGGACACCCCGGACGACAGGGAACCCCCGTACATCCCGGTCTACCTGCGACTGGACACCTACCGGGGCGAACCCATCGAGGACTGGCTGGCCTCCGTCATCGCCCACGATTACCAGGTCGCGGGCGTGCTGGTGCGCACCTGGCTGAGTGAGCACCGGCTGCTCCCGGTGCTGGACGGCCTGGACGAGGTGCCGGAGAACGACCGGCGCAAATGCGTCACGGAACTCCGACGCCTGCGCCGCGACTGCCCTGGCATGGCCGTCGGCTGCCGCACAGACGAGGCCGACCTGCGCCGCCTCGCCCAGGACCTCCGCGCGCACCGCTACGTCGAGATCCAGCCCCCGTGGCGACGGGACGTCCAGGAGTTCCTCGAAGCCGACCGGGGGGCGCTCGCGGACGTACACGCCGCGCTGCAGAAGGATCCGGACCTGTGGCAGCTGTTCGAGTCGCCGATGATGCTCAACTTCATCCGCCTCACCTACCGCAACAGGCCGGCGGACGACTTCCGCGTTCCGGGCAGCCTCACCGAGCGCCGCAAGCGGATCTTCGACGCCTACACGCGCGAGTGCCTGCTGCGGGAGGACCGCCCGAGGCCGGATGCCGCCCCCGAACGGACCCTCACCTGGCTGACCTCGCTCGCCCGGATGCTCACCGAGCGCAAGGAGCACGTGCTGTACCTGGACCGGCTGGACCTGAGCTGGCTGTCCCGAGCCGAGGGGATGCTTCCGCGCATCGTCCCGACGGTGACCATGGCCGTCTTCTCCATGGGCGTGCCCCTGCTGTGGCTGGCCGTGGCCGTCCGGGCCGGGGTGGTGCACACCGGCCTGCGGGACGCCGCAGCCCTCGCCCTGGCCATGACGGTGAACGTCGGCGCGCAGGCGTACCAGTCGGAGAAACACTTCCTGAGGACCGGCAGGGAGGGCAGCGGAAGCCCCGGGGACGGCAGGAGCGGGGAGGAGGGCGGCGGGAAGGAGAGCGGGGCGCTCGCCATCCCCATGATCAGCAACATGCCCACGATGATGATCATCCTGTTCCTGCTGGTGTACGTGGTGGAGGCGGACCTGACGTCACCCGGATGCATGGTGGTGGGCCTCGCCTACGCCTGGGTCGCGATCACCCAGATGGAAGCCTCCTTCACCCGCATCTTCGAGCCGGTGGAACGGATGCGGTGGACCTGGCGGCGGCGGGAGATGATGATCTACTCCTCGCCGGTCAAGTTCCACATCGTGCGCGGCGCGCTGTCGGTGGTCATGTGGGGCGCGCTCATCGGCCTGCTCGGGTACGTCATCCACCTGCTGTGCCCGGAGCCCTCGTGGATCGCCCCGGCCGCGACCACGTTCCTCGGCCTGGCCTACGTCTTCGGCAACCAGTTCGAGCCCTCGTTGCAGGACCGCCGCCCCCGCCCGAACGAGGGGATCCGCCGGTCGATGCGCTTCTCCCTGGTCCACGGATTCGCGGGACTGACCGTGGGTGGCCTCGGCCTGCTCCTTCTGATCGGCCTGGCCGCACCTGAACAGGACCTGCACCGGGCCGGATTCGTCGCAGCCCTGCTCGCCGTGCTGTTCGCCGTGGTCCGGGGCTTCCGGTACGGGGGCCTGGCCGTCGTACGCCACTGGACGATCCGCGCGGTCCTGGCATACAGGGGCCGCACGCCCTACCGGTACCGCCGCTTCCTGCACACGGCGGAAGAACGCGTCCTCCTCCACCGCACGGACAGCGGCTACTTCTTCCCCCACCGCCTGCTCCAACTCCATCTGAACACAACGGTCGAGGAACTCCTGCCCCGGATCTGCCCCGACCGGCCGGCTCGGCCCGCCTCCTACTGAGATTTTCAGGGTGGGGTCGGTGGTGTGAGGGTCAGGCCGGTGGCGGTGAGGCAGCCGTCGATCAGGTGGGGCCGGAGCTGGATTCTGCGTAATTCGCTGCGACGTATGCGGTCGAGGTCGTCGGGTGTGCCGAAAGCGGTGTTGGCCATCGCTCTGCGCACGAGTGACCAGACGGCCTCGACGGGATTCAGGTACGCGGGCAGCCGAAAGCTGGATGTGGGCACGGACGAGCAAGTCCCGGTAGTCGACGGGATCCGGCATCGAGTGCGTACCGGGGTGCACTGGCGCGATCTGCCGGAGCGGTTCGGGCCCTGGAAGACCGTCTATGAGCGCCACCGGCTCTGGTCTGCCGGCGGCGCCGAGGGAACGCCTGCTGCAACAGGTCCAGGCCACAGCCGACGCTGCCAGTGAGACCGACCGGGGCATCTTGGTGGACTCCACCATCGTGCGCGCACATCAGCGCGCGGGCGGTGCGCGCATTGATCCACTGCCGAGGCAAGTGGACAGTCAGCGAGCCGAACCGCTCAAGCGTCCGAGGGACCTGACGCTTGACCAGGCGCTGCCGAGCATCACGAGCCCTCCGATGACGAACGCCACGTTTGCGCTGGTCGAATTGCTGGATTTCTGCTCGTCCAGGTTCTTACTCCCGGTCTGGTGGCCGCCTGAGTAGCTGACGCAGGTGTCGCCCGCCGACATCGTCTCGCCGCCGCAGTCGGCAGACGAACCCTTGACCTGGAATCCGACGAAGACAATCGCCGCGCCGAGGGCAAGGAAGAAGAGACTCGCTAAGAGGTCCTGCCCGGGGGTGTTCCGTCTGGCTGCTGAGGTCATGGCCTCCAGCCTTCCATGAACGCTGCCAGAAGAACATAGATGTGCGTGCCGAGCGCGGTCCTGGGCAGGCCACCTCCCAGGGCGAGCACACGGCGCAGGGGCCTGCCCCATCGGTCAGAGCTAAGAGCAGCGGGTGGCGTTCGTCGAGGTGGAGGGGCAGGGCGCAGGCCGCCCGCGCGTCGGCCACCAGGGTGAAACGGCAGTAGCCCGCCCCCGGAGGGACGGGCCACCTCTCACCACTTCTCGGCCCTGCTCACGCGGTCGGACCCGCGATCGCGATTACCAGCCGCTGTTTCCGATCTCCTTGCGCTCGCCCAGGCCCGAGCCGGTGCCCGGGTAGAGGAAGAGCTTGCCGGTGGAGTTCTGGACCGCGACCAGGTCGTCCGACGGGCTGTTGTTGAACAGGTCGCCGCCTATCAGGTCGGACATCCCGTTCCAGCCGCCCGAGCCGATCTCGATGCGCGGGCTCAGGTAGCCCCTGTCGCCCGGGTAGAGGAAGAGCTTGCCGGTCGACTTCTCGACCGCGACGAGGTCCTGGCGGCCGCTGTTGTTCAGGTCCATGCCGGTCAGGTTCGACATGCCGTTCCAGCCGCCGGAGCCGATCTCCTTGCGGGTGCCCAGGCCCGAGCCGGTGCCCGGGTAGAGGAACAGCTTGCCCGACGACTTCTCCACCGCCGCGAGGTCGGCGACGCCGTCGCCGTTGAGGTTGAGTGCGGTCAGGTTGGACATGCCGTTCCAGCCGCCCGCGCCGATCAGGACGCGGTCGGAGCCGCCCGCGATGGTCGAGTTGTCGTGGCCCTTGTAGAGCCACAGCTTGCCGGTGGACTCCTCGACGGCCACCAGGTCGTCCTTGCCGTCCTTGTTGAAGTCGCCGCCGGTCAGGTTCGACATGCCGTTCCAGCCGGCGGAGCCGATCAGGACGCGGGACGAGCCACTGGCGATGGTGCCGTTGCCGTTGCCCTTGTACATCCACAGCTTGCCGGTCGCGGTCTCCACCGCGATGACGTCGAGGACGTTGTCGCCGTTGAGGTCCGCGGACGCCAGGTCGTTCATGCCCTTGTCGCTGGGCTCCGCCGGTTCGCCGGGGCCCTGGGGCTTCGGGTCCGGGGTCGTCGTCGCGCAGTTCTTGCTCTTCAGGCTGCCGTCCGGGTAGAAGGCGGTGCCGTTGAAGACGGTGCGCTGGTAGTCGCCGTAGTACCGCTGCTCGTAGTGCAGGTGGGGGCCGCTGGATCCGCCGGTGCTGCCCACGATGCCGATCTGCTGGCCGGTGGTCACCCGCTGGCCCTCGCGCACGTTGAAGCCGTTGAGGTGCGCGTACAGGGTGCTCCAGCCGTTGCCGTGGTCGATGACCACGAACTTGCCGTAGCTCCTCGCGCCCTTGTCCTTGATGTGCGCGATGCCGCCGGCGCTGGCCACGACGGGGGAGTTCACCGTGGAGCCGCCCTGCGTCCAGTCGATGGCGTGGGGGGAGGGGCTGTGGTACGAGCGGGAGTCGCCGTGCCAGGTCTCGCCGCACTTGAACGGCATCTGGAACGTGGGGCGGCCGGTGGACGCGGCGGCCGCCATCGGCGTGACGCCGTAGTCGCCAGGCAGGCCCATGTCCTCCAGGGTCAGGGCGGGGAGTTCACCGTGCAGGTCCGTCTCGTCGGCGGCGTGCGCGCCGCCCGTGGTCAGCGTGGTGGCGGCGATCGTGGCGCACAGCAGGCCCGTGGCGATCCGTACGCGCTTCGACGTGAACTTCTTGAGCATGATGGCAGTTCCAAACCGGCACGAGGGTGCCAACAGTGGTCAGTTGAGGTGTGGGGAAGGGAGGGGAGGGGAGGGGAGCGGCGGGGAAGGGCGGGGGGGTGCCGGGGCGGGAGCGTCACGCTCCCGGCACCCTCCTGCGGGCTGCTACCAGCCGCCCGAGCCGATCACCTTGCGGTCCCCGAGGCCCGAACCCGTGCCGGGGTAGAGGTAGAGCTTGCCGGTGGACTTCTCGACGCCCACCAGGTCGTCGTAGCCGTTCGAGGTGAAGTCGCCGCCGATGAGGTCGTTCATGCCGTTCCAGCCGGCGGAGCCGATCTCCTTGCGGGTCTCCAGGCCGGAGCCGTTGCTCTTGTAGAAGAAGAGCTTTCCGCTGGAGGACTCCGCGCCGACCACGTCCGTCTTGCCGTCGTTGTCGACGTCCATGCCGATGAGGTCGTGCATGCCGTTCCAGCCGCCCGTGCCGATCAGCACGCGGGTGCTGCCGCCGCTGATGGCGCCGGTGCCGTTGCCCTTGTAGAGCCACAGCTTGCCGGTGGACCGCTCGACGCCCGCGACGTCGGCCTTGCCGTCGCCGGTGAAGTCGCCGCCGATGAGGTCGTGCATGCCGTTCCAGCCGCCGGAGCCGATCTCCTTGCGGGCGCCCAGGCCCGAGCCCGTGCCGGGGTAGAGGTAGAGCTTGCCGGTGGACTCCTGGGTGGCGACGATGTCGTCCTTGCCGTCGCCGTTGAAGTCGGCGGCAGCCAGGTTGGACATGCCGTTCCAGCCGCCCGCCCCGATCTCGATGCGGCCCGAGCCGCCGGCGATCGTGCCGTTGCTGTTGCCCTTGTAGAGCCACAGCTTGCCGGTGGAGGCCTCCACGCCCACCACGTCGTCGACGCCGTCCCCGTTGATGTTGGCGGCGACCAGGTCCGTCATGCCCGCGGCCGGCTGCGGCTTGGGGGCCGCGTCGTCGGCGATGTTCTTGTAGCGGACCGGGTAGTACGGGCCGTAGCCCGGGTAGTACGGGTAGTCGTAGATCCGGTGGTGCACGCCGCTCGGGGTGAAGTCGAAGCCCCAGTACTTGGTGTGGTCGCTGTTGGCCCACCGCTCGAAGAGGACGACGTGGCCGCCCGCGCCGCCGTCGTTGTCGAGCAGGGCGTCACCCGCCTTGAGGTCAGACTTGCCGATCTTGTAGACGACGCCGCGCGGCTCGAAGGTGTCCGTGGTCAGCGAGGAGTCCAGGTCCCAGGCCATCGACACGTAGCCGGAGCAGTCGGTGCGGTAACCGCCGTGGCGGCCGCCCCAGTCGTAGTCGAGGCCGATGCCGACCCAGCTCTTGGCCCGCTCGATGACGGTCTCGCGGGATATCTTCGTGGCCGCCCCGGCTGCCGCGAACGGCGTTCCCCTCACCTCCGTGGAGACGGGCACCTCGGCGCCCTGGCCCGTGCTTCCGAAGTCGGGGTTCGGGGCGCCGGTCACGGGGGCGTCCCCCGTTGCGGCCGGGGGCGCCGGGTCGGCGACCGCGGTGCCGTTGACGGCGACGATGGTGCCGCTCGCGGCGGCGATGGCGAGCAGGGCGGCGATTCCGGTGCGGCGGAAGGACTTTCCGTTGCGGGACATGGGTGTACTCCGGTTCGTGTGTGAAGGTTCGCGGTGCGCCGGGAGCCGACGGGGCTCGACCAGTGGTCGCGGATGTCGTGGGTGGTGGTGCGGCGGTGCGGCAGGTGTGCCGCGGGTGCCGTGCGGCGGTGTGCCGCGGGTGCTGCGGAGGGGGAACGCGGTCGGACGGCTGTCCTGCAGGTACAGCGGTCCGTCCTGCGTCGCGTGGAACTCCCGAGGCGCAGGGGTTGCTTCGGGTCGGCGCGCGATGAGGGAGTTGTCAGCTGGGCTATCTGGCCGCGGAGATGGGGGCGGCGGTCCGCGGGGTTCCGGTGGGCATGGCGGTCGTGGTTCCTTTCGAACAGGTTGTGTCGGTGCCCGTCTGACGTCCGTACGACCGGACTGCCCTGAACACGTCCCGCGGTGACGTTCCAGAAGCCTTCGAGGCGGTGTCCCCGAGGTCTCCCTCGCTGACAGAGATCAGCTTCGTCGCTGGCCAGCGGCCTGGGAAGGGAGATCGGCGGGCCTGAAGCGGCCTTGGACCAACCAGGCCACCTCGGGCCCCGCGCCGGCCGTCCGGGCGCTCAGCGGGCCGTCGTCGGCCGCACGGTGTGTTCGAACGCCCGCTGGCGGCCTGCCCCGCAACGGGCAGCCGTGCCCCTGGTTCGAGCAGCCGAGAAGCCGGGGAAAGACGCGTACGGCCGCTCCAGTTGGTGCTTGTTCCGGGCGTGCCAGTACATCCAGGAGGCGATCTCCGCCCGCCAGTCGGCCCGGCCCCGTTCCTCCGGTTCCTGATCGTCGTGCTCGCGGTACGGCGGCAGCTGGACTTCGACGACGTCGCCGGGGTCCAGGCGGAAGTCGGCGAACACCTGCGCGGCGAACGCCACACACTGGTCGGCGAGGTCGTCTCGTGGCTTCGCTGCCCGGGCCCACGGCTCAGTGCAGGGCGTTCTTCACCCAGGTTCGTACCTCGGGCCGCAGCGAGGTGTCCCCGGCGAGGCGGGTCAGGACCTCGCGGCTGTGTGGCTCGTCGTCCATGAAGCTCAGCAGCTTCACCGCGTCCTCGGCCCCGGCGTCCCGCTCCACGTACAGCGCGGCGAGGTCCATGGCCCAGGGCGTGACGTCCGCCGTCCGTTCGACGTCAAGGCGAGCGATCCAGTCGAGGGTGCCGCCGGCGATCCACATCCCGATCCGCGTGACCCACCGCTCGACGAAGCCCTCGGCGCTCACGTCGAGTCCGAGCAGCTCGCACTCACGCCGCAGTTCGGTCATCCGCTCCCGGGTGACCAGGCGCGGGTACGGCATCAGGTCCCGCTGCACGATGCGGACGGTGAGCCATTCCGGTTCCTCGGCATCGTCCTCGTCGTCCCTCCCGCTCCACTCGGGCGGCGGCTCGGGCCACGTCAGTCGCTCGGCGGGCAGGAGCGCCTCCAGTACCCGTCGCGCGCGGTCGATGTTCTCCGGCGTCTCCTGAACGCCGTCCCACCCCCAGCCCGTCGGCCCGGAGACAGGCAGAACCCGCACCGCCTCCGGCAGTAGCGGCTCCTCACCCTCGACCGACGCCCGGGCGCGGGCGTCGTAGTCCGGCCTGCGCAGGCGGATCAGCCATCCGCGTGCCTCGGCCCTGACGTACTTGTCCACCGACAGGTCGGTCACCAACCGCAGCAGGACCTCCTCGCCTTCCGGACGACCGAGTCCGTGCAGAAAATGCACCGCCTCGTACGCCACGAGTCCGGCGTGTACGCAGCGCTCCGCCAGCTCAGCGGCCTCGGCCCGCTCGGCCCGGCCCAGACCGCCGGCTTCCCTTCGCTTCTTGAGAGACCACCACGCTTCATGGGCGGAGGCGGACAACCGCTGCCACTCCCGCTGGCTTTCGAACTTCTGCCGGTACTCCTGCGGGAGCGCTGGGTCCGGCTCTCGCTGGAAGCGTTCGTACAGGTCGTGCATCTCGTCCGTCCAGCCGTACCCGACGGGCGGCAGGGCGGCGAGCGCCGCTGCCACCACGTCGAGGTCGGAACGTCCGCTCGTCACGTCACTCCCAGGTATTCCATGGCCGTCGCCGGGTTCTTCATCTTGCCGGTCATTCGGGCCTGGGTGTCGCCGCGGCGACCGCGCTGATCGCAGGTGTTGCGGGGCCCTGGCCCTCGCCGTGGCCGGGCTGCCCCAGCCCACGTGGGGTCAGGCGCACCGGGCCCTACGACGACGTGTCGGGCGTGGCGTTCAGCCCCGACGGCAAGACCGTCGCCTCACACGTGCCAGCCCTCGGGAGCCGGCACCAGCCAGCGCGGGGACATCCGCACCTGGAACATCCCCACGCAGACGGGGACCATCGTCCAGGAGGGGCTCACCCACCGGCCCACCGCGATCGCCTACCGGCCCGGCGGCAAGGCGACCCTCGCCAGCGGCGGCGCGGACAACGCCGTCCGCCTGTGGAACCTCGGCGGCGACCGCACCCCCTCCCCCGCTGCCGGCCGCACCGCCCCCGTGCGGTCCATCGCGTTCAGCCGCGACGGCCGGCTCCTCGCCAGCGCCGCCGAGGACGGCACCATCCGCCTGTGGAAGATCACCTGATGGACATCGACGAGCTTGCGGCACAATGACCCCTTGCACACGCAGTAGTTGACAGGGGCGGCCAGGGGGCGGGATGCAGTCGGGGGAGCAACTGGCCGGGCGGTACCGGCTGGACGTGCGGCTCGGGCACGGCGGCATGGGCGAGGTGTGGCGGGCCCATGACGTCGAGCTGGGCCGGGCCGTGGCCGTGAAGGTGCTGCTGGAGTTCGACGCGTCGGAGGAGCAGCTCGGCCGGTTCCGCCGCGAGGCCGCCATCGGGGCCCGGCTCCAACACCCCGGCATCACCGTCGTCCACGACATCGGCCACCACGACGACCGGCTCTTCATCGTGATGGAGCTGCTGGAGGGCCGGGACCTCTCGGACCTGCTGGCCGACTCGCCCGGCGACGGCCTCCCCCTGCCCCGGGCGCTCGATCTCGCCCTCCAGACGGCCGAGGCGCTGGCCGCCGCGCACGCGCAGAAGGTGGTGCACCGGGACCTGAAGCCCGGGAACCTCTTCCTCCTCACCGACGGCCGCCTCAAGATCTGCGACTTCGGCATCGCCCGCGCCGCCGACTCCACGACCGGGCTGACCGCCACCAGCAAGCCCTTCGGGACCCCGCCCTACATGGCCCCCGAGCAGTGGCGGGGCGAGTCCGTGGACGGGCGCTGCGACGTGTACGCCCTGGGGTGCGTGCTGTATGTGCTGCTGACCGGTGCTTCCCCCTTCGCCGGGGTCACGCAGCCCTGGGTGCTGATGCGGATGCACCTGGAGGAGGAGCCGCCCGCCCTGAGCTCCGTACGGGCGGACCTGCCGCCCGCGCTGGTGGAGCTGGTGGCGTCGATGCTGGCCAAGGGGCCGGCCGACCGGCCCGACGCCACCGCCGTCGCGGAGCGGCTGCGCGCGCTGCTGCGGGAGCCCGCCGTGCGCGACGTACCCACCATGGACCTGGGGGCGACCGCCCGCGCGGCCCCGGCCGACCCGGGGCCCAGCCGCCGGAACGTCCTGCTCGGGGCGCTCGGCGCGCTGGCGGGGATCTCGGGCGGGACGTACGCCGTCGTGCGGCTGACCGGCGGCGAGAAGGACGGCGGCGCGGGCGACAAGAAGGCAGGCGACAAGATCGGCGGCGGCGACTCCGGAGACGGGAGCGGCGGGCCCGGCACGGGCGGGGTGCGCACGGCGTACGAGATCAAGAAGCACGCCGGCTCGGTGGAGTCGGTGGCGTTCAGCCCGGACAGCAGGTTCCTCGCCAGCGGCGGCAACGACCGCAGCGTCCGGTTGTGGAACTTCCTCGGCGAGACCGGCCTCAGCCCCTTCCCCGGCCACGACGCCGCCGTGACCTGCGTGGCCTACAGCCTCGACGGCTCGGTCCTCGTCGGCGGGAGCGACAGGGCCCTCCGCCTGTACGACGTCTTCAGCCTGGAGTCCGTCGGCGTCCTGGCGGGACACACGGGGCAGGTGCGCGCCGTGGCGTTCGGCCCGGACGGCAAGACCGTGGCCAGTGGGTCCGACGACGGCACCGTCCGTCTCTGGGACGTGGTGACCCGCTCCCCCGTCGCCGTCGCCTCCCTCACCGGCCACACCAAGCCGGTGCTGTCCCTGGCGTTCAGCCCCGACGGCACCCTCGCCAGCGGCAGCGCCGACGGCACCATCCGCCTCTGGGACCTCGGCAACCGCTCCACCACCGCCACCCTCACCGGTCACACCAAGGCCGTCGCCTCGGTGGCGTTCAGCCCCGACGGCAAGATCCTGGCGAGCGGCAGCGCCGACGGCACCATCCGCCTCTGGGACGCGGCCACCCGCACCGGCGCCACCGCCGGCAACCTGACCGGGCACAACAGCAGCATCCGGTCGGTGGCGTTCAGCCCGGACGGCAGGACCCTCGCCAGCGGCGGCGGCCGTACCGTCCGGCTGTGGGACGTCGCTTCCCGCGTCCACCGCGCGACCCTCAACGGACACACCAGCGCCGTGACCTCGGTCGCGTTCAGCCCGAAGGGCGACACCCTCGCCAGCGGGAGCGACGACTCCACCATCCGGGTGTGGAAGCTGTCCTGACGGCGGCGAAGATGGCCGGATGCCACGAACGTGGAGTTCGGCCTGGACGTCGCGACGGGCCGGGCCGGGCCGTGCTGGGCTGTCCGCCCGACTGCCCCAACCCCGAGCGCAACCGCTACCTGATCTACGTAGCCCAAAGCCACGGCGTACCGGTGTGCACCACCCTGACCAACACCGCAGCCGCAGCCCTCGCCCTGGTCACTGCCAAGTTCCCCCGGTAGTCCGGAAAAGCGACCTCGGCTTCATCGACTCCTGAACCGCAGCGAACAGCGTGCCACCCCCAGACCCCTGTGCAGCATGACTTCCGAGCGGACGTCGTCTGTGCTCCTGGTCCAGCGGGTGGTCGAGGGCTCCAGCAGGGGGAGGCCGGCCGAAGTGGGCGATGTCGGTGAAGTAGGCGAAGTCGCCGGCGGCGGTGAGCACGCGCAGCCGGCCGATGGTGGCGGCCAAGCGGGCCAGGTTGGCCGGGCCGCGGCGGGCCTTGGGGGCGAGGCGGCCGCCAGCTTCGACGACCTGCTGCATGCCGGTACGGGCGGCGCCCCGCCGCATCGAGCCCCGAGTGATCGCTGGCCCGGCTCGGCACGGGACTCTGCGGACGCAGCACCACAGGAGTGACGCAGGTCACCCGAATCGGTGTCATGGCTCGCCGCGCTGTCTTGTCAAAGGTGTGTAACCGCCAGACAACGGCAACGGAGCGAATCATGGAAGCACGCCTCAACCCCTTCACCAACCCGGTCCTGGGCAAGGTCTTCAAGCACATCATCACCGCGAGCAAGGCGCTCGAGGACTCGACCCTGCCGGCCTCGACGCAGGAGCTGGTGAAGCTCCGCGCCAGCCAGATCAACGGCTGCGGCTTCTGCACCGACATGCACTTCAAGGACGCCGTGCACGCCGGCGAGTCCCCGGAACGCCTCAACCTGGTCGCGGCCTGGCGGGAGGCCACGGTGTTCACCGAGGCCGAGCGCGCGGCGCTGGAGCTCGCGGAAGAGGCCACCCGCATCGCCGATGCGGCGGGCGGCGTCCCGGACGAGGTCTGGGCGAAGGCCGCCGAGCACTACGACGAGGACCAGCTCGGCGCGCTGGTCGGTGTCATCACCCTCATCAACGCCTTCAACCGCGGGAACGTGATGCTCCAGATGCCCGCCGGCGACTACCAGCCCGGCCAGTTCGGCTGAGCAGGAGCGCTTCGGCGCTTCGGCGCGTCGGAGGCGACCGGGTCCGCCCAGGACCCGGTCGCCCGGCCGGGGCGGCTGCGGAAACGTGTTGCGCCGGCCGGGCGGCGGCCGAAACCCGTTGCGCTGCCGGCGGCCCGGCTGCGAGCGTCGCCCTCATGCCTACCTTCACCTCACACGAGGTGACCCGACTCGGCTACCGCATCTGCGGAGACCCCGCGGCGGCGGGGCCCGACCTGATCTGCCTGCCCGGCGGCCCAATGCCGGACTCCGCCTGCTTCGGCAGCCTCGGCGGGCTGTCCGCGCACCGCCGCCTGATCCTGCTGGACCCGCGCGGCACCGGGGCATCGGTGAGACCCGCGGACCCGGCCGCGTACCGCTGCGACCGACAGGTCGAGGACGTGGACGTTCGACTACGAAACGGTCCAGCAGCTGGATATCGGCCCGATGGCGGTGGGCGGGTCCCACACCCTTCGGGTGTCACTCGACGACGACACCAGCGAGACGAAGATCCAACTGCGCCTCTCCTGCTCAGTTGGGCAGAATCAGCCCAACTGGGAGCGATCACCCCAGGCCAACGCGGCACCTGCCCCAGAGCCAGCGCCTGTCACACGTCGTCGCCGGGCCAAGGCTGAGCCAGTCCCGCCTGGCTTTGTTCACGAGAACCGAGAACCGACAGCGGATGTTCACCACTTCGGGAGGCACCCGGCACGTCGGGGATTCGAACGGTTGCGTTACACACCGTGGCGGTGCACAGTCCCGCGCCGCGGATGAAAAACACGTTGGACGGTCCGCCACAGAGCTGCGACGATGCCCCTGCTTTCTTCGCGGAGGACATTTGTTCGTTTTCGTGTGTGCGGGATGTGGCGCCGAGCTGACCATCCCGCTGTCCCCGGTCGCGCTGCCGGCCCATGCCCATCAGAAGTACGGGAACGGGATCCAGCTCCCGGTGCTCATGGAGTCGGGCACATTCGCCGTGGAACCGGAGTGACGTTGTTATCCGTCGGGCCGAGTTCGGGGATTCCGGCAGGGTTCTCGTCGAAGTGCCCGACCCAGATATGGCCGGACTCGTCCACGAGCAGGTGCTCGATGGCGTCCCCGACGGAGAAGGACGAGGTTACGCGAACGCGGCATCACCCACCGCATCGCCAGGAGGGGAATCGAGTCATCGCAGCGACTGGGCCGTCATCGCTGGACCATTGAGCGCACCATGGCCTGGCTCGCCGGCTGCCGCCGCCTCCACCGTCGCTACGAACGCAAAGCCGAACACTTCCTCGCCTTCACCGGCATCGCCTGCACCCTCATCTGCTACCGAAGGCCCGCCAAGTGAGATGACGTCTTAGTCCGGGGCCCGGTACCGGTGGCACCGCGACGGCCTGGCCCGCGTCCTCGTGCCCAGCACGGGGACGCGGCGACCGGGCGGCGCGATCAGCGATCGTGGAGAAGGCCGACCGCTTCGGCGAAGTCGGCATGCGCGGGTTCGAAGGATCGTGCCGCGACGAGGAACATCGACCGGTCGGTGAGGGCGCGGGCGAGGCGTGCGGGGTTGTCGGGCAGGCGGCGGGCGAGCGTCACACCCTCGTCGAAGTATGGTGTGAACCGCTCCTCGAACAGGTAGGGGCGGTCGCCTTCGCGGACGGCCGCGCGGATGCCGATTCTGCGTTGGACGTCGACCAGCTCGGGCAGCCGGTCGGCCTCGCGCAGTCTCGCCGCCTCCGCTTCGAGGCCCGGCAGCATGCCGAGAAAACCGTCCCGCACGTCGCGCGACCAGCCGAGCTCCGTGCCGAACGGCGGCATCGGGGACTCGGGGCTCGCGGCGGGTTCGGCTGCCCGCCCCGACAGGACGAAGAGCGTCCTCCACCACCCGAGGATGCAACTCCAGTTCTTCGGCTCGCCCGTGCTCGCGAGCTCCTCCAGGACACTCAGGGCCTCTCGCCGGGCGGCCGCGGCACCCGCCCCATCCCCGACGGTCTCCCGCATCCGGGAGAAGTGAACCAACTCCCAGGTGAGTATCGCCAGAGCGGTGCGCTGTTCGGCTGCCTCGCGCCGGGTCTCCTCAAGGAGCTCGCGGAAGACGGTCGCCGCGGCGTCGTGCAGGCCGGCGCCCTCCAGGTTCGCCGCCCACCGCACCATGTTCCAGAAGGAGTGCTCCGGGATCCCGTTCCGGGCGGCCTCTTCGTCGAGCTCCGCGGCCTCCCTGAAGCGCCCCTCCTCGGCCAGAACGCTCGCCAGGGGCTCGCTTCGGCCGGCCTCGGCCAGCTCCTCACAGATCGCGCGTCCTTCCGCCCTGCGCCCGAGGGCGAACAAGGAAGCCTGGTAGGCGTCCAAGGCCCGGCGCAACCGCTCCGCCCGGTTCGGCGCCCCGATCTCTATCCTGCGAGCGGCCCGGGAAGCCTCGGCGGCCAGCGCGACGTCCACCTTCGGATCCCGGCTCTCGTGGCGCAGCGCGAGCAGGGCGTCGACCAGCTTCGGAACGTACGCCTTCGGACTCACCTCGGCCAGAACCCGGTACGCGCCGACCAGTTCGGCCCGACTCGGCCGGCCGGACCCCAGCAGCAGCACGCGGGCCCGAAGCACCGCGTCGTGATCGATCGTCACCATTCCCCCTTTGTCTCCGGATGACGCACGAAGGAGATTCTGAGAGGCGGGGAACGGACCGGACAAGCCTCGCGAACTGTGCGTTCCGTCCTACGAAAAACGGCGCTGACCTGTCATGATGGACATGCTTTCGTCCTGAATCCACGAGCGGGGAGCCGCACCGAACGCCTCCCGCGCCGCACACAGCACCCCGGCTCGACCCGGCTGCGAGGATGCGCCCTGTGGTGAGCGACGAGGAGTGGGACCGCATCCGGCAAGGCCTGCGTCTCGGGCAGCGGTTGACCGGGCGGCTGAGCCGGGTTCGATGTCCGCTGCGGCTGCACCCCATCACCACGCTCGTGCTGCCGTGCCCCGAGATCGTTGAGACGAACGACGACCCTCGTCTCAACCAATCTCGGGCACCTCATGTCAAAGCCGTGCTCTCCCCCGACTTACGTGAGACAGGACAGCGGGTTTACCTCCCACGGGCGGTTTACGGGCGTTCAGCCTGGTGGCGGCTGTCGGGTGTGGCTTGCTCGGATCAGTACGAGCTCGCTTCGGGAGGGTCGGTGGGTGTCGAGGAACCGGGGCAGGCTGACTTCGACGTCGCGTACGTGGATGAGGATCCGTTCCCCGTCGCGAGGCGTTGACGGCCTGCTGGACGTTGCTGTTCGAGCGGCTGCCGCCGGTGCGTCTGGTCAGGTCGTACCCGGAGCCCGGATCCTGATCGAAGTCGGTGGCGGCAGCACCTTCCCGACCGCCGGCCACCTCGCCGCCTAGGCCGGACTCGCCCCGGCGACCCGGAGCTCGGGCTCCCCGGTCCGCGGCGAACAGCCCTCCAGGAGAGGAAACAAGCAGCTCAAACGGACTTTCTTCCTCTCCGCATTCGCCGCCTTGGGCGACCCCGCGTCCCGGCCTACTACGACAAGAAGATCGCCCAGGGCAAGCACCACACCCAGGCCCTGCTCTGCCTCGCCCGACGACGGGCCGACGTCCTGTTCGCGATGCTCCGCGACGGAACCCTCTACGAACCGCAGCCGTCGGCCGCAGTCACCTGACCTGCGGGTCTGCGAGGAGAACGACTCGATCGGCCTCGACATCGAAGCCGAGCACCGGATGGCCATGGTCGCCTTCCGGGTCCATCAGCACGGGCTTGCCTAGCCGCCGCCCGATCTCCCGGAGGAAGCCGCAGAACACATCAAGTCGATCCTGGCCCTGCAACTCCCGCAGGTCGACGTCGAAGTCGACTTCATCGGCGGCATGGAAGCGGAAGATCGCCAGCACATCGGCAGTCGGCCAGACTCGCAGGTCTGGGCACTCGGCACCCGCCGGGCGGGACAGCACGGCCTCCGCCCGAGGCACCGGAAGCACCGTCTCTCCCTCGGAGTACCGGCACTTCCAGCCCTTCTCCGCGACAAGATCGAGGACCGCCTGCCAGTCCTCCACCGAGGCATCCGGGACACGCATGTCCGGCAACGACCCCATCAAATCCGGGTCGAAGAAGGAACCCACGTCATCCCACAACAGATCAGCCACCCCGCCATGCTGCCCGGCTCGCCGACCCAACGCACCCCCGTTTCCCTTGACCAACGACATAGGGGGCCCCAAGACGGCCGTGCTGGAGGCGATGCTGAACAGCTGGGGGGGGCTAAACCTGGGCTAAACCTGGGCTAAACCGGCTGGTCTGCGCTTCCACCCGAAGGTGCCGCACTCGTCCCGCACAGGCACCAGAAGCCGGAGGAGTGCCGCTTGGCCCGTCGGGAACGACTCGACGGGCCGGCCCCGCTCCTACCGCTCGCTCACCGAGTCGCCCGCCCCACGCCCGTCGCCTGTGGTGAAGGCGAGCAGTCGGTGCCAGGCGTCGGTGCAGGCGTCCTGCCAGTCCGCGAAGGTGTCGTCGAAGAACGAGTGGGGGGCGCCCTCGTAGACGTGCATCTCGTACTCCTTTCCCGCCCGGTCGAGACCGCCGGCGAAGGCATCGAACTCCTCCTTCGTGGTGACCACGTCCTCCCCTGCCAGCAGCATCAGCAGCGGCGCGGACAGCTGCTCCGCCCGGTCGCCGAAGAACCGCGGGACGCCGTAGAAGCCAGCCGCCCCGGCCAGGCCCAGGCCGACGGACGCCAGCCGCCACGAGTACGAGCCGCCCAGGCAGAAGCCGACGCTGAACACCGCACCGCTGTCCCACTCCCGCAGCTTGGACAGGGCCGCCGCCGCGTCGGCCTCGACGTGGGCGGGCTCCAGCAGCGGCATGTGCGTTGCCCAGTCGAAGGCGGCGTCCCGGGGGCCGAGGCCCGCCGTGCGACCGTAGAAGTCGAAGGTCAGGGTGTGGAAGCCGGCTTCGGCGAACCGCCGGGCGAGGTCCTCGTAGAACGGGTGCAGGCCGCGCCGGTCGGGCAGCAGCAGGACGCTGCGGCCGTTGGGGACGGTCGGAGCGGCACGGAAGGCGTTGAACCGGTTCCCGTCGGCGGCGGTGATCTCCAGTCGGCCCTCCTGCGCGACCGAGCCCGTGATGACGGGAGCGGCGGGCGGGCGGCTGTCGGTGGGGTGGCACATGGCGAATCCTTCGAACGTTCTCGCGGGCGGACGTAATGTCCTGTGAACGTGTTCCAGCCTGCGTGGGCCGGTCCGGCGGACCCAGACCCCTGCGGTTACGGGTACTGCCAGGGCCACCTTTGCCGCAGGGCATACTGGCCGACATGCGAGATCAACAGGACCTGGGGGAGTTCCTGCAGGCCCGCCGTGCTCTGATCACCCCGGAGAGCGCCGGACTGCGCGGCGGAGGCCGCCGACGTGTGCCGGGCCTGCGGCGCGAGGAACTGGCGCAGCTCGCGGGGATCAGCGTCGAGTACTACCAGCGGCTGGAGCAGGGCCGGGCGAACCACCCGTCCGACGAGGTCCTGGACGCGCTCGCCGAGGTGCTCCGCCTGGACACGTTGGAGCGCGAACACCTGCACGTCCTCGCCCGACCCGCCCGACGGCGCGGCTCCACCCCCACCGCCCCGGCTCCGGACGATCCGGCGCTCCGTCCGGAGCTGCTGCGCCTGCTGGAACGCGTGACGGTCCCGGCCATGGTGCTGACCGACCGCATGGACGTCCTCGCCCTGAACGCGCTCGCGAAACGGCTCTTCGTCCACGGCGCTGCCGCCCGGCCGGGCACGTGGAACCTGGCGGCGTTCCTCTTCCTCACCCAGGCAGGGCGGGAGTTCTACGTCGAGTGGGACGTCATCGCGGCGGATACGGTCGGCCAGCTCCGCGCAATCGCCGGCCGCCACCCCGACGACACGGAACTGCAGAAGCTGATCGCCCGACTCCGTGCGGAGAGCGACGCCTTCCGCACGCTGTGGACGCGGGCGGACGTCGAGGTCCGCACGCACGGCACCAAGAGCTTCCGTCACCCGGCCGTGGGCACCATCACGTTCACCTACGAGACCCTGCCTCTCGCCGGAGACGAACGCCGACGAATCGTCACCCTCACCCCGGTCCCTGACGGCCCGACCGAGGCCGCACTGCACCTGCTCGCCACGTGGGCGGCCGACGCACCAATCCCGACCGCCCGCCCGTGCGTAGACGTCTAGCGCCCGTCTTCAAACGGTGGTGTGGTTCACCTGCTGATGCTTGTCTGACGCAGGACGCGAGGTGTGGATGCGTGCCCGTCCCGGGCTGTTCACGAGTGCCGCTGACCAGGGGCTCACGAAGCGCTTGAAGATCGCTTCCCGCGAGGCGGGTGATCGTTTCCCAAGCGGGGATGGATCAGTCCCACCAGAAGTCCCAGCTGTGGGCTCCGATGATCCGCTCGGCGTAGGCGGTCAGCGTGTACGGTGGCTGCCCTGCCAGATGTTGTCGGGGCAGAAGGCGAAGTGCTCGGCCGCGACCAGGAGAGCGCGAGCCCGACGGCAGCCATTCGGCCGGGTTAGCTGAAGAGGCGGCGGCCCCGTCCGGCGATGCGGCAGCAGAGGCGGCGTAGCGCCGCATGCTCCTTCCAATGGCACGCCGGGCTCTTGATCATCCGCACGCCCGCCAAGCGGCGACACGGCAACGTGCTCGCCTCCCGGCTCATCCACCGCGCGCACGCCGAGACCGGCTGGTTCCTCTACACGCCCACGTGTGCGCTCGTCGAAGCCGACCGTGCCCGCCCCGGGACCGCTGAGCACCTGGCCGCCCTGCCCGGCATCACCGTCCTGGACTGGACCTACCCGCCGCCCTCGCAGTCGCGCAGCAGGAGACATGGGCGGCCGCCCACAGCCAGCACGCCGCCCAGCCCACCCCAGACCGACCCGAAGGCGCGATCGTGGCCACCACCGTGCCGAAGCGCTGGGAAGGGCAGCCGGTCCGGGTCCTGGACCTCACCCCGTGAACGGCCGGGCGCACCCCTTGGTGGAGTCCTATCACGAAGGCATCAGCACCGGCCTGGCCACCATCCGCCAGGAGCTCGCCGGCCTTGAGCAGGATGTGGACGGATGTGGATGGATGTGGATGACTCCGGGAGCATGTGGAAGCCCTCACCCAGAAGATCGATCGGAACCAGGCCGAGACCATCGAGCAGCTCACGCAGCTGGTCGGCCAGCGCCCCGACGCACGCTGATTCCCCCCAGCCCGGCACACGGGCCTTACCGGACACTGCCTGAGTGCGGCCCCGGGCCCCGGCCGCGCCTGGAGCCATGGCCGACGAGTCCAAAGTGACCATCCACCCTCCCGACGACTGGGGGCGCCGCCTGGTGACCTACCGGCGCGAGGAGCTCGGCCGCGCGACCAGCGAGCTGGACGTCCGGGAGTTCCTCTACCGGGCGGGCATGGCCGATGCCGAGGACGTCGACCTCACCGACGAGGCCCTCTTCGACTGGTGTAGGGGTCTCGGTAGTACTCGCCGAGAAAACAACGGAGTGGCCCCTGACCTGGCCCGTTGCCGTGGTGTCGGTTGGCTCGTTGGGCTGACTGGGTGACTCCGGCGACGGGAGGGGTGGGCAGATGGCCACGAGGGTGTTTTCCGGCGAGGAGTTGGAGGCTCTGCGGTCATTCCCGGCGATCGCTAAGGACGAGCTGATCCGCTATTTCACGCTCACTCCGGCCGATGAGGCGTTCCTGCGGAAGTTCCTGCGTCCGCAGACGGTTCTGGGTGTCGCGGTGCAGTTGTGCACGCTGCCGTGGTTGGGCTTCGTGCCGGACGAGGTGCCCGCTGCCCCGCCGGCGGTGGCGGGCCGTTTGGCTCGGCAGCTTGGGTTACCCGTCGAGGTGCTGCGTGGCTACGGGGCGTCCCGGGAGCAGACGCGTACGGACCATCTGCGGCAGGTCACGAAGTACCTGGGGTGGCGTGCGGCGAAGTCGCTGGAGCTGAAGGAGCTGGACGAGTTCTTGCTGGCGCGGGCGATGGAGCACGACTCCCCGAGTCTGTTGTTCCGGCTGGGGTGTGAGTACCTGCGCTCGGCGAAGGTGATCCGGCCGGGAGTGGTCACGCTGCTGGAGAAGGTCGCCACCGCCCGTGCGGCGGCTGAGCGGGAGACCCACGCCCGCGTGGCCCACCTGCTGAACCCCGAGCGGGCCCGCGGGCTGGACGGACTGCTGGTCTTCGATCCGAAGCTGCGGTCCTCGCGGCTTAACTGGCTGGTCACCGGCCCGGTGCAGGCGTCGCCGGCGAGTGTGGGCGGCGAGGTGGAGAAGCTGAAGTTCCTGCGGGGACTTGGCGCCGACGCGCTGGACATGTCGGCCCTGCCCGCCGAACGGCGCCGCTTCCTGGCCCAGATCGGGCGCCGCCTGACCTCGCAGGCCCTGGTGCGGCGGGAACCGAACCGGCGCCACCCGATCCTGCTCACGCTGCTGGCCCAGTCGTCGGTCGACGTCCTCGACTCGGTGGTCCAGCTCTTCGACCAGACCCTTTCCGGCTCGGAGTCGCGGGCGCGGATCAAGCTGCGCGACGAGCTCGCCGAGCGGGCCAAGCTGTCGGAGGACCGGCTCGCGCTGCTGAATGAGATCCTGCCCGTGCTGGCCGATGCGGGTATCCCGGACGAGGCGGTCGGGACGCTGCTGCGCGGGAAGATCGGCATGTCCCGGCTGCGGACCGCGCACGCCGGGGCCACCGTGCGGCTGCCCCGCGACCACGGGCATCTGCGGCTGCTGGAGGGGTCCTACACCTACATCCGGCAATTCGCGCCGAAGGTGTTGGAGGCGGTGCGGTTCAAGGGCGGCACCGAGGCGAAGCCCCTGATCGAGGCGCTTGGGATCCTGCGGGAGCTGAACGCCACCGGCGCCCGCAACGTCCCCGACAATGCCCCGACGCTGTTCGTGCCGACCCAATGACAGGGCTACCTCGATGAGGCCGCGGCGAAGGGAGATGCGACCGCGTACCGGCACTTCTGGGAGCTGTGCACACTGCTCGCGCTGCGCGACGGCCTGCGCAGTGGGGACGTGTACGTGCCGGGCTCGCGCCGCTACGACAACCCGGCCGCCTACCTGTTCAAGCCCGCCCAGTGGGAGGAGTACCGGGTGGAGTTCTGCCGCCTGGTCGGCAAGAGTCCCGACTTCTCCGAGGCCCTGCCGCTGGTGATGGACGAACTCGACGAGGCCCTCACCGATCTGCAGGCGGTCCTGGGGCGCGGTGACGGCCCGGTCCGCCTCAACGACGCCGGGGAGCTGGTCATCTCCCCGCTGACGGCGGAGGACATCCCCAGTGAGGCCGAGGAGCTGCATGCCGAGCTGGAGCGGATGCTGCCGAATGTGCCGATCGCCTCACTGCTGGTGGAGATGGACCGGCACACCGGCTTCCTGGACTGCTTCACCCATGCCGGCGGCAAGCAGGCCCGTTCCCCGCAGCTCAAGCGGAACCTGATCGCCTGCCTGATCGGGCTGTCCACGAACCTAGGACTGCACGGGATGGCCGCCTCGTGCGGTATCCCGTACGACGTGCTGGCGTGGACCGCGGAGTGGTACATCAGGGAGGAGACGCTGCGCGAGGCGAACATCGTGCTGGTCAACTACCACCACAGGCTGCCGATGACGGCCATGTTCGGGTCGGGCACGCTGTCCTCCTCGGACGGTCAGCGGTTCCCCACCCGGGGCAAGTCGATCACCAGCCGGCACCTGAACAAGTACTTCGTCTCCGAGGGCATCTCCACCTACACCCACGTCTCCGACCAGCACTCCACCTTCGGCACCAAGGTCATCGTGGCCACCCACCGCGAGGCCCACTACGTACTGGATGAAATCCTTGGCAACGCCACCGATTTGCCGATCACCGAGCACGCGACCGATACGCACGGGGTGACCTTGGTCAACTTCGCCCTGTTCGATCTGGTGGGCAAGCAGCTCTCGCCCCGCATCCGCGACCTGGGAAAGATCACGCTGTACCGGATCGGCGGGAAGGCGGAGTACGAGGAGCGGTTTCCGAAGGCGGGGCCGCTGCTGACGAAGAAGGCCAACCTGGACCTGGTGGCGGACCACTGGGACGACCTGCTGCGGCTGGCGGGGTCGCTGAAGTACGGGCATGCCACCGCCTCCCTTATCGTGGGCAAGCTCTCCGCGTCCTCCCGGCAGAACGCGCTCGCGGCCGCGCTGAAGGAATACGGGGCGATCCGGCGCACGATCTACGCGGCGAAGTACCTGTCCGACGAGGGCTACCGGCGCAAGATCGCCCGTCAGCTGAACAAGGGCGAGTCCCTCCACGCGCTGCGCCGCCAGCTGCACTACGCCCGCGAGGGCAAGGTCACCCGGCGCCAGCCCGAGCAGCAGAACGAGCAGGCGTGGTGCCTGACCGTCGTCACGAACGCGGTGGTCTGCTGGCACACCGAGTACATGGGCCTCGCCGTCGGTGAACTGCGCAGCGCCGGCCGCGAGGTGGACGCCGAAGTGCTGGCGCACATCTCCCCCGCCCGCAGCTCGGTGGTCAACTACTACGGTTCGATCACCGTCGACTACGAGCGCGAGCTCGCCCAGCTCGATGAGCAGGGGCACCGGCCGCTCCGGTCCACCTCCGGGGACGGGGCGGGCAAGGAGTTGTAGTGGCTGGCAGGTGTCCGGGCAGGGGCCGGGCGGCACACACCGGCGCCTTGGGCGTCCAACCGGGGCCCGGGACCCAGGGAACCCGTGGTGGCCCGGGCGTGTTGCTGCTATCAGTGGAGGGGCCGCCAGTTTCCGGCGGTGGCTGGGTTCGGGGAGGGGTGGACATGTCGCCAGGTTGGAAGATCACGGTCGTGGTGGCGGCGGTGGCTGGCATCGTCTCGACACCGCTCTTCTGGCTGCTGAACAGTCCGGACACCGGCCAGATGGTCGGGGCCTCGGTCCAGGCAGCGGTAGCCACCGGCGCCCTGGTGTGGGCGCTGTTCCAGCACCCGGCCTCCGGGCCGGCGCCAGCCCCAGGCCCGGTGGACGTGGCCGTCGACACGGGGAAAGCCGAGGCCACAGGGGGAGGCAGCGCTAACACCGGCGTACGGCGCCCCGGGGGCGCGGGGAGCGCATCGGCAACTGCGGAGCGGACCGGGGACGCGACTGCGGACGGCACCGGCAGCAGTGCCAATACCGGCATCGACTACAGCTGAACCACGCCACACAGAGGGGAAGGGGGCTGCCGTTCATGAAGAAGTGGTGGAGGCGCAGGATCACATTCGCCCCGCAGCCCGTCACGCCGGAGCCCGAGCTTGAACCGGAACCGGCGGTGGTGGCGGTGAGCAATACGGGCAACGCCCGCGCCGAAAAGGAGGGCACCGCGGTGACCGGATACGGTGCCCCGGCGCGCCCGACCCCGGTCCCGGCAACAGGAACGGGGCCGGGACAGATCTCGCGAACCGGGGCCGCCACCGCGTCTGGGCCCGGCGCGCTCGCGGTGAGCGGCAGCCTGACCCAGGTGCTGCCGCGGCGGGAACGGGTGGCGTTCCCGCACCAGGTCGGCGTGCTGCCCGGCCGGGCCGGCTTCTTCCAGGACCGTGCCGCGGTGGCGGCGCTGAGGGAAGCGGTGGTGTGCCTCGTACTGACGGGGATGGGCGGGGTCGGCAAGACCCAGCTCGCCGCCGACCACGCCCGCCACGCCTGGAGCAACGACGAAGTCGACCTCCTGGTGTGGGTCACCGCGGCCACCCGCCACGCCGTCATCGACGCCTACACCCAGGCCGCCATGGACGTCCTTGCCGCCGACCCCGCTGACTCGGAACGTGCCGTGGCGGAGTTTCTGGCCTGGCTGGAACCCAAATCCGCACCGCAAGCGCATCGCTGGCTGATCGTCCTGGACGACGTCGCCGACCCGGGCGACCTGAACGGCCTGTGGCCGCCCGTCCACGCCCACGGCCGGACCCTGGTCACCACCCGCCGCCGTGACGCCGGCCTCGCTAACCACGGCCGCCTGGTCCCGGTGGGCCTGTTCACCCAGGACGAGGCCACCGCATACCTCCAGCAGGCCCTGGCCGCGCACGGGCGCCGCGAAAGCGCCAGGGACCTCGCCGCCCTCGCCGACGACCTCGGACATCTGCCGCTCGCGCTGTCCCAGGCCGCCGCCTACCTCATCGATACCCACCTGGACGCCGCCACCTATCGCAGCCGCCTCGCCGACCGGGCCCGCCAACTGCCCGACCTGCTCCCCGAGCCAGGGACCCTGCCCGATGACCAGCCGGCCACCGTGGCCGCTGCCTGGTCTCTGTCCCTGGACCGCGCCAACCAGCTCCGGCCAGTCGGCCTGGCCTGTCCCATGCTCCAGCTCGCCGCGATGCTCGACCCCAACGGCATCCCCGACGAGGTCCTCACCAGCGACCCAGCCCTTGCTCACCTCACGGCACACCGGGCCACCCCGGGCGGTGGCAGTACCGCTCCGGAGCACCCCTCCGTCACCGCTGAGGAGGCGGTCGGCGCGCTGCGGGCCCTGCACCGCTTGAGCCTGGTCGACCACACCCCCGACACTCCGCACCAGGCCGTGCGCGTCCACCAGCTCATCCAGCGCGCCATCCGCGACCCGCTCGCCCCCGACACGAACGACCAGCTCGCGCGCACCGCCGCCGAATCCCTGACCGCCGCCTGGCCCGAGGTCGAACGTGACACCGACCTCGCCCGGGCCCTGCGCGCCAACACCACCGCCCTGACCACGTGCGCCGAAGACGCCCTGTACCGACCTGACGCCCATGTCGTGCTGTTCCGCACCGGCCGAAGCCTCGGCGAAGCAGGCCAAGTGGCCGCCGCCATCCAACACTTCCACCACCTCACCGACACCACCGACCACCACCTGGGCCCGGACCACCCCGACACCTTTGCCGCCCGACACGACCTCGCCTGGTGGCGGGGGCGGGCGGGGGACGCGGCGGGGGCGGCGGAGGCGTTCGGCGCCCTGCTGGACGACCAGGTGGGGGTGCTGGGCCCGGACCACCCCGACACCCTCGCCACCCGGTACCGCCTCGCCCACTGGCGGGGGGAGGCGGGGGACGCGGCGGGGGCCGCGGAGGCAACTGCCTCCGTGCTGGAGGACTGCCTACGGGTGCTGGGCCCGGACCACCCCGACACCCTCGCCACCCGGAACAACCTCGCCTGGTGGCGGGGGGAGGCGGGGGACGCGGCGGGGGCGGTGGAGGCGTTCGGCGCCCTGCTGGACGACCGGGTGGGGGTGCTGGGCCCGGACCACCCCGACACCCTCGCCGCCCGGCACAACCTCACCTACTGGCGGGGGCGGGCGGGGGACGCGGCCGGGGCCGCGGAGGCGGCCGGGGCCGTGCTGGAGGAGTTCCTACGGGTGCTGGGCCCGGACCACCCCAGCACCCTCGCCACCCGGAACAACCTCGCCGGCTGGCGGGGGCTGGCGGGGGACGCGGCCGGGGCCGCGGAGGCGTTCGGCGCCCTGCTGGACGACCAGGTGGGGGTGCTGGGCCCGGACCACCCCGACACCCTCGCCACCCGGTACAACCTCGCCCACTGGCGGGGGGAGGCGGGGGACGCGGCCGGGGCCGCGGAGGCGACCGCCTCCGTGCTGGAGGACTGCCTACGGGTGCTGGGCCCGGACCACCCCGACACCCTCGCCACCCGGTACAACCTCGCCCACTGGCGGGGGCGGGCGGGCGATGAGACGGGGAACGGCAACGATCGTTCGTGAGACACGAAGATCGACATGACGTTCCCCCCAGGTCGCGACTGTAACGCTTCCCGTGTACGCGTCTATGTAACGTCTTACCCCGTTCGCGATACGGTCCGGACATGAGAATCGGCGTCGCCCGCGTATCGACCAGGGACCAGCACCCCGAAGCCCAGCAGGACGCACTCCGGGCGGCCGGCTGCGAGAAAGTCTTCACCGACAAGGCATCCGGCAAGCTCGCCCGCCGCCCCGAACTCGACAAGGCCCTCCTCGTCGCCCGCGAAGGCGACCAGCTCGTCGTGACCAAACTCGACCGCCTCGGCCGCTCGCTGGAGAACCTGATCGACCTGTCCAAGGACCTTCAGTCCCGCGGCGTCGACCTGGTCGTCCTGGATCAGGGCATCGACACCTCCACCGCGGTCGGGCGGATGTTCTTCCAGATCCTTGGCGCGGTAGCCGAGTTCGAGCACGCCTTGATGTCGGAACGGACGATCGACGGCCTGGAGTCCGCCCGCGCCCGGGGGCGCACCGGCGGCCAGAAACCCAAGCTCGGCCCCCGCCAGGTGAAGCTCGCCCGGGAGATGTACGACTCCGGCGACTACACCGTCCAGCAGATCGCCGACGAGTTCGGCGTCGCCCGCCCCACCATCTACCGCCACCTGAACAAAGCCCTACCCCCACAGTCCGCGAACACCCCGTAGTCCCCGGATCATCGCAGCTCAGGGGCTACTCCGTTGTTTTTTCGGCGAGTACTACTGAGACCCCGTGTAGGGTCTCGCCGCCGATGACATGTCGATCTTCTGTGGCCTGCTGGTTCTCTGTTGTCTCACCGCGATGTCACCCAAGATCAGTCTCAGATCGATGCCATTTCCTCGGCGGAACGATGAGTCGGCGGCTGAGCCACCGAGCGAGGACTGCATGCGAGCTCAGATCGCGCACCGATGAGTTTCCCGCGCCGCGCCGGTCCGTACGCGTGAGACCGACTCACGGAATGCTGGCGCCATGCGGAAACTGATCTACGGCATGAACCTGACCCTGGACGGCTACATCGCCGCGCCCGGCGACGACATCGGCTGGAGCGTGCCGAGCGACGAGCTGTTCCAGTTTTGGTCCGACCAGTTGCAGGCGACCGACCTGTCGCTGTACGGGCGCAAGCTGTGGCAGACGATGAGCTCCTACTGGCCGACCGGCGACCAGCAGCCCAACGCCACCCCGGCGGAGATCGAGTTCGCGCGCCGCTGGCGGGACATGTCGAAGGTGGTGTTCTCCTCGACGATCGACAAGGTCGACTGGAACACCCGCCTGGTCACCGGCGACGCGGTCGCCGAGATCACCCGGCTCAAGGCCGAGGGCGGCGGCCCGATGGACATCGGCGGCGCGACGCTCGCCGGGGCGGCCATGCGGGCCGGGCTGATTGACGAGTACGTGCTGGCCACCGCGCCGGTCCTGGTGGGCGGCGGCACGCCGTTCTTCACCGCGCTGGACAGCTGGGTGAACCTGAACCTGGTGGAGACGCGGACACTTCCCTGCGGCGTGATCCTGACCAGGTACGAGACGAGGCGCTGAGCGCCCGTCACGCGACTCGACCGCCTGCCGGGTCCACGCGAACGTGAACGCCACCACTGGGGTGGACAGCCGGCAGTGCGGCTTCACATCCACCGCTACCGGACCCTCAGTGGTCAAGATGTCATCCGGGATGTGCTTGCGGGCCCGCCCCTCCACCACGGACACTGTCCATCGCGTACCCCCCGCCCCACAGGCAACGACCCGCCAGTGACCAAAATGCAGGACACTCCGTACCGCGACGCACCGCATCCCGCACCCCTGTCGTGTGCAACAGCAATCACCAACATCCTGAACCGATCACCCGACATCGATAATCGGACACTGGCGAGTGCGACATCTCGGGACGCCGCACCTGCGAGAGGAGCCCCTCAACCTGAGGAATCCCGGAAGAACCCGAATCCTGGCGAATCCATCGCCAGTGCAAATGGATTGCCGACGCGCCGGGCTGCAGGGAGACTACGGATCATGTTCGAACCTGGATCAAACAGCGCGCGGGGCGTCGCCAACCTCTTCCGGAACGGACGCCTGACGGCGATCCCCCGAAAGGCAGCCCGGCGTGAGCAACTGCTCGTGCACCTCACGCAGACGCTTTTCGAGCCGACGCACTCGTACGAGGAACGAGAGGTCAACCAGGCCCTGTTGACCGTGCACGACGACTACGCCGCCCTGCGCCGCTACATGGTGATCGCCGGTCTGCTGGTCCGCGACAAGGACGGCACCAGCTACCAAGTCGCGACGCTCGCGCCAGCACCCCACGCCTGAGCGCCTTCGCCCACAGTCGGTGCGCGGGCATCCCAGTCCGCATCCGTACGGCCCGCGCCGCCGGCGTCCGGCCAAGCTCCACGCCGACAAGGGCTACGACTACGACCGCCTGCGCCGATGGCTCCGCAAGAGAGCCATCCGCCACCGCATCGCCCGCAGGGGAATCGAGTCCAGCGAAGCGACTGGGACGCACCGCTGGGTGATGCGTGGACGGCGCGAACCCCCGCACCACCCACGACCTTGCGAACGCCTGAGCACACCCCGCCTGGAACACCCGAGTCCGGCCATTGCCCCCAGCTCCACCCGCAGTTGGAATCGCCTCAGGCCAGGGCGTAGCCGACGACCACGATGACGGTAGGGATGGCTACCGCAGCAAAGATCGCCGCGGTCACCGCCAGTACGGCAATGCCGACACGCTCAACGCCGCGGCGGTGGTGGGCTGGCTTCCATTCGCGTTGATGCATGAGCTCAGCCTGCAGACACAGCTCCGCTGCCGCATGAGCATCCGTACTCATGAGGCAGTGGAAGGTACCTCGCCTGGCGGCGACACCGGGGCCTGCCTGGGTCGGCTGCCTTGGCACTCGAAGGGCGGCGGTCCGGCGCAAGAGCCCTTCGGTACGGATCGCAGGGGTCCGCGGCTGGTGCCGCGCCCCCTCCCGTTTCGGCGACTGGTCGTTCATGAACTGTCTGTCAAGGCTGGCTCGGGTCCAGGACCCCGTCGCGGCGCTGTGACCAGCACAGGGCGTCGCGGATGCCGTCTTCAACGCTCAGCTCCGGTTCCCATCCGAGGAACTGGGCTGCGCGCTTGTTCCCGGCATATGCTCCCGCACAGTCGCCTGGGCGCCGCCCTACATCCTTCGTCAGCAGAGGAGTTCCGGTCACCTTCTCGAAGGCCGCGATCAGTTCCCGGACCGTCGTGCCCCGCCCGGTGCCCAGGTTGACCGCGGTGTACGGCTCGGCGGCGGTCACCGTGCCGAAGGTGTGCAGCGCTTTCAGGTGGGCGGCGGCCAGGTCCGGCGACGAGGTCGGCGAGCCCGGCGGTGGTGCCGACCGTGACGGTCGACTTCCCCACAATCGTGCACGGCCGGTCGAGGTGGGGCCACTCGCGACTCGGTCCGGGCGCTGCTGGCTTCGGCCTCTCCGCTACCCGGAGGCCTTGCACTTTTCGCGCAGCGGTCCGCGGCAGATGGACGGGGAGCGGCGACAGCGGCACGATAGCGGACGGCCGCACTCCCTTCACTGGTCTCGATGTCGTGCTGAATGCAGGGAAGCCGGGTCGGGCAGGGCACCAGGTTCTTCCTGCAGCTCCGACGCGTTCTGCAGCACCTGGCGCAGGCTCCTGACCGCTTGCTCCAGGCGGGCGGCCGCGGTTCTCACCGTCGCGCTCGATACCTGTGCCTGGAGCTGTCCGGTCAGGTCGCGTGCCTGCGTCTCGACGTCGGACATCAGGGTGGACAGTTGCGCCAGCAGATCGGTCGCGGCCCTGGTGCGCAACAAAGTTGCCTGTGCGCGCAGTTGCGCGTTTTTCTGGTGCAGTTCGATGAAGACGGCCGCCTTGGCGCGCAGCACCCAGGGGTCGTACGGCCGCGACACATGGTCCACGGCACCGGCCGCATATCCACGGAACGTGGCCTGCGAACCCATCTCGTACGCGCTGACGAAGATGATCGGGATGTCGCGGGTCCGCGAACGGCGCTTGATGTGTGCGGCGGTCTCGTAGCCGTCCATTTCCGACATCTGGGTGGCGAGTAGAACGAGGGCGAATTCGCCGTTGTTCAGCGCCTTGAGCGCTTCCTCCCCAGAGGATGCGCGGACGAGTGTCTGGCCGAGCGCGGCCAGGGTGGTTTCCAGGGCCAGCAGGTTCTCCGGCTGGTCGTCGACCAGAAGGATCTTGGCCTTCGTGTCCGCTGCAGAGGCCTGTGCGGGGGGCATGGTGTCCGTCCGCTGAGCCACATGTGGCTGTGGCCGGGCCCGTTCCCGGGGTTCCGGGGGTCCCGGGGCTGGGGGAGGCCGTTCGGCGGGTGGGGCGTCGATGTGCGTGGCGACGCCGAGGCGTTTCAGCAGCCGCTCCTCCAGGAGGGCGAAGGACCGTTCGGGTGCGCCGACGATGGCGGCGCCTCCTGGGTGCGCCACCCAGGCGGTGAAGCTCGGTGAGTGCCGGACACACGCTGCCAGGCGGTCGGCGATCAGTCGTGTGGTGCGCAGCAACTCACGGGCGGGGAGTGTGCCGAGGAGGATGCGCCGTGCGTCGTCAGAGAAGTCGAAGAACTCCGGCTGTGGTAACCGGCCGGTGGTGTCTGCGGCGGCGTTGTGCATGAGGCCGCCGAGAAAGACCTCCACGAGGTGCCCGGTGTCCGTCGGAGGGCCCAGGGCCTCCTGAACCATGCGCATGACGGGCGGAGTGACGGGCGCCACGGCCGCAAGGTGGGCGGCGAGCCGATACGCCTCCGGGCTGGCCGCGCCGCGGAAGCGCAAGACGGCGTCGGCGTCCGGACCCTGCCGGGTCTCGGCGCGCCAGGGCTGGGTGACGGATCGCCCAATCTCCCACAGCGGCAGCACCGCGGTCGCGCTTGGCGAGGCGACCAGCCGGGCCCAGTCGCTGACGGCGGCCGGTGTGGGTTCGAGCACCGGGACAGGAACAGAGTCGAAGCCGACCAGATCCGACGGCAGTCTCGGGTCGGTGACGTGCCACGCGGTGGTGGGACCGCCCCTGCGGACACTGGCGACGTGCCACGGTCGAGTCGTGATGGCCGAGTTCGCCCAGAGCCGGACGGGCAGCGCCTGCAGGATCGCGGTGGGTTGCCGTCGGGCCCACAGGGAAGCCGCCTCCCTCATCCGACCGTCCCACCAGGCGTCGCCGACGCCGTCGCTGACCACGAGGACAAGGGTGCTGCCGGTGGGGTCGCAGAGTGCGGCTGGCGGAAGGTAGGGACCTTGCTGCCTGTAAGGACGACTGCTCAGCAATGGGGCGTGGGAACCACGGGTGTTCAGTCCGTAGACGCGGACGTCGCGGAAGGCCCCGGCCCGTTCCATCAGTGTGCGGATCTCGGAGGCCAGACGCTTCCACAGGAACATGGACACGCCGTCGTCGATCAGCAAGGCGAGGGAGAGCCAGCGGCTACGAGCGGGACTCGTCACGGTCTCGGGCAGACCCGTCTCGGCCATGGCATCCACTGTCCGTGCCACGTCCAGTTCCTGACGACGCCGGTCGGGGAGCCGCTGCCGCAGCGGCCGTAACGCCTTGCCGAGCGTGAGATGACGGCTGGGTAGGACATTGGCGCCCGGGGTGCGTACGGCGTGTGCCCGGTGCGGGGCCTGATCCGGCCTGCCGCTCCCCTTCCCCCGCGGGGCCGCGTGCAGGGGGAACAGGCGGTGCGGGGCGACGTCCGGCGGTGGTTGCACGCCTGGTTGCACGGGATCGTCCGCGCCGGGGGCCCGGGGCTCACCCTGCTTGGCGGTCAGCCGTGGGGCGGCCGGGGCCGGGCGTCGCGCCAACGGACGGACGTCGCCCGGCAGGTTCCTGGCCAGCCACAGGACGTCGAGGAGTTCCTCGTCGGCGAGGTCGACGCCGCTCCTGGCCAGGGTCTCTCTTAGACGTCCAAACATGCCCCTATTCCGCCCCGCCGAGTTGGTGCAGAACGGCGTCGAGCAGTCGGCCGGCGTCCAGATCGATGCCGCCCGTGCGCAGGAAGACCGCGTTGAGGAGCTGATCGGTGGCGAGTTCCCCGGGCGCGCGGCGGCCGAGGAATTCCTCCAGCAGGTCGTCGATGTCGTGGAGCGCCTCGTGGCCGAGGTGCGCGGCGACGATGTCCCGCAGCCGCTCCTCGTCGGGCTCGGGCAGGTCGAGACGGACGCACCGTCGGAGGAAGGCGGGCGGGAACTCGCGTTCACCGTTGCTGGTGATGACCACGACGGGGAACTCACGGCAGCGGACGCGGCCGCGGACCACTGGGGCTGGCGCGTCCGGGTCGTCAGTCCGGACGTGGACCGTGGAGTGTTCCTCGGGGAGGCGGCTGATCTCCGGAATCTCGAACTCGCCCTCCTCGAACACGGTGAGCAGGTCGTTGGGCAGATCGACGTCCCCCTTGTCCAGCTCGTCGATGAGCAGGACCCTGGGCCGGTCCCGAGCCAGCAGCGCGTTGCCCAGGGGGCCGAGCCGGACGTACTGGCCGATGCCGGGTTCGGAGCCGTCCGTGTCCCGGCGGAGGTTCGCTTCCCGCAGCCGGCCGATCGCGTCGTAGTGGTAGAGGGCGTCCTGCAAGGTCGAGCGGCTATTGACTGGCCAGTGCAGAACGCGGCCGAGGACCAGCTCGTGGGCGATCGCGTGTGCCAGGGAAGACTTTCCGGTACCGGGGTGTCCCGTGACCAGCAGAGGCCGGCGCAGGTGGAGGGCGGCGTTGACGATGTCCGCGTCATCGGGGTCGATCAGGTACGGGCGGGGGCGTGCGGTCCGCGAGCCGTCGGGATCCTCCGGGTGGAGCCGACGCCATGGTGGGGCGGGCGGGAAGACGACGGAGCGGGACGCTCCATCGCCCCGGAAGAGCCGCCAGTCCCTGTCGCCGGACGGGGTGGGGTGGTCGGTGGTAGCGGATTCTGCGGCAGTCATGACGCGTTGGCTCCTTCTGGGGGGTCTTGCAGGGTCAGCGATCCGGGCCGCGGTCGCCGGCCGTCTTCCTCCCATACGAGCGCGGGGCGCGCCGGGAGCGTCTCCGGCTCGTCGAACGCCGTCCCGCGGAAGACGCGGACCCGCTCGGGCAGATCGGCGAGCGGGCCGGCGGGGTCCAGCTGTTGCAGCCCGGCCGCGTCCGCAGGGCAGTCGGCCCGCCGGTCCCAGAGGACGACCGGGACGCCGAGCGCCAGGCAGAGTTCAAGCAGTGCGTCCCGCTGTTCCGGGGAACCGTGGAGCACGACCTGGGTTACGTCACGGTGAGTGCTTTGCAGCAGCCGCCTAAGCCGTGGCCGAGTGACACGTTCGTCGTCGACCACCAAGGGGGCCGCATGTCCGCTTTCCCAGCGCCGCCGGTGTTCACGTTCTCTGCCGCGCACCAGGTCGCTCATCTCGGGGCAGCTCAGGGTGATGCAGAACTCGGCGCCGATCGGCTGGTCGGGAACGAACTCGTTGGGTGCCCCGGGGTTCCATTCGTCGATGGGCAGATGGAGGCTGTCGCGGGCCACCAGAACCGTCGCGTGAGGCGCGGCCGTCGGGCCGAGCTCGTCCGCGACGACCTCGACGGCGTCGCGGACCCGCCGGGCCACTTCCTCGGGGGTCCTCGGCGCGCTCTCCGTCTCGTGGAGAGGGGTGTGCGTGCCGTCGGCACGGGCGAGCAGGATGCGGCAGTAGTAACTCTCGCGCGGTTCGGTCCGCGCGCGAGAGACTTCGACGACGACGCGGGAGAAGGGGGACGTCTGCCGGGCGGCCCAGCGGCCGGCGTCGGTGCGGCGCTCGGCGAGCGCCGCCGGATGTATGCCGGTCCGGGCAGCCACCTGATCGGACCAGCTGCGCAGCTCAGCGCCCACTTCCCTTCCCAGAGCAGCGGCCACGCATTCGACCAGGCGGAGCAGGGCCGGTACGGCTGGTGTGCAGTCCGGCACGCGCTCGCTGTCGGAGATGGACTCCAGGTGCTCGACGACGTGTTCGAGGTCGTCGGCGCAGAGGTGTGTGCGGTTCAGCGGGTCGGGCAGCCAGGCGTAGCGCAGGGCCTCGCGGGCCGCGCGAGGTATCAGCGTGGGCTGCTCCTTGCAGATGCCGCGGAGCAGTTCCAGTAAGTGCTCGCACTCGTCCAAGGACAGGAGCAGGCACAGTCCGCCGGCACGGGCGCGGGTGAGGACGTCCGTCAGGCGGGTGCGCTCGTCCTCGCTGGTGAGGGCCGGGGCCAGGGTGCTGCTCAGGGAGGGAAGGGCCCGGGGATGGGCCGCCACGAGTGCCGCGAGGTCGGGCATGGTCGGTTCGTGGCTGTCGGGGACGGTGTATCCGAGCCGCCGTACGAGGGCGCGGGCATGCGCCGCGTAGGTGATCCGGCCGCCGAGCACCGACCACAGGAGCCGCTCGGTCTCCTGCTCGGCCGAGCTGCGTTCCGCCTCGGGCTGGGCCCTCGGGAGGGCGGCGCCAATCTCGATCAGGCGGGGTGGACCGCCGGCGTACCGACGCAGGAGTGCCTCGAAGCCGTCGTCCTGGACAAAGCAATGCGCCGGGAGGGCCCGCAGGCGGCGGTTTCCATAGGACCGGTCGTCGCGAATCACCACGCCCACCAGGTGGTCCTCACAGAACACTGCGGTTCCCGAGGCGCCTCCCCAGGCCTTGCGGCCGTCGTCGCGGAGGTCGGGTGCGGGCCCCTGGTCGAGCACATAGAGGCCGTGAGCCCCGGAGGACAGCGGAGGCAGGACGCCTCGGAGGTGTTCGGCGTCACGACCACCTTCCGCGGATGCCAGCGGAAAGCCCAGTCCCTCGTAGCGCAGCGGGGTCGTCTCCACGGGGTGGCCCCATCGAACCGACCCCGGTACGTCGATCTCGTCGTGTGTGAGCAGCAGGGCAACGTCCAGGTCCTGCGGATGGGTCCAGATCAGCTCCGCTCCGGTGCGTAGCGTCTCACCGCGGCCAGGGTGTCCCACTCTGACCTGGATCTCCTCCCAGTAGGCGCCGCTCTCGCCGTCCCGGAGGATGTGTCCGGCGGTGAGCACCAGGCGGGGTGCGACGAGATAGCCGGAGCCGACGCGATGGCGCTGCCGCGTGGTCCCGCTGCGGATCAGCACCAGTCTGTGCGGGTCCATCACTCCTCGTCCCAGGACCCGGTTTCGGTGTCGCTGATCTCGGGACTGGAGCCGCCGCGGGCCCGGTCCCGGACCGAAAGTTTTACCGTCAGTCTGTGGGTGCGGACGGTGGAGTGCTCACCGCCCGCACCGACGGTCGCCACGCCGAAGCTGACCTTGCCGTCCCCCTTGCCGCTGTTGCGCAGCTCCAGCTGCAGCTCCAGTTCGGCCTCCTCGATGCCGAACGCGAATTGCTGGTCTGCCCCCTGACCCTGCGCCCGATAGAGCTCCTGCCGCAGTTCCTCGATTGCTGCGGCAAGACCGATCTCCGCCATCTGCACCCCCAACGCGCACTGTGCCTGCGGAGTAGTCTGCCAAGGTTTTGGGGCCGGGCGTCTGGGCTTCGAGGGAACGGGCGCGTCGGGGTGCGTGCCCGGCGCGTGGGTGGCGGGTCCACGCTCGACGTCCCGTGACGTTCCTGTGCAACGAACCGAGCCCCAAAGAAGGCTCTCCGTCTTCCTGGATTGGTCCTGTACCGCCGGGTTGCTGCGCTTCTCGGGCGCCGCCTACCAATTCCGGCACCGCGAACTGCAGCAATGGCTGGCATGCCACCCCGACCCCCCACCGGTGTAGCCGGCGGACATCCGGCGGGGCTCAATCCCGCGCTCGGGCTTGGCACCGGCTCGCCGACGCCCTTGCGCACACCGGCCGCCAGCCAGCGCAAGCCATGACGCAGCCGCCGGTGCCGCTGGCCCCGTGGCCCACGCAGTGGACGGCGAGCGGCATCGTGCCTCGCGGGTGATGGAGGGATGGGCCAGGCCGGGCCTGGCCGCGCAACAGGGCGGCGTCGTCGTGGTCAGCGGGCGGGCCGGGGGACGGGGCCGTGGCGCGCCCACAGGGCGGCTTCCTCCAGCTGGACGATCGTGAGCCCGGATTCGCGGGCGAGATCCTGCAGGCTGATGCCGCGCGGGTGGGCTGCGTAGGTCTGGGCAATGCGCCCGGCCCAGAGTTCGGCGTGGATGAAGGGCCGCTGGCGCAGTGCGGCAGCGAGCCGGTCCAGGTGTTCCGTGCCGCATCCGGCGATGGGCCGGTCGCCGTCGTGCCGGGGGTCGGCAGGGTCGATGTAGGAGGAGTCCGGGAAGTGTGCGTGGTGCAGGGCTGTGTCACCGCACACGCCGCATGCGACGGCGCCAGGACGCGCGAGTGCCTTGCGCGGCGGGGGTCCTCGGCGGCCCTCTCGGGGGCGGGCAGGGTCCGCGTCCCGGTCTTCATCAGCGGTCGGCCGAGCAAGGAGACCGTGCCGGGCCGGGACGATTTCGGCGGCCGTCGATCCACCCCTGAAGAGGGTGGTTGTTCCGGTCAGCTCCAGCAGGCGCCTGACCGGCCGGCTTGCGGCGGTGATGACCAGCCCGTGGTGTTCGCGCCGGGCGCGCAGCAGCACGTTCAGTCCGGCGCAGTCGCAGAAGCTGACAGCGGACATGTCCAGGGTGATCAGGCCGCGATCCTCGCAGCCCGACCTGACGGCGGCGAGGGCCTGCTCCAGGTGCGTGGCGGTGTGGAGGTCGATTTCACCGCTGACGCTGACTGCCGCGCCCCCATCGCCGGGTGTCACCTCTACAGCGACGCCGCGGTCGCTGCACTCGAACTCCGAGGGCGCGAACCGGGCGGATCCGAGGAAGGGAGACATGGGACCCTCCAGGACCAGATCGGACTCATGTCCAGATTGTCAATCTTCGCACTTTATGCGTCAATGGTTACGTGAAATTTGCTTCGCGTGATGGCCGGAGTGACAGAGCGGGCAGGGTGGTGTCCATGCGTGAGGCTCGCGATCGCCGTTCGGAGTGGACGTTTCTCACCAACCACGCCCGTGTCCTGCTCGCGATCTCCCGCGACCCCGGTGTACGGCTCCGGGACGTCGCACTCACCTGCGGCGTGACCGAGCGGACCGTGCAGGCGATCGTCGCGGACCTGGAAGAGGCCGGGTACCTCGCCCGGGGCCGCGGCGAGGACGGCCGCCGCAACCGCTACGCCATCGCGGCCGACGCCCCCTTCCGCCACCCCGCCGAGGCCGATCACGAGATCGCCGGCCTTCTTGCTCTCTTCGCCGCGCCTGCGGACAGGGAGAAACACGTCGCGTGAACCGCGCCGGTGCCCGCCGCCGGATCCGCGCAGGGGCGGGCGGACGCCGTCAGGTGGTCTGCCGCCGCTGGTCGCTTTCATGGCGCAGGAGGCCGGTGCGCCGGGTCACCGCGCGGATGCGGTCCGCGAGGGCGGCATCGGCTGGGCGTACGTGGGGTTCGGCGGCGGCCAGGGGGGCGAGCAGGTCGGCGGGGTCGCTGCCGGCGAGCGCCTGGAGGACCGCGTCGAGGGAAGCCCGACCTAGGGCGTCCTGGCCGGCGAGGGCGGTGACCTGGCCGGCGAGCTGGCGCAGGTCTGCGGCGTGGGCGCGGGCCCAGGCATCGACGCTGCGCTGGGCGGCACGCCGGTCCCGTATGGCCTGGACCCGCTGCTCGCCGGTGCTGCCCGCTGTTCCGGGGCGCAGCCTGAGGTAGCGGCGTTCGGCTGCTTGCCGGCTGGCGACGCCGAGCGGTCCGGCCAGGTCTGCCCAGCTGGCGCCGGCCGCCCGGGCGGTCTCGATGAGCCCGGACTCCCAGCCGGCCAGCTGCTGGCGGACCTCGCGCAGCAGCAGGAGGGCGGCCAGCGCCTCCTGCGGGTCGTCCGGGGCGTCCTTGGAGGGTCCGTGGGCGGTGCCGAGCGTGTGGTCGATGGCCGCCAGAGCGGCTGCGGCGGCCAGGAAGGACGCCGGCGCCCCGGGCTCCCCGGCGCCGGGCGCAGGAGCGTTCATGGCACCTCCAGTCAGTCTGCCGGGCAAGTGACTCCGTCACCTGTCCGCTGACATTCTGTATGTCATCGATCTGGTGAATGAGCTACTTGTCATCGTCTCGATGACATGTTACAAGAGAGGTAACTGACGCGCACTGGCACCCACTGCAGACACATCAGGAGGTGTTTTCCATGCTGATGCGCACCGACCCCTTCCGTGAGATCGACCGTCTCACTCAGCAGCTTCTGGGCCCGGGTACCTGGTCGAAGCCGTCCGCGATGCCGATGGACGCCTACCGCGACGGCGACGCGTACGTGATCGCCTTCGACATCCCCGGCGTCGGCAAGGACGCCATCGACATCGACGTCGAGCGCAACATGCTCACCGTCAAGGCCGAACGCCGACCCGCGCCCCGGTCGGACCAGGCACAGATGGAGCTCTCCGAGCGGCCGCTGGGGGTGTTCTCCCGGCAGGTCATGCTGGCCGACACCCTCGACACCGAGCACATCGACGCCGACTACGAGGCGGGCGTGCTGACCCTGCGCATCCCGATCGCCGAGCGCGCCAAGCCCCGGAAGATCGCGATCGGCGACGGCGGCCGCAAGCAGCTCAGCAGCTGACCCGGCCGGCCCGGATGCACCGCTGCGCGCCCCTGCCTGCGGCGGTGCCCGCGGCGGGGGGGGGGGGGGGGGAGGCCCCCCCCCCCCCCCCCCCCCCCCCCCCCCCCCCCGCCTCCCCCCCCCACCCCCCCCCCCCCCCTCCCCCCCCACCCCCCCCCCCCCCACCCCCCCCCGCCCCCCCCCCCCCCCCCCCCCCCCCCCCCCCGCCGCCGCACGCCGGGGCCGTGG
>NZ_JBWKDK010000020.1:0-94645 GCF_056436005.1 Streptomyces sp. NPDC043854
CGATCGGCGTCCTTGTGCTAGTGCGACGCGCCGGAATATCCACTCCCCACCACCGTGGGGGGGGGCCTCCCCCCCCCCCCCCCACCACCCCCCACCCCCCCCCCCCCCCCCCCCCCCCCCCCCTGCGCCCCCGCCGGCCGGCGGGGAAGACGGCGGCGACGGCGCGTACCTCACCGAACTCCCGCCCCTCCCCAGCCCGGAGCCGCCGGCCGCCCTGCTGCCGGAGGGCGCGCAGACCCCGCCGGCCGATGCCGGCGGGACGGCCGGATCCCCCAACCAGCCCGTCGCCGCGGGCGGCGCGACGGGGGCACAGGGGGTACCGGCGACCGTGCTGGCCGCGTACAAGCAGGCCGAGGACCGGATCGGCCGCACGGACCCGGGCTGCGGGCTCCGATGGCAACTCCTCGCGGCGATCGGCAAGGTCGAGTCCGGGCACGCGGGCGGCGGGCGCGTCGACGCCGCCGGCACCACCCTGCGGCCGGTCCTCGGACCGGTCCTCGACGGCAACGGCTTCGCGACGATCCGGGACACGGACGGCGGCCGCTACGACGGGGACACCGCCTACGACCGCGCCGTCGGGCCCATGCAGTTCATCCCGTCCACCTGGGCGGCCTGGGGCCAGGACGCCGACGGCGACGGCGTGCGCAACCCCGGCAACGTGTACGACGCCGCCCTCGCCGCCGGACGCTACCTGTGCGCGGGCAGCCGCGACCTGCGGGTGGACGCGGATCTGGACCGGGCGGTGCTCTCCTACAACCACTCCTCGGAGTACCTGGGCACGGTGCGGTCCTGGTTCGCGTACTACCTCAAGGGAGCGCACGAGGTCCCCAACGCGGGAGGCGGGGCAGCCGGTACGCCGACGAAGCCGCAGCCCAAGCCCACCCCCACGCCTTCGCCCACTCCGTCCCCGAAGCCGAGCACCGGGCCGACGCCGACGCCGAGCCCGAAGCCCACGCCGAGCCCCACGCCCACGCCGACCCCGCCCGTGACACCGGCGCCGACGCCCAAGCCCACACCGACGCCGACCCCCACGCCCAAGCCGACGGCCACCCCCGGCCCCACCCCCAGCCCCACGGTGAGCGTCCGGCCGACGCCCTCCGCAGCCCAGCCGTCCGGTTCGCCGTCCGCGGCCCTGTCCGCGTCCCCCTCCCCGGGCCCGGCGCGGAGCGGCGCGCAAACCCCGTAGCCGAACGGTTCTCATCTCGCACGCGCGTTGCTACCGTGCCTCCGCCCTGACGCCCCATCAGATCCGGAGGCCCGGTATGCGCGCACTCGCCGCCGCCGCCATCGGCCTTGCCGCCGCGCTGGCCCTCGTGTTCGCCCTCACGGCGCTCGGGGCGCAGGAGGGCAGGACCTCGCCCAGACCCCTGCTCACCACCGCGCCCGCCGCGCCCGGGCAGCAGTGAGGGGGCCGGACGTGCGACGCCGAGCGAGCCTCGTCCTCATCGCCCTCGCGGTGTTCTGCACCGCCCTCGCGCCGCTGCTGCGCTGGTACGCGTACCCCCGCCTCGCCAAGGTCCCGCCGAACCAGTACCAGGAGACGGTCCTGGAGGCGAAGGACGCGATCCTCCTCGACTACGCGGGCGGCATGCAGCCCAAGAAGGTCGACAAGGTCACGATCGTCCAGACCCTCAAGGGCAACGTCGAGGCGTCGAGGGAGATCGAGGCGAGCGCGGGCCGGGACGTCGTCGTCTGGGACACCCTGTCCCACATCGCGGGCCCCGACGGGAAGACGGTCTCCCAGATCCCCGAGCGCTACATCTTCGACGCCCACACCCAGGCACCCGTGCACGCCGCCGGCGAGGCCGTGGACGGCGACCCCGTCACACGCGAGGGCATCGAGTTCAAGTGGCCGTTCTTCACCGAGCCGCGCGACTACCTCTACTTCGACGCCCAGACCCGCACCTCCGCCCCGGTCCACTACGTCGGCCCGCGCACGTTCCGGGGCATGGACGTCCACTACTTCGAGCAGCACGTGCCCTGGACGAAGGTCCCCCTGCCCAAGAAGATGCCGATCGAGGGCATCGACCCGGCGACCTTCGAGCAGAGCACCGGCACCAGCCTCTGGTACAAGGCCAAGGCGATGTTCTGGGTCGACCCCGTCACCGGGGCGCCCGTCAACGCCGAGCAGGTCGTGGAGCAGGAGATGCGCGGCGGCATCGCCGCCGGCGCACCGGAGGGGCGGCTCACCGTCTTCGCCGGGCACGTGAAGATGCGCGAGGACTACAGCCGGTACACCGCCGACCTGGTCCGCTCGAACCGCGCGAAGGTCCTCGCCCTGCACACCTACGCCCCGGCCGGGCTGGCCGCCGCCGGGCTCGCGCTGCTCGGGGCGGCCCTGTGGCTGGAGGCGCGCGGCCGCCGCACCACCGCCGCCGGCGCGGAGGTCAGCGCCTGAGGCGGGCGTTGGTGTGCCGGGTCGGCTCGGCCGTCGCCGGATCCTCCGGCCAGGGGTGCCTGGGGTACCGGCCCCGGAGCTCGGCGCGGACGGCGCGGTAGCCGCCCTGCCAGAAGGAGGCCAGGTCGGCGGTGACCGCCGCGGGCCGCCCGGCCGGCGACAGCAGGTGCACGAGTACGGGCACCCCCGCCACCCGGGGCGTCTCGGCGAGCCCGAACAGCTCCTGGAGCTTGACCGCGAGGACGGGCTGCTCGGCCGAGTAGTCCAACCGGATCCGGGAGCCGCTGGGCACCTCGATCCGCTCCGGGGCCAGCTCGTCCAGGCGGGCGGCCTCGCCGGCGGCCCAGGGCAGCAGTCGGGCCAGGGCCCGGCCGGCGTCGATCCGCGCCAGGTCGGCGCGGCGCCGGGCCGAGGACAGCTCGGGCTCCAGCCAGTCCTCCGTCGGGCGGGCCAGCAGGGCGGCGTCGGACACGTCCGGCCAGGGCGTGCCCAGGGTGCGGTGCAGGAAAGCGAGGCGCTCGCGCAGCACCAGGGCGTCCGCGGACCAGCGCAGCAGGGCGCCCGGGCCCTCGGCCGCGAATCCCTCCAGCAGGGCCCGGCGCACCAGGGCGGGGTCCGGGTCGCGGAGCGGGCGGGTGGTGAGCTCGATCGCGCCGAGCCGCTGCACGGCGCGCGCCGCCACGTCTCCGGCGCTGCCGCCGGTGCCGGCCTCCCAGTGCACCTCCTCAGTGGAGGAGAACAGGTGCTCGGCGGCGGCCCGGGCCGTGGCCTCGTCGAGGACGGCGGCCAGCCGGATGCGGGCGTCGGCGGAGCCGGTGGTGCGGTCGGCGACGGCGATGGCGAGCCAGTCGCCCGCGGTGGCGAGGCGGGAGCCCTCGGGCAGGGCTGCCCCCGTGCCGGAGGCCATGAGGTACTGGCCCCGGCCGCGGGCGCGGGCCACGCGCTCGGGGAAGGCGAGCGCGACGACGAGCCCGGCGACGTGGTCGTCCGCCGCCCGGCCGCCGGGTTGGACGTCCCCTACCCGCCCTTCGCCCGTTCCCCGGCCTCCGCCCGGGCCCTCACCCGGGCTCCGTCCGGGGGCCGAGGCGGCCGACGCCGCCGCCAGCCGCCCGGCCTCGGCACGCCAGCGTCCCGCATACCCGTCGCCCCCGCCGCGCCCGGCCCCGGCGGCCCGCGCGGCCCGCCATGCCGCGACGAGGTCGTCCCCGTACTCCCGCGGCGGCTCCTCGCTCAGCAGTGCCACCACCTCGGCCACCCGCCGCCCGCCCAGCGCCGCCGCCCCGTCCAGCAGGGCCCGGGCCAGCCGCGGGTGCAGGCCGAGCCGGGACATCGCCGCGCCGCGCGGTGTCACCCGCCCGGCCGCGTCCAGCGCGCCCACCGCGGACAGCACGGACCTCGCCGCCGCCATCGCCCCCGCTGGCGGCGGGTCCAGCAGGGCGAGCCCCGACGCGTCGGGATCCCCCCAGCATGCGGCGTGCAGCGCGAACGCGGTCAGGTCGGCCAGCCGCATCTCCGGGGCGGGGAACGCCGGCAGCCGCCCGTGCTCCGCCTCCGCCCAGCACCGGTACACCGTCCCCGGCGCCTCCCGGCCCGCGCGACCGGCCCGCTGCCGGGCCGCCGCGCGGGAGGCCCGTACGGTCGTCAGCGCGCCCAGGCCCCGCGCGTGGTCCATCCGCGGCTCGCGGGCCAGCCCGGAGTCCACCACGACCCGCACCCCGGGCACGGTCAGGCTCGACTCCGCCACCGCCGTGGAGAGGATCACCCTGCGGTGCCCGGCCGGGGTCAGAGCCGCGTCCTGGACCGCCGCCGGAGCCCGGCCGTGGACCTGGAGCACCTCCGCGTCGACCCCGGCGAGCAGACCGGCCACCCGGCCGATCTCACCGACGCCGGGCAGGAAGCACAGCACGTCCCCGGAGCGCTCCGCCAGCGCCCGCCGCACCACGGCGGCCACGTGCGCCAGCTGCGCCGGATCCACCCGCATTCCGTGCGGCGGCCGCACCGCACGGGCCGGCGGGGCCCAGACCGTCTCCACCGGGTACGAGACACCCTCCGCCCGCACCACCGGGGCACCGCCGAGCAGCCGCGCCCAGCCCTCCGCGTCGGTGGTCGCCGAGGCCGCGACCAGCCGCAGCTCCGGGCGCAGGGTCTCCCGTACGTCCAGGAGGAACGCGGCGACCGTGTCGGCGTCCAGGTGCCGCTCGTGGCACTCGTCGAGGACGACCACGTCCACCCCGGACAGCTCCTGGTCCCGCTGGAGGCGCTGGAGCAGGACACCGGTGGTGACCACCTCCACCACCGTGTCGGGGCCCACCGCCCGCTCCCCGCGCACCGTGAAGCCGACCGCGCCGCCCACGCTTCGCTCGCCCAGCAGCCAGGCCATCCGCCGCGCCGCGGCCCGGGCGGCGATCCGCCGGGGCTCGGCGACGACGACCCGGCGCCGCGGGCCGCCGCCGACCAGCCCGGCCAGGGCCAGCGGCACCAGCGTGGTCTTGCCGGTGCCGGGCGGGGCGCACAGCACCGCGGTGCCGTGGCCGTCCAGGGCCGAGGAGAGCGCGGGCAGGGCCTCGCGTACGGGGAGGGCGTCGAGGGCGGAGGTGCGTACGGGCACGGCTCAGGCTCCGTCCGCCCGCTCGCAGACGAAGATCGCGGTGCCGGGGATCAGGTTGCCGCGGAGCGGGGACCAGCCGCCCCACTCCTGGCTGTTCCAGGCGGGCCACTCCGGCTCCACCAGGTCGAGCAGCCGGAACCCGCCCGCCACCACGTCCCGGACCCGGTCGCCGAGCGTGCGGTGGTGCTCCACGTACACGGCGCGCCCCTGATCGTCCTGTTCGACGTACGGGGTCCGGTCGAAGTAGGAGGCCGCCACCGACAGCCCCTCCGGGCCGGGCTCGTCCGGGAAGGCCCAGCGGATGGGGTGGGTGACCGAGAAGACCCAGCGGCCGCCGGGCCGCAGGACGCGGTGCACCTCCCGCATGACGTTCACCGGGTCGGCGACGAAGGGGACGGCCCCGTACGCGGAGCAGGCCAGGTCGAAGGAGCCGTCGCGGAACGGCAGCCTCCCGGCGTCCGCCTCCACCAGGGGGACCGCGCCGCCGTCGATGCGCAGGGCGTGCTGGAGCTGGCGGTGGGAGAGGTCGAGGGCCACCGGGCGGGCGCCCTGGGCGGCCAGCCAGCGGGAGCACTGGGCGGCGCCGGCGCCGATCTCCAGGACGACCTTGCCCTTCAGGGAGGCCGTCGGGCCGAGGAGGGCGGCGTCGGCCTCGTCCAGGCCCTCAGGGCCCCACACGAAGCGGTCGTCGCCGAGGAAGGCGCCGTGCTCGTGCTGGTAGTCGTCCGCGTTGCGGTCCCACCAGGAGCGGCTGGCCCGGCTGCTCTCCGCGTCGTCGGCGTCACGCCGTGTGGCGACGGCGTCGTCCCCGGTGTCGCCGCGGATGCCGTGCACGTGTTCGGGGGCGTAGTCCTCTTGGTTCATGGGGCCCGTCGTCGTAGTCTGCGAAAGTGGTCGGGGCGGCCATTCGCGCCTGCCCGCCCATGAATTGTGCCGGTTGTGCGGTGATCCGCCCGGGGTGTGCGCCTTCGCGCATTGACCCTGCCCGGCCGTCCCCGTATGCTACAAGTTGCGCTGCGAGCCTGTGCTCCTCAGACCTAGCAGGCTGCGCTTGCATCTGTTGATGTCCCCTCGGTTCTCGAGGCCCTGCCGCCTTCGGCGGAATTGGGCTTCCTAGGCTGTCCGGCTTCTTCGGCAGGTGCCGATAAGGGCTCCCGGCGTAGCAGTACCTACGACTTCATGTCCGTACCGGAGCCCTTTCCCACATGACGAGCAGCACCGAGACCACCGCCACCACTCCGCAGGTTGCGGTCAACGACATCGGTAACGAGGAAGCCTTCCTCGCCGCGATCGACGAGACGATCAAGTACTTCAACGACGGCGACATCGTCGACGGCGTCATCGTGAAGGTCGACCGGGACGAGGTCCTGCTCGACATCGGCTACAAGACCGAAGGCGTCATCCCGAGCCGCGAGCTCTCGATCAAGCACGACGTCGACCCGAACGAGGTCGTCAAGGTCGGCGACGAGATCGAGGCCCTGGTCCTCCAGAAGGAGGACAAGGAAGGCCGCCTGATCCTCTCGAAGAAGCGCGCCCAGTACGAGCGTGCCTGGGGCACCATCGAGAAGATCAAGGAAGAGGACGGCATCGTCACCGGTACCGTCATCGAGGTCGTCAAGGGTGGTCTCATCCTCGACATCGGCCTCCGCGGCTTCCTCCCGGCCTCCCTGGTCGAGATGCGCCGTGTCCGCGACCTCCAGCCCTACGTGGGCAAGGAGCTCGAGGCGAAGATCATCGAGCTGGACAAGAACCGCAACAACGTGGTCCTGTCCCGCCGCGCCTGGCTGGAGCAGACCCAGTCCGAGGTCCGCCAGACGTTCCTCACCACCCTGCAGAAGGGCCAGGTCCGCTCCGGCGTCGTCTCCTCGATCGTCAACTTCGGTGCCTTCGTGGACCTGGGTGGCGTCGACGGTCTGGTCCACGTTTCCGAGCTGTCCTGGAAGCACATCGACCACCCGTCCGAGGTCGTCGAGGTCGGCCAGGAGGTCACCGTCGAGGTCCTCGACGTCGACATGGACCGCGAGCGTGTCTCCCTGTCGCTGAAGGCGACGCAGGAGGACCCGTGGCAGCAGTTCGCCCGGACCCACCAGATCGGCCAGGTCGTCCCGGGCAAGGTCACCAAGCTGGTTCCGTTCGGTGCGTTCGTCCGCGTGGACGAGGGCATCGAGGGCCTGGTCCACATCTCCGAGCTGGCCGAGCGCCACGTGGAGATCCCGGAGCAGGTCGTCCAGGTCAACGACGAGATTTTCGTCAAGGTCATCGACATCGACCTCGAGCGTCGCCGGATCTCGCTGTCCCTGAAGCAGGCCAACGAGTCCTTCGGTGCCGACCCGGCGTCGGTCGAGTTCGACCCGACCCTGTACGGCATGGCCGCGTCCTACGACGACCAGGGCAACTACATCTACCCCGAGGGCTTCGACCCCGAGACCAACGACTGGCTCGAGGGCTACGAGGCGCAGCGCGAGGCCTGGGAGCGCCAGTACGCCGAGGCGCAGGCTCGCTTCGAGCAGCACCAGGCGCAGGTCATCAAGAGCCGCGAGGCCGACGAGGCCGCCGCTGCCGAGGGTGCTGCCGCCCCGGCCGCCGGCAACGCCGGTGCGGGCATCTCGGGTGGCTCCTACTCCTCGGAGTCGGACGAGACCTCGGGCGCCCTGGCCTCCGACGAGGCCCTGGCCGCGCTCCGCGAGAAGCTGGCCGGCGGCCAGAGCTGATCGCAGGAACGCAGCACACCGCACACACTCGGAGCGATCCGGGAGTGAGCTGAGCTGAAGGTGAGGCCCGTCCCCCTCGGGGGGCGGGCCTCACTGCTGTCTCCGGCACTGCATTGCCGATGCGCCGCCGATGCGCCGCCGATGCGCTGCCGATGCATTGCCGTTCTGCTGCCGTACTGCGGTGCGTTGCCGTGAATCACCCCGCCGGGACGGGGAATGGCGCGGCCCCCTCGGACGTTCATGGCAGATAACGCGGCGAGGAGGAGCGGTGACGGTGCTTGATCCAAAGGGTTTGTACGAGTGGGACGCCAAGGGCCTGGCGGTGGCTGACCTGGCACTCGCCCAGGACTCGGCCGGACTGGTCATGCTCTACCACTTCGAGGGGTACATCGACGCCGGCGAGACCGGGCAGCAGATCGTCGAGCGGCTGCTCGACAGCTTGCCCCACCAGGTCGTCGCCCGGTTCGACGCCGACCGACTGATCGACTACCGGGCCCGGCGCCCGCTGCTCACCTTCCGGCGCGACCACTGGACGGAGTTCGAGGAGCCCCGCCTGGAGGTCCGCCTCGTCCAGGACGCCACCGGCGCCCCGTTCCTGCTGCTGTCCGGCCCCGAGCCGGACGTGGAGTGGGAGCGCTTCGCCGCCGCCGTCCGGCAGATCGTCGAGCGCCTCGGCGTCCGGCTCTCGGTCAACTTCCACGGCATCCCCATGGGCGTCCCGCACACCCGGCCCGTCGGCATCACCCCGCACGGCAACCGGACCGACCTCATGCCGGGCCACCGCAGCCCCTTCGACGAGGCCCAGGTGCCCGGGAGCGCCGAATCACTCGTCGAGTTCCGCCTCGGCCGGGCGGGGCACGACGTGCTGGGCGTCGCCGCGCACGTACCGCACTACATCGCCCGCTCCCCGTACCCGGACGCCGCGCTGACCGTGCTGGAGGCGATCACCGCCGCCACCGGGCTCGTGCTGCCGGCCGTGGCCCACGGGCTGCGCAGCGAGGCCCACCGCACCCAGACCGAGATCGACCGGCAGATCCGGGAGGGCGACGAGGAACTCGTCTCCCTGGTCCGGGGCCTGGAGCACCAGTACGACGCGGCCGCCGGCGCCGAGACCCGCGGCAACATGATCGCCGAGCCGGTGGAGATCCCGTCCGCCGAGGAGATCGGCCGCGAGTTCGAGCGGTTCCTCGCCGAACGCGAGGGCGAGGGCTGATCGCCTTCCGCCGTCCGCTAGCCTGGGCGCTCGCGGGCGCGGAAGTCGCGGGCGCCGGCAGCTGCTTCCCGCGCAGGCGGGGACGAGGGGTGGAGGCAGAGGCGTGCTCAGGGTAGGACTCACCGGCGGCATCGGCGCCGGCAAGAGCGAGGTCTCGCGGCTGCTCGCGGGGTACGGGGCGATCCTCGTCGACTCCGACCGCATCGCGCGGGAGGTCGTCGAACCCGGCACGCCCGGTCTCGCGGCCGTCGTGGCGGCCTTCGGGGAATCCGTGCTGACCCCCGAGGGGACGCTCGACCGGCCCAGGCTCGGGTCGATCGTCTTCGCCGACCAGGAGAAGCTCCAGACCCTCAACGGCATCGTCCACCCGCTGGTCAGGGCCAGGTCGGCCGAGCTGGAAGCCGCCGCAGGCCCCGACGCGATCGTGGTGCACGACGTACCGCTGCTCACGGAGAACGGCCTCGCCCCGCTGTACGACCTGGTGGTGGTCGTCGACGCGGCCCCGCAGACGCAGCTCGCCCGGCTGACCGCCCTGCGCGGGATGGCCGAGGACGAGGCCCGGGCCCGGATGGCCGCACAGGCCACGCGGGAGCAGCGGCTCGCCGTGGCGACCCTCGTGATCGACAACGACGGACCGCTGGACGCGCTGGAACCGCAGGTGCGCGCGGTGTGGGACGAGCTGACCACCCGGGCGAAGGCATCGGCCGCCCGGAGCTGACCGGCGCGACCGGCCGCCGGGAAGCGCCCGGCAGCCCGTCGCGTGGAACGTGCGAGGAGAGGGAAGGAGCAGACCGTGACCGACACCGCGCCGCAGGCTCCGCCGCCCGGCTCACCGTCCTCGTCCCCGGAGACGCACGTCATCGACTTCCGGGCTGCCGAGCAGCTGCTGGCCGCCCGCGACCCCCACGGCGCCGTGAAGCTCCTCGACTCGGTCATCGCCGCCCACCCGGAGAGCGGCGCGGCCCGCCTGCTGCGTGCCCGGGCCTACTTCGCCTCCGCCCAACTGCGCCGCGCGGCCCGGGAGTTCGAGCTGATCGTGGAGCGGGAGCCGGACAACGCGTTCGCGCACTTCGCGCTGGCCCGCACCCACGAGCGGTCGGGCCGGCCCGACCAGGCCCGCAGGCACTTCCGGCTCGCCGCCGCCCTGGACCCCCAGCCGGACTACGTGGCGGCAGCCCGCTTCGACGACCAAAACCCCTCCTGACGGCTCGATCGGGTCCCGCGCGCGGGCTCGACCGGGTTCTGCGCCTGGGTCGACCGGGTCCCGCGCGCCGGTTGCTACCGCCGCGGAGGCTCGTACGGGGGGATGTTCCGGCCCGGCTGGTAGTGCGGGCCCTGGTGGATGTGGTGGACCACCACGGCCATGTCCACCGTTGCCAGGACCGCGACCACCCCGCACGCGGCCGCCCAGCCGGGGCGGTCGGCCAGGGAGAACAGAACCGTTCCGGCGGCAGCCCAGAGCAGCCCCCACACGCTCAGCCAGAACCGCAGCCGCAGCGGACTGCGAGCGGTCACCGGCTCGTTTCCGGTACGCATGGGCACATCGCCTCATCGCCTGACGGCCAGGCCGTGACGGTCGTACGGGGCCTACGTCCCATGGTGCCACCGGCCCTCCGTACGCCGGGGAACGCCCAGGTCAGCGGGGATTGTCACAGGGCGCGCCTAGACTCGGCGGGAGACGTGGTCCGACCGACGCAACGGCAGGGAAGGGGGGCATGGTGACACCGCAACCACCGCAGCAGGCGCTGCTGCGCCACGCCGCCGTCTTCCTGCCCGCCCCGGTCCCGCGCCAGGGCAGGATCGCGTTCTGGGCGCCGGACGGCGACCCGCTGCCCGAGGTGCCGGAGGGGGCGCAGGCGGCGATCGAGGTGGTGCGCCCGCACGGCACGGGCGTACGGACCCGGACCGTGCCCGCCGTGGCCCTCGCCGTCGCCGACGCGCTGCCCCTGCTGGTCCGCGCCCCGCGCAGCGCCGTCACCCATCCCGCCACCCGGGCCTGGGGCACCGCCGCCACCCACGCGCTCACGCTCGCCGCCCGCGGCCGGCTGCTGCCCGGGCTCACCCCCGACGACGTCGACGCCTGGCGCGCCGGTCCGCTCGACGCCGAGGACATCGGCCTCCTCCGCGCGGTCGCCGCCGCGCTCCCGTACGAGGGGTACGCCACGCCCCTGCCCGGCCGCCGGCCGCTCCAACTGCCCGAGCCGGAGGCCCTGGTCCGGGCGTTCCTCGACGCCGTCACCGACTGCCTGCCCCGTACCCCGGCCGCGCCCGTGGCCGCCGGGCGGCCGTTCGCCGCCCGGGAACCGCAGCGGGTGCCCGGGATACGGGACTGGGCGGCGCAGGTCGCGGCCGGTGCCGATACCGGGGTGGGGATCTCGCTGCTGCTCGACCTGTCCTCCTTCAGCCTCTTCGACTCCGGCGCCGGGCAGGACGCGTACGCGTACGCCGAGGCGGGCGAGGGCGCCGAAGCGGGCGAGGGCGCCGGTGCGGGTGCGGGCGCCGGGCTGGGTGCGGGGCCCGGCGCGGACGGGGCCGGGCGGGTGGAGCTGCGCCGGGCGGGCGCCGCCGTCGTCCAGGTGCACAGCCTGGCCGACCCCACGCTCGTCACCGACGCCGCGCAGCTGTGGGCCGGTGCGGCCCCCGCCGGCTTCGGGCCGCGCGCCCGCATCGACGCCGTCCTCGCCCTGCGCCGGGCCGCCCGCGTCTGGCCGCCGCTGCTGCGCCTGCTGGACCGGCCGGTGCCCGACCTGCTGCCGCTGTCCGACCCGGAGCTCGAAGACCTCCTCGGCACCGCCGCGACCCGGCTGGCGGCCGCCGGGGTCCCCGTCCACTGGCCGCGCGAGCTGGCCCGTACGCTCTCCGCGACCGCCGTCGTCCGCTCCACCGCGCCCGGCTCCGCCATCGACGGCACCGCCTTCTTCGACGCCGAGCACCTCTTCGCGTTCTCCTGGGAACTCGCCCTGGGCGGCGACCGGCTCACCCCGTCCGAGATGGAGGCGCTCGCCCAGGCGCACCGGCCGGTGGTGCGGCTGCGCGACCAGTGGGTGCGCGTCGACCCCGAGCTGGTCCGCAAGGCCCGCAAGCGGGATCTGGGCCTGCTGGACCCGGTGGACGCGCTGGCGACCGTACTGACGGGCACGGCCGAGGTCGACGGGCAGCGGGTGGAGGCGGTGCCCGTCGGGGCCCTGGCCGCCCTGCGCGAGCGGCTGACCGGAGACCTCGCCCCGCTGCCGCAGCCCGCCGGCCTGAAGGCCACCCTGCGCGACTACCAGGCCCGCGGGCTGGCCTGGCTGGACCTGATGACCTCGCTCGGCCTCGGCGGGTGCCTCGCCGACGACATGGGCCTGGGCAAGACCGTCACGCTGATCGCGCTCCACCTGCACCGCGACCGCCCCGAGCCCACCCTCGTCGTGTGCCCGGCGTCGCTGCTCGGCAACTGGCAGCGGGAGATCGAGAGGTTCGCGCCTGGCGTCCCGGTGCGCCGCTTCCACGGCGGCGGCCGCAGTCTCGACGGCCTGGCCGGGGGATTCGTCCTCACCACGTACGGGACGATGCGCGCCAGCGCGGCCCGGCTCGCCGGACAGGCCTGGGGCATGGTCGTCGCCGACGAGGCGCAGCACGTGAAGAACCCGCACTCGGCGACCGCGAAGGCGCTGCGCACGATCCCCGCCCCGGCCCGGGTGGCGCTCACCGGCACCCCGGTGGAGAACAACCTCTCCGAGCTGTGGGCGCTGCTCGACTGGACCACGCCCGGCCTGCTGGGGCCGCTGACGACCTTCCGGGCCCGCCACGCCCGGCCGGTGGAGCACCAGCAGGAGGAGGACGGGGGCAACGAGGCGGCCGTGGCCCGGCTGGCGGCGCTCGTCCGGCCCTTCCTGCTGCGGCGCCGCAAGTCCGACCCGGGCATCGCCCCCGAACTGCCCCCGAAGACGGAGACCGACCACCCCGTCTCCCTCACCCGCGAGCAGGTTTCGCTCTACCAGGCCGCGGTGGACGAGTCGATGGCCGTGATCGTGGCCGGCGAGGGGATGGAGCGGCGCGGCATGATCATGAAGCTGCTGGCCTCGCTGAAGCAGATATGCAACCACCCGGCGCAGTACCTGAAGGAGGAGCGGCCCCGGATCCCGCACCGCTCCGGCAAGCTGGCCCTGCTGGACGAGCTGCTGGACACCATCCTCGCGGAGAACGGCTCGGTGCTGGTCTTCACCCAGTACGTGACGATGGGCCGGATCATCGAGCGGCACCTGTCGGCGCGCGGGATCTCCCACCAGTTCCTGCACGGCGGGACCCCGGTCGCGCAGCGCGAGGAGCTCGTCGACCGCTTCCAGTCCGGGGAGGTCCCGGTCTTCGTGCTGTCCCTGAAGGCGGCCGGCACCGGCCTGAACCTCACCCGCGCCGGACACGTCGTCCACTTCGACCGCTGGTGGAACCCGGCCGTCGAGGAACAGGCCACCGACCGCGCCTACCGCATCGGCCAGGACCAGCCCGTCCAGGTCCACCGGATCATCGCCGAGGGCACCGTGGAGGACCGGATCGCCGAGCTGCTGGAGTCGAAGCGGGCGCTGGCCGACGCCGTCCTCGGCTCCGGGGAGGCGGCCCTCACCGAGCTGACCGACCGCGAGCTCGCCGACCTCGTCGCCCTGAGGAGGCCCGCATGATCACCACGCGGGAGGACCGCCGCCGCACCTTCGAGACCGTGCCCGCCGGCGTGGACGCCACCAGCTGGTGGGGCCGGGCCTGGGTGTCGGCCCTGGAGCTCGCGGCCCGGGACCCGGCACGCCTGGCCCGCGGGCGCGCGTACGCGGCGGAGGGCCACGTCGAGGCGGTCACGGTCACGCCCGGCCGGATCGTCGCCTACGTACGGGGCAGCCGCACCCGCCCGTACCGCACGGAACTGGCGCTGACCCCGTTCGACGCCGCCGGGTGGGACGAGCTGCTGGAGGCGGCCGCCGCGGACCCCGCGGCCCTGGCCGCGCTGCTGGAGCGGGAGGTCCCGCAGTCCCTGGCGGAGCGGATCCTGCCCGGGGCGGGCGAGCTCCGGCCGCGCTGCTCCTGCCCGGACACGGCACGTCCGCCGTGCAAGCACGCCGCGGCCCTGAGCCACCGGGCGGCCCGCCTGCTCGACGAGGACCCGTTCCTGCTGCTGCTCCTGCGCGGCCGGGGCGAGCGGGAGCTCCTCGACGAGCTGGCCCGCCGCAACGCCGCACATGCCGCGCGCGAACAGCCCGCCGCAGCACCCGACTTCCCCGGCATCCCGGCGCGCGCCGCGCTGGCCCGCACCACCCTGCCCCCGCTGCCGGCCCCGCCGGCCCCGCCCGCCGTGCCGGGGCTGCCGCCCGCCTGCCCGGACGAGCCCGGTGTGCCCGGCGCGCCGGACCCGCTGGCGCTGGACCAGCTCGCCACGGACGCGGCCGCCCGCGCGCTGGCGCTGCTGCGCACCGGCGAGGACCCGGTCGGCGGCCTCACCCTGTGGCAGGACGCCGTCCGTGTGGCGTCCGCCCACCACACCGCTGGCCTGACCGGCGCCGCCCGCGCCCTCTACCGGGACCTGGCCCGGGCCACCGGCCGCACCACGACCGACCTCGCCCGGGCCGCCGCGGCCTGGCGCCAGGGCGGCCTGCCCGCGCTCGTCGCCCTCGAAGAGCCCTGGGATCCCCCGGCCGGCCCCTTCGACCGGGCCCGCCCGGCGCTCCTGGCCGCCTCCCGCGGATCGTTCCGGCCCGAGCGCAACCGGCTGACCGCGGACACCCGGCAGCTGCGGCTCGGCCGCGACGGCCTCTGGTACGCGTACGAGTCCCGGCCGGGCGGCGAGGACTGGTGGCCCGCGGGCCGCCCCTCCGCGGACCCGGTCAGCGCGCTCCCGGACTGATCCCGGCCGCCCAGCGCCCGAGGGCGGTGAAGTCCCGGTCGCGCAGGCCGTGGCGGGGATGGATGCGCAGCAGCAGGGCGGGCGCCGGGTGGTGGGCGGCGACCCACGCCCGGTCCCGCGCGTTGATCATGTCGTCGACCCAGGCGAAGGGGCGGCCCGCCGCCCACGCCAGCAGCGGCCGGGTCTTCCACGAGAGCCCGTCGGGGTCGCGGGCGAACAGCTCCGGCCACTCGATGAACGGCAGGTCGCCGGGGAGCCCGATGTGCGGGGCGACCATCGTGTTGGCCTCGTTCATCCAGGTCGTGGCCCAGGCCAGGTCGAACGGCAGGGCGAGCAGCCGGGCGCCGTGCGACGGGTGCAGGCGGACCTTCAGACCGCGCCGTGCGCTGCGCGAATCCGGGCTCCGGTTCGACATCCAGACCGTGGGCCGCATCCGGTGGCCGGTGTATCCGCGCAGGCTTGCCAGCCGGGACCGGAAGGGGTTGAGGGGGCCGTCCACGTCGAGGAGGAGCAGGGGGCGATCGATGGTCATGAACCAGCTGCTACCCGCTACACGATGGAGTGAAATGCCTGCCTTCTCTATAACCCGAACGGGTTTTGACCCGTTGTCTCCGATGCGGGTGCAGCGGCGCCCGTGAACTTTTCCAGAAGGCAGGAAAACTGATGCGTCACAGTCGCCGGAACGGTCTGATCGCGACCGTGGTCGCGGGAGGCGGACTCGCGGTCGCGGGTGTGGGCGGCTTCGCCTACGCCGACGCGAGCGGGACTACCGAGCGCTCGCCGGGGCTGCTGTCCGGGAACCTCGTACAGCTGCCCGTGCACGTCCCCGTCAACGCGTGCGGGAACACCGTCAACGTCGTCGGCCTGCTCAACCCGGCCGCGGGCAACCGCTGTACCAACACCGACTCCGCCCCGTCGACGGGATCCGGGTCCGCCGCGGGAACGGCGAAGAACTCCCCGGGAGTGGTGACCGGAAACGTGATCCAGGTGCCGGTCAAGGTCCCGGTCAACGCCAGCGGCAACTCGGTGAACGTCGTCGCGGTCGGCAACCCCGCCACCGGCAACAGCGCCGTCAACGGCGAGCAGCCCGGCGGGGCCGGGCCGTCGCAGCCCACCCGGCCCGTCGTGCCGGCCCAGCCGACCCTGCCCGAGGAGAAGCCGACCGTCCCGCGCCCGGTGTCCCCGCCGGCCCAGGAACAGGAGCAGGAACAGGAGCAGGAGAACGGCCCGGGTGCCCTCGCCCACACCGGCTCCGAAGGCCTCGGTTACCTGCTGCCCGGGAGCGGCGCCCTGCTCCTCGGCGGGATGCTGCTCTACCGGCGCTACCGCCTCCAGTAGGGCCGCGGGCTCACCGCCCCTCGGGACCCGCCACCGCTGCGACCCGGGGGGCGTCCGCGTATCCGGGACCCGTGTCCGCGGCGGGCGGCGGGATCCGCCAGGCGTCCAGGATCGCGTCGATCTGCGCGGCCAGCCGGGCCCGGGCCGCGAACCGCGGCACACCCGCCATCAGCAGCGTGTCGTACTCGGTGTCGACGTGCCGCACCGCGGCCCGCACCGCCACCGTCACGGCGAGTTCGTCGAGCGCCCGGCCGGCCTGGGTACGCCCGACCCGGCCGCTGCCCCGCACCGAGGCGTGGGCGGCGATCGCCGCCGCCCGGTCGGCCGGGCAGCCCGGGAACAGCCGGCGTATCTCCGCCGCGAACGCGGCCGTGAACCGGGTGTCCTCGGCCGCGCGGCGCAGCCGGTCCCGCTCCCGGCGGCGCGCCCGTGCCTCCGCGTCCGCGAGGCACGCGCGCTCGGCCCGTGCCAGTGCGGCATCCTCGACGAGGATGCCCTGGCGCTCGTAGCGGCGGCGCCGCTTGTTGAAGCGGACGACCACGGCCGACAGCGAACTGGCCTCGCGCGCCCGGCGGGTGAGCGCGGCATCCCCGCGCGGCAGGTAGACCAGGTGCCCGAGGTCCGCGCAGTCCAGACAGCGCGGCACGCCCACCTCGCGCACCAGATGCCGCAGCGGTCCCCTACGGCACTGCGCGCAGTGGATCGGCTTCGCCGACTCGAACACGACCAGGCTCATGACCGTGTGATACCGCCGTTCGGCCCCTTTATCACTTCGCGCGGGGTGACGGTCCGGGAATCGCCAACTCTCCCTCGATTTCGGGAAGTCGCCTACCGTGGGGGCCGAGACCTGCGGTGCAGCTGTGACGTCCGGGGCGCGCCGCCTGAGGCCGAGGGGGAGACGACATGAGTGGACGTCAGACGGCGACGGAGCGGCCTGCGATACCGGGCCCCGCGAGACGGGGCTCCGCGATACCGGGCCCCCGCATACCGGCCGGACCGGGCAGACCCGCGAGACCGGCGGGCTCCGAGGCCGGTGCACCGGACCTCGCCGGGCGGGAGGTGGTCATCGCGCCGGGCGCCTGCACCGGCTGGCACTTCCACCGGGTCCCGCTGATCGCCCTGGTCAAGTCCGGAACGCTCACCCGGATCCTGCACGACGACACCACCGTGGTGCACCTGCCCGGGACCAGCTTCATCGAACCCGCCGGCCCCGAGCACCTCCACCTCGGCCGCAACCTCGGCACCGAACCGGTCGTGCTGTACGTGACCAGTGCACTCGCCGAGGACGAGCCGTTCTCCCTGCCTTCCGCCGCCCCGGCCGCCGCCACCCCGTGCGCCTGCCCGGGCCACGCCTGGTGAACGGCCCCGGCTCCGCGCCGACCGCTCACACCAGGCGGCGTATCTCCCCGCGCACCCGGTAGAAGCCGCCCGAGGCCGCGTGCAGCCCGTCCACCACGTACCGGGCCCCCGGCTCCCGGATCCCGCGCGGGAACTGCACGTTCCAGGAGCGCTCGAACCCGCTCGACACCACCTGCACCCGCACCCGGCCGCCCTGCTGCACGCACTCCACCACCACACCGCCGGCCGGGGCCGCAGCCGCCGACACGCTCGCCACCGCGGCAGCCGAGGCCGCCGGGGTGAACACCGGCAGGGCGGCGGCGGACTTCACATCCCGGGCCGTCGGCACCGTGCCCTGCTGGGCGGCGCTGATCGCCGCCCCGCTCGCGTCCACGCAGACCAGCGAGCCGTCCGTGGTGACCAGGTACAGCCGCTCGTCCAGGTACTGCATGGACAGGGCCGAGCCGCTGCCGGTGCCGAGCTTCCACAGCCTGGTCCCGTCTGCGTCGAAGCAGTAGACGGACGACGCGGAGTCGCCGGCGAACACATGGCGTCCGTCGGGAGAGGTCGCGCACGAGTACACCGCCGCGTCACAGGGGTAGGAGGCCTCGATCGCGCCCGTGTCCTTCGCCAGCCGCTGCACGGTGTGCCGGCCCGTGCCGGCGAAGACCGCGTGGTCCTCCTGCCAGCCGAAGAGCACCCCGCCCGCGGTCCGGGTGTGCCACAACTGGCCGCTGCCGTCCGGGGCGTACGCCGTCACGCCGCCCGTGTGGCCGTGGTAGACGGCATGCTCGTCCGCCCGCACCATCCAGGCGTGGGCCCCGGCGGACCGGCGCGACCACTGGAACTCGTCCTCGTGGTCGATGACCGTCAGGCCGCCGTTCGCGTCGGAGACGTTGAGCACGCCCTCGCGGATGTCGAGCCAGAAGATGTCCACGTCCTCGGCGATGTCGTACGCCTTGAACGGGACCTTCGACGACAGGTCGTACACGCCGCCGTCGTCACAGCCCGCGTAGATCCAGAAGTCGTCCGCCACCAGGCACTTCACCCCGTCCGGCAGCGAGTACCGGGCCAGCACCTCCCCGCCGTGGCTGAGCGTGTACACGTCGCCGGCCTGGTTGCCGACCCAGCAGCGGTCCTCGTCCACGTGGATCCCGAACGCCGAGGCGCCCGTGCGGAACCGCCACAGCACCGGGGCGACCGCGCGCGCCGTCGACGGCGCGGACGCCACCTGCCGACGGGTCACCGGCCGGGCCGCGCGCTGCCCCTGAACCGCCGGCGCGTACCCCTTGCGGACCTTCTCCCCGATCTTCTTGGCGGCGGCCGCCCGGGCCTTCTCGGCAGTCGGGAACGTCGAGTTCTGCACCTGGCCGCCCGCGCCGATGCGCCCGTACCGCACCGTGACCGCGGTGCCGTCCACGGTCACCTCGTAGAACTTGTGCGCTCCGCCGCCCTCCTGGGACAGCTCCAGGTACGTCGTCTCGCGAGCCATGACAGACCCCTCCCCAAGGCCGGGCCCGACGGCTCTCTCCCGCCGGTGTTCCCTTCTGGCAAAAAGCTAGGGGGCGGCACTGACAATGGGCCCGTGCACCTGGAAGCGATCACCTGGCAGCGGATGGCCGAGCGGCTCGCCGGCCATCTGGACGAGCGCAAACCCGAGGCGGGGGAGGTGAGTTGGCAGCGGGTCGGCATCGACGGCGCACCCGCCGCCGACACCGGCGGGCTCGCCGGACTGCTCGCCGAGGCGCTGCGGGGCCGCGGCCGCACCGCCCTCGTCGTCCCGGCCGAGGGCTTCCTGCGGCCGGCCTCGCTGCGGTTCGAGTACGGCCGCGAGGACGTGGACTCCTACCTCGGCGGCTGGTACGACACCGCCGCCCTCTGGCGGGAGGTGTTCGGCCCGACCGACCCGGGCGGCACCGGGCGGGTGCTGCCCGACCTGTGGGACCCGGTGACCGACCGGGCGACCCGCAGCCCCTACACCGAGCTGCCGCCGGGCGCCGTCGTGATCGTGCACGGCCCGCTCCTGCTGGGCCGCTGGTTCCCTTTCGACCTCGGCGTTCACATCCGGCTCTCCCCGGGCGCGCTGGCCCGCCGTACCGAGGAGGCCGCCCGCTGGACCCTGCCCGCCTTCGCCCGCTACGAGGCCGAGACCGACCCCGCCTCGCTGGCCGACTCCGTGGTCCGGGCCGACGATCCGCGCCACCCCGCCTGGACGGGCCTCAACCGCTGACCCGGTCCACCGCCCGCCCCGGCCGCTACGGGCGTCCGCCCAGCCGGGTGACCGCGCAGGCCGCCGACCGGCAGCCGGCCCGGGCCGCCTCCACCGGGTCCGCGCCGGCGAGCCGGGCTGCCAGGAACCCGCCGGTGAACGCGTCCCCCGCGCCCGTGGAGTCCACCGCCCGCACCGGCTGCGCGGGCAGCTCTGCCGTGACCCGGCCCCCCTGGGCCACCAGCGCCCCCGCCGCGCCCCGGGTGACCACCACCAGCGGCACCAGGCGGCTCAGCTCCGCCGCCGCCCGGGCCGCCCCGGCCGGCCGCGGCAGCCCGGCCAGCAGCAGGGCCTCGTCCTCGTTGGGCAGCAGTACGTCCACCCCCGCCACGGCATCGAGGAAGCACTGCGGCCCCAGCGTGAGCAGGAACCCCGCCGAGGCCGGGTCCACGCTCACCGGCACCCCGCGGGCGCGGGCGTCCCGAAGCGCGACCAGGGCCAGCTCGCGGCTGCTGTCGGCGAAGTACAGGTAGCCGGAGAGGTGCAGGTGGGCGACACCGTCCAGCAGTTCGGGCGTCCAGTCGGCGGGGGAGAGCCGCAGTGCGGCCCCGCTGTCGGTCAGGAAGGTCCGCTCCGTGTCCTTGCCGACCAGCGCCACCACGGTCCCCGTCGGCTGGTCCGGGTCGACCACCAGCCGCGGCCGCACCCCGCCGGCCAGCAGGGCCCGCTCGTGCCACTGGGCCGACTCCGCGCCCACCCGCGCGAGGAGGCGGACGTCGGCGACCCCGGCGCGGGTCGCCCAGCAGGCCGCGTTGGCCCCGGCGCCGCCGGGCAGGGTCCGGATCCGGGCCGCCGTGTCGGTGGCCGGAATCAGCGGCTCCGGATGTATCGCCACCACGTCCGTCACCACGTCCCCGACGACCAGCAGCGCCCCCGAACCGGAACCGGAACCGGGACCGGAGCCGGAGCCGGAGCCGGAGGCGGCACCCGCCCCGGAGCCGGCATCCGGCCCCGCGCCCGGCCCCCCGCCCGGCTCCGGATCCGGGCCGGCCGCCGTCACTGCCGTGCCGCCCAGGCCCCGGCGATCCCGGCCCCGAGGGCCACGTTGCCCCGTACCGCCGCCAGATTGGCCTCCAGCGAGGCCCCGCCCGTCGCCCGCACCAGGAAGCCCAGCAGGAACGGGGTCACCTCCTGCCCCGTGATCCCCCGCCTCCGGCACTCGTCGAGGGCCTCCGCGAGCACCCGGTCGTGCAGCCCCGGATCCAGCTGCTCCGCCTTGTCCACCGGGTTGGCCACCAGCAGCGCGGACTCCGGCCCGCCCAGCAGGTCCTGAGCGGCCATCACCTCCGCGACCTCCTCCGGCCGGTGCACGGTCCAGTCCACCGGCTCGCCGGAACTGGCCAGGTAGAAACCGGGGAAACGTTCCGTCCCGTACCCCAGCACGGTCACCCCCAGCGTCTCCAGCCGCTGCAGCGTGGCCGGCACGTCCAGGATCGACTTCACCCCGGCGCACACCACCGTGATCCGCGTCCGCGCCAGCAGCTGAAGGTCCGCCGACTCGTCCTGGGTCTGCGTCCAATCCCGGTGTACGCCGCCCAGCCCGCCCGTGGCGAAGACCCGCAGCCCGGCCCGCGCAGCCAGGAACGCCGTCGCCGACACCGTCGTCGCGCCGGTCGCGCCCGCCGCGAGGGCGGGCGCCAGGTCCCGGTGGCCGAGCTTGCGCACTCCCTCGCCGCCCGCGATCCGCTCCAGCTGCTCCTTGTCCAGGCCCGCGTACGCCACCCCGTCCACGACCGCGATCGTGGCCGGAACGGCCCCCTCGGCGCGGACGATCGCCTCCAGTTCGGCGGCCACCGCCAGGTTGCGGGGGCGGGGCAGGCCGTGCGTGATGATCGTGGACTCCAGGGCCACGACGGGCTGCCCGCGTTCCAGCGCCTCACGGACCTCTTCGGACAGGACGGGACCGCCGGGCCGGGGCAGCGGTGCGGATGCTGTGTGCTGTGACATGCCCCCATCCATGGCACGCGATCAGCACCGCCAAACGCGGCGCCCGCGCAGTGGCCGGTTGTCGCCCTCCCCGGCAGGACGCCTCCTCCGGTACGCCCGGGGTGGACACCGTGGCCACTCCGCGGCCGGGTCCCGCCGCACTACGCCGGCGCCCCATGCGCACCAGCGGCCACGGCACCGCAGCCGCCGCCTTCGCCGTCTTTCGTTCCGGAGGTTCCGGACGTTCCGGACGCCGAACCGGAGGCCGAGGGGCTGGACCCCGGCCGATCGTCTCCGGCAACCCGGCCGTGACGGGCAAGGTGCTGTGGGAGTCCCCGGACGGCACGCAGGTGCGCGGGATCCGGTGGACGCCCGGATCGGCCTGCGTGCTCCGCGCGGGCGACCGGACCGCCTGGACCGTTCACGAGAGGCTGCGCAAGGCCTGCCACATCAGCTTTTGACCGCCGGATGGCGGCGCGCGGTGAACAGGGCGAGCACCGCCACCGGCAGCAGCAGCGAGGCCCCGATCACGTTCAGCCAGCCGTAGCCCGCCTGCGCCATGACCAGGCCGGCGAGGGCGCCGCCGACGCCCGCGCAGGTGTTCATCGTCAGATCGCTCAGGCCCTGCACGGCGGCCCGGGCGCGGGTGGGCACCGAGTCGGTCAGCAGCGCCGAGCCGGACACCATGCCGGCCGACCAGCCGAGGCCCAGCAGGAACAGGCCCAGCGCGCTCTGCGCGTGGCGCGGGCCCGCTGTGCCGGCGAGCAGGGTGGCCAGCGACAGCAGGCCGGCCGCCAGGCCGATCACGGACAGTCGGCCGAGCCGGTCCGACAGCCAGCCCATGACCGGCGAGAAGGCGAACATGCCGGCGATGTGCCCGCTGATCACCAGGCCGATGAGCTGGATTCCGGCGCCGTGGTGGCCCAGGTCGACCGGTGTCATCACCATGATCGACACCATGGTGGTGTGCGAGACCGCGACGGTGATCAGCGCGAGCCGCGCCCGTGGGGAGGCCTTGACGGCCGCGAACCCGGCGCGCACCGAGTGGCCCTCGCGGACATGTTCCTCGGGGCCGGCCAGCGCCCGGGCCGCCAGCAGCGGGTCGGGCCGCAGGAGCACGGCGATCAGCGTGCCGGTGAGGACGAAGACGGCGCCGGCCCACAGGAAGGGGCCCGCCGTCTCGGGTATGGAGGTCCCGGCGAAGCTGCGGCTGGCCGGGGCGGAGAGGTTGGGGCCGAGCACCGCGCCGATGGTGGACGCCCAGACCACGACGGAGATGGCCCGGGCCCGGTGGTCCGGGGCGGCCAGGTCGGCGGCGGCGAACCGGGCCTGGAGGTTGGCGGAGGAGGCGGCTCCGAACGCGGCCATGCCGAGCATCAGCAGCGGGAAGCTCCTGATGACGGCGGCCAGCACGACCAGGGCCGAGCCCGCGGCGCCGATCGTGTACCCGAGGATGAGCCCCGGCCTGCGGCCCCGCGCGGCCATCAGGGCGGCGAGGGGCAGCGAGACGAGCGCGGCGCCGACCACGGCGGCGGTGGAGGCGAGCCCGGACAGTGCCTCGGTGCCGCTGACCTCGGTGGCCAGGGCCGGGGTCAGGGCGATGCTGACGGGCACGCCGAGGCCGCCCAGGATCTGGGAGGCGATCAGCACGGAGGAGGTGCGGCGGCGCAGCCGGGGCAGCTCGTCGGGGTCCACGGCCACGACGGGCCGACCGGTACCGGTACCGGTGCCCGTTCCGGTGCCGGGCGCGGCGCTCACTGCGGACGTCCCGGGCGGCGCGGCGGGAGGGAGGGGGGAGCGGCGGAACCTGGTACGGCAGGAGTAGTCACCGCAGCAGTCTCCCACCCCTTACCGCCCCGCGGAACAGGAAAAACACCGCTCCGTGCCCTGCCGGAGCCCGCCCGCCGGCCCGGTGCCGGGCCGTCAGAACAGCGGCTGCGGGAGCACGCCCTCCAGTGCCAGCAGGGCCCGCTTGGTCTCCAGCCCGCCGCCGAAGCCGCCGATCCCCCCGTCGTTCTCCACGACCCGGTGGCAGGCCACCACCAGCGGCAGCGGATTGGACCCCATGGCGTGGCCCACGGCCTGGGCGGCGCCCGGCTGCCCGACGCGGGCGGCCAGCTCCCCGTACCCGACGACCGACCCGTACGGCACCGAGCGGTCCAGCTCCCGGAGCACCGTCCGGTTGAAGCCGGAGCTCAGCCGCCAGTCGAGCGGCAGCTCGAAGCGCCGCAGCGAGCCCGCGAAGTACGCGGAGAGCTGGCGCACCGGCTCGGCGAGCAGCACTTCCGCGCCCGGCTCCGGCCGCCGCGCGTCGGCGCCGAGCCGGGATATCAGCGCGTCGATCATCCGCTCGACCCGGTCCGGCCCGGCATGGAACCCGACCCGGACCAGGCCCTCCGGGGTGGCGGCCAGCAGCAGCGGACCGATGCCGCTCGCGACGACGGTCCATTCCAGGTGCGGCCCGCGCGGCCGCTCGGTGGTGTCCACCCCTCCACCGTACGGGCGGCCACCGACAGCCCCGCACCCGGCGGCCGGTCCGGCCGGTCCGGCCGGTCCGGCCGGACCGGGCCCGGTCGGCGCGGATCAGTCGGCGAACCCCCCGAGCACCGCCTCCCGCACCACGTCCGGGGCGTTCGTGATGATCCCGTCCACGCCCATCCCCTGGACCTTCCGGGCGGTCACCGCGTCGTCCACGATCCAGGTGTCCACCCCCATCGTCTTGCCGTGGGCCCCCGCCAGGCCGTGCACCGCCGCCACCCACTCCGCCGAGATGGTGGTGTGCCAGGGGTTGATGCGGTCGGTGAACTCGGCGTACTTCGGCAGGTCGCCGACCTCCGGCGTGCCCAGGAACGCCGTCACGAGGTCCGGCCGCAGGTCGTGCACGATGCGCACGGTGTCGGCGCTGAAGCTCTGCACGACCAGGCGGCGCTGCACGTGCCCCTCGTCCAGCCACCCGGCCTCGTCCAGCACCTCCAGGGTCTGCTTCTCGATCCCGGGGTAGAGCTCCGGCTTCTTGATCTCCAGCAGCAGTCGCTGCCGGTTGCGCTCGACCCGGGCCAGGTACTCCCGCAGGGTCGGCACCCGGGCGCCCGCGTACGCCGGGCCGAACCAGCTGCCCGCGTCGAGCCGTGCGATCTCCGCCGCCGTGAAGTCCCGCACCCGCCAGGGCGCGCGGTCCGGGAACACCTCCTCCACGTCCGTGGTGCGGGTCAGGGTGTCGTCGTGGATCACGACCAGCTCTCCGTCCCCGGTGCGCTGGACGTCGTTCTCGACCCAGTCGAAGCCCAGGCGCAGTGCCGCGTCGACCGCGGCCAGCGTGTTCTCCGGGGCGTACGCCGAAGCCCCCCGGTGGGCGTACACGACGGGGCTGAGCACCCCCGGCCGGCCGGCGGCGGACCCGGGGTCGGCGGCGGCCGCGGCCGTCCCGCCCGGCGCGGTGAGGGCGAAGCCCAGGAATGCGGCGGCGGCCGCTGCGGAGGGTCGGACGTACATGTGCGTTCTCCTCGGGTCGTGAACCCTGTTACGGCGTCAAACGGGCGCAGAGCGGCAGCCGTTGCCGCCGCGGGGCGACTGCGGTGTCCGTTGGAGCGATCATGGGGTTGAAGATCACCGGGCCGCCACCGAACTACGACAAACGGACCAGAAAGGGCGAGGTGCACCGGGCGCGTCCGACCCGGTGGGCCGTCCGCCGTCCGTCGGCCCGCCGGCCCCGGGGGCCGTGCGAATGCGTGAGTGTCAGTGGCGGGTCGTACGGTGGAGTCATGCGGCCCGTATCGAAGATCGAACGCACGGTGGCGCCTTTCGAGGTCGTCAGCTCCTACCAGCCCAGCGGTGACCAGCCGACGGCCATCGCCGAGCTGGAGAAGCGCATCCGCGCAGGTGAGAAGGATGTCGTCCTGCTGGGCGCGACCGGCACCGGCAAGTCGGCGACGACCGCCTGGATGATCGAGAAGCTCCAGCGGCCCACCCTGGTGATGGCGCCGAACAAGACGCTCGCCGCCCAGCTGGCGAACGAGTTCCGCGAGCTCCTGCCGAACAACGCGGTCGAGTACTTCGTCTCGTACTACGACTACTACCAGCCCGAGGCGTACGTGCCGCAGTCGGACACGTACATCGAGAAGGACTCCTCGATCAACGAGGAGGTGGAGCGGCTGCGCCACTCCGCGACGAACTCGCTGCTCACCCGGCGGGACGTGGTCGTGGTCGCGTCCGTCTCCTGCATCTACGGCCTCGGTACGCCGCAGGAGTACGTCGACCGGATGGTCCCGCTCAAGGTCGGCGAGGAGATCGACCGGGACCAGCTGCTGCGCCGCTTCGTCGACATCCAGTACACCCGCAACGACATGGCCTTCACCCGCGGCACCTTCCGGGTCCGCGGCGACACCGTGGAGATCTTCCCGGTCTACGAGGAACTGGCCGTCCGCATCGAGATGTTCGGGGACGAGATCGAGGCCCTGTCCACGCTGCACCCGCTGACCGGCGAGGTGATCAGCGAGGACCGCGAGCTGTACGTCTTCCCCGCCAGCCACTACATCGCGGGTCCCGAGCGCATGCAGAACGCGATCCGCGGCATCGAGACGGAACTCGCCCGGCGCCTGGCGGAGCTGGAGAAGCAGGGCAAGCTGCTGGAGGCCCAGCGGCTGCGCATGCGCACCACGTACGACCTGGAGATGATGCAGCAGATCGGCTCCTGCTCCGGCATCGAGAACTACTCGCTGCACATGGACGGCCGCGAGCCCGGATCCCCGCCGCACACCCTGCTCGACTACTTCCCGGAGGACTTCCTCCTGGTCATCGACGAGTCGCACGTCACCGTGCCGCAGATCGGCGCCATGTACGAGGGTGACGCCTCGCGCAAGCGGACCCTCGTCGACCACGGCTTCCGGCTGCCGTCCGCGCTCGACAACCGGCCGCTGAAGTGGGAGGAGTTCCTGGAGCGGGTCGGCCAGACGGTCTACCTGTCGGCGACCCCCGGCCCGTACGAGCTCTCCCGCAGCGACGGCTTCGTCGAGCAGATCATCCGCCCCACCGGCCTCGTCGACCCCGAGGTCGTCGTCAAGCCCACCGAGGGGCAGATCGACGACCTGGTGCACGAGATCCGGCAGCGGGTGGAGCGGGACGAGCGCGTCCTGGTCACCACCCTCACCAAGAAGATGGCCGAGGACCTCACGGACTACTTCCTGGAGCTCGGCATCGCGGTGCGCTACCTGCACAGCGACGTCGACACGCTGCGCCGCGTCGAGCTGCTGCGCGAGCTGCGGGCCGGCAAGTACGACGTCCTGGTCGGCATCAACCTGCTGCGCGAGGGCCTGGACCTGCCCGAGGTGTCCCTGGTGGCGATCCTCGACGCCGACAAGGAGGGCTTCCTGCGCTCGGGCACCTCGCTGATCCAGACCATCGGCCGCGCGGCGCGCAACGTCTCCGGCCAGGTCCACATGTACGCGGACAAGATGACCCGGGCGATGGAGAAGGCCATCGAGGAGACCAACCGGCGCCGGGAGAAGCAGATCGCGTACAACGAGGCCAACGGGATCGACCCGCAGCCGCTGCGCAAGAAGATCAACGACATCGTCGCCACCCTCGCCCGCGAGGAGCTGGACACCGAGCAGCTGCTCGGCACCGCATACCGCCAGGCGAAGGACGGCAAGGGCGCCAAGGCACCCGTGCCCGCCCTGTCCGGGGCCAAGGCCGCGCCGGGCAAGGCGGCCAAGGGTGCCAAGGCCGCCGTGGCGGTGACGGACCGCCCGGCCGAGGAACTGGCCTCGCTCATCGAGCAGATGACCGAGCGGATGCGGGCCGCCGCGGCCGAGCTCCAGTTCGAGGTGGCGGCCCGGATCCGGGACGAGGTGAGCGAGCTGAAGAAGGAGCTGCGGCAGATGAAGGAAGCGGGCCTCGCCTGACCCCCGCGGAGGTCAGTAGGGTTGGCGACAGCCGCAGGTACACGCTGCCTGGGGGTGGCTATGGAAAGGGGACAGCGCGTGACGGTCAACTTGACCAAGGGTCAGGCCATCAGTCTGACGAAGGGTGACGGCGGCTCGCTGACGTCGGTCCGCATGGGGCTCGGATGGCAGGCGGCCAAGCGCCGCGGCCTGTTCGGCTCGCGGACCCGGGAGGTCGACCTCGACGCCTCGGCGGTGCTGTTCGCCGAGAAGCAGCCGGTGGACGTGGTGTTCTTCCGGCACCTCCAGAGCGACGACGGCTCGGTCCGGCACACCGGCGACAACCTGATCGGCGGCGCCGGCCAGGGCGGGGACGACGAGTCGATCCTCGTCGACCTCCAGCGCGTCCCGGTCCACATCGACCAGATCGTCTTCACGGTGAACTCGTTCACCGGCCAGACGTTCCAGGAAGTGCAGAACGCGTTCTGCCGCCTCGTCGACGAGACCAACGGCCAGGAGCTGGCCCGCTACACCCTCGACGGCGGCGGCCAGTACACGGCGCAGATCATGGCCAAGGTGTCGCGCGCGGGCAGCGGCTGGCAGATGACGGCCCTGGGCGCGGCGGCCAACGGCCGCACGTTCCAGGACCTGATGCCGGCGATCGTGCCGCACCTGTAGGCAGTACACGGCGGAGCGGAACGGAAGAGCAAGGCCACGGGGGAGGGCTGCACGATGACGGCCGAACTGGTCCGGGGGCAGAACCACCCCCTGTCCCAGAGCCGGGTGGAGATCAGGGTGACGGCGGGCGCACCGGTGCTCGCCCTGGCCGCCGCCTGCAACGACGGGGGACGGCTCACCGGGCCCGGCGCGCTGGCGCACCCGGGCTCCCCCGCCCTGCCCGGGCTGACGGTGCCGGCCTCGGCGGCGGGTGAGCACCGCTTCGCCGTCGACCTCGACGCCGTCGGGCCCGAGGTGCACCAGGTCAAGGTGCTGCTCGCGCTGCCGCCCGGGGGCCCGGCCCGGTTCGGGGCGGTCCCCGCCCCGTACGTGGCCGTGGCCGGCCCGGAGGGCGACCCGCTCGCCGGGTACGCGCTGACCGGCCTGGACCCGGAGACCGCCGTCGTCGCCCTGGAGCTGTACCGCCGCCAGGGCGCCTGGAAGGTGCGCGCCGTCGGCCAGGGCTACGCCGACGGGCTCGCCGCGCTCCTCGCCGACGCCGGGCTGCGCGCCCCGGCGGCCGCGGAGCTGGCCTCCGCCGTGGCGGGGTCGGCCGCGCAGGGCGGCCTCGCCCTCACACCCGTACCGGCCGCGGCCGCGCCCACCCCGCCGCAGGGCTCCGCCGTCCCGGGCCGGCCGGATCCGGAGCCGGTCACCGCCCCCGTCTCCGGCGCCCCGTACCCGGGCACGCCGGGCCCCGCCCCGGCCGCCGGCCCTGCCAACACCGCGGGGGACAGGCCGGGTCCCGCCGCGGCCGCCGCTCCCGCGGACACCGCGGGCGGGCCGCCGACCATCGACTACGTGCACCCGCGCCGCCGCCGCACCACCGGCGAGCCGCCCGAGCCCGCACCCGCTGCCGCCGCACCCGGCCGGCCCGGCGAGCCGCCCGCCCCCGTCGCGGGCGACGCCTCCGGCTGGTCCATGGACGAGCGGCTCTACAACCAGGTCTGGGGCATGTTCGAGGACCTGGCCCGGACGGTCGCGGCGTACCGCAGCGCCTGCGACTTCGCCGACTCCCGGCTCGACCGCGAACTCGACCAGGCCCTGTCGGACCCCCGCGACCGCGCGGCCGGCGCCCCCGCGCAGGCGGCGGCCCGGGCCCGCCGCGAGGAGCTCGCCGCCCAGGCCAAGGCCGCCCTCGACCGGGACCTCGCCCAGCTGGCCGCGGAGTCCGACGTGGTCGAACCGGCCCTGCCGGCCGCGTACGCCCGCTGGTCCAACCCCGTCTGGCAGGGGCACGCGCTGCCCGAGGAGGCCCCGATGGCCCTCCGCCTCGGGGACCTGCACCTGCCGGAGCGGCCCGGTCTGCGGATCCCGATGCTGGTACGGGTCCCGCTGGAGCGCGGCCTGTGGATCGACAACGGCCGCACCGGCTCCGAGGCCGCGATGGCCACCGACACCGACCGGCTCCGCAAGGCCGCCATGGACATGGCCGTCGCGCACGCGGCGCGGCTGCTCGCCGTCCACCCCGCCGGCCGGTTCTCCGTCCACGTCATCGACGCGGCCGGGACCGGAGCCGCCTCCCTGGGACCGCTGGTGCACGCCGGGGTGCTCGCCGCTCCGCCCGCCGCCGGGGCCGCCGGGGTCTCCGAGACCCTGGCGCGGCTGACGCGCCGGGTGGACCTCGTACAGATGGCGCTGCGGGCCGGAGCCCCCGAGGAACTGCCGCCCGACCTGGACACGGCCGAGCAGCTGCTGATCGTGCACGACTTCCCGCACGGCTTCGACGACCGGGCCGTCACGCAACTGCGCTACCTCGCGGACGAGGGCCCGGCGGTCGGCGTGCACCTGCTGCTGGTGGCCGACCGGGACGAGGCCTCGGCGTACGGGCCCCTGCTGGACCCGCTGTGGCGTTCGCTGATGCGGCTCTCGCCGGTGCCCGACGACCACCTCGCCGACCCGTGGGTCGGCCACCACTGGACCTTCGAGCCGGACCTGCCGCCGCCCGGCAGCCTGGTCCTGGAGGAGGCGCTGCAGCGGGTGGCCACGGCCCGCCGCCATGCCCGCCCGTGACCATCCCTTGGTCCTCCCTTTACCTTTTCGGTCCTCTGCGGGTACCCTGGTGCCCGCGGAGGGGAGTATTCCTGCTTTCCTGCCACGGCGTGCCCGTCAGTACGGACCCATGGGTCCCGGGGCGCCGGCCCACGGCCTCCAGGGGGCCGCCCAGGGTGGAAGAGACCTCCGGCAGCGATGTCGCTGACCTGTGTGCCAAGCCATCTGCCGGAGGCCTGAACCGTGGATGTTTCGTTGAACGTGTGGGTGCTGACCATTCTCGGTCTGTGCATCCTCATCGGCGCCGATTTCTTCATCGGCCGCAAACCGCACGACGTGTCGATCAAGGAAGCCGGTACCTGGACCGTCGTCTGGATCGTCCTCGCCGCGCTCTTCGGCCTCGGCCTGCTGTACTCCGGCAACGCCCAGGCCTCCCAGGAGTTCTTCGCCGGCTTCATCACCGAGAAGTCCCTGAGCGTCGACAACCTCTTCGTCTTCGTCCTGATCATGGCGAAGTTCTCGGTGCCCTCGCACCTCCAGCAGCGCGTGCTGCTCGTCGGCGTGCTGATCGCCCTGGTCCTGCGCGCGGGCTTCATCGCCGCCGGCGCCGCGATCATCACCACCTTCTCCTGGGTCTTCTACCTCTTCGGCGCCTTCCTGATCTACACCGCCTGGAAGCTCATCCAGGAGGCCCGCGCGGGTGAGGAGGAGGACGAGTTCGAGGAGAACCGCCTCCTGAAGTCGATCGAGAAGAAGTTCGGCGTCGCCGACCGGTACCACGGCACCAAGCTGTTCCTCAAGACCAACGGCAAGCGCATCCTGACCCCGCTGATGGTGGTCATGCTCGCCATCGGGACCACCGACGTGCTGTTCGCCCTGGACTCGATCCCCGCGATCTTCGGCCTCACCCAGGACCCGTACATCGTCTTCACCGCCAACGCCTTCGCCCTGATGGGTCTGCGCCAGCTGTACTTCCTGATCGGCGGCCTGCTCAAGAAGCTGGTCCACCTCAGCTACGGCCTGTCCGTCATCCTCGGCTTCATCGGCGTCAAGCTGGTCCTCCACGCCCTGCACGAGTCCGGGGTCCACGTCCCGCAGATTTCCATCCCGGTCTCCCTGGGAGTCATCTGCGGTGTCCTCGTCATCACCACCATCACCAGCCTGATGGCCTCGAAGAAGCAGGCGGCCGCCGAGGCGACCGCCGTGCCCGCCGCCCGCCCGGACGGCGAGCAGGCTCCGGAGAGCGTCGGGGCCTGACGCAGGCGCGGTACGGCAGGCCCCGGCCCGGGGCTACACGGGGGCGGTCGCTTCGGCCGCCCCCGCTTCCGCGTGCGCAGCCCGCCGCACCCGCTCCGGGTTGGTCTCCGGCAGCAGCGCGAAGCAGACCAGGCTCACCAGCCCGATCCCGCCCAGGTAGGCCGCCACGCCCCACGGCGGACCGGAGCCGTCCGCCAGTGCCGTCGCCACGATCGGGGTCAGCGCCCCGCCCAGCACCCCGCCCAGGTTGTAGCCGACGGCCGCGCCCGTGCAGCGGATCCGCGGGGCGTACAGCTCCGGCAGGTACGCGCCGATCACCGCCAGCACCGTCCCGATGCACAGCAGCGCGCCGACCGCGCCCACCGCCATCGGCACCGCGTCGGCCGTCTCCAGCAGGGCCACGAACGGGAACATCCACAGCGCGCAGGCCGCGCAGCCGGCCAGGCACAGCGGGCGCCGGCCCCAGCGGTCGCCGAGGACCGCCGCCACCGGGGTCCACAGGGCCATGATCCCCACCCCGGTCATGACGCAGACCAGCATCGTGGTGCGGTCCGCCCCGAGGTGCTCGGTGCCGTACGCGAGGGACCAGGTGGTGACCCCGTAGAAGACCGCGTACGCCGCCGCGAGCGCCCCGCCGGTGAGCAGGATCAGCCGCCAGTGCCCCCGCACCACCTCGGACAGCGGGGCCTCGGCCCGCTGCCCGGACTCGGCCAGCGCACGGAACTGCGGGGTCTCCTCGACGGAGCGGCGCAGCCACAGCCCGGCCAGGGCCAGCAGCCCCGCCGCCCAGAACGGCAGCCGCCAGCCCCACGCGGCGAACTGGGCGTCGGTCAGCGTCGCGGACAGCGCCAGGGTGATGCCGTTGGCCAGCAGGAAGCCCACCGAGGGGCCCACCTGCGGGAAGCTCGACCACAGCCCGCGCCGCCCCTCGGGGGCGTGCTCGGCGGTCACCAGGACCGCCCCGCCCCATTCGCCGCCGAGGCCGAGGCCCTGGAGGAAGCGCAGCACGAGCAGCAGCACCGGCGCGGCCAGGCCGATGGAGGCGTACGTGGGCACGCAGCCGACCGCCACCGTCGCCAGGCCGGTCAGCAGCAGCGAGGCGAGCAGCACCGGACGCCGCCCGTACCGGTCGCCGATGTGCCCGAAGAGCGCCGAGCCCAGCGGGCGGGCGAGGAAGCCGACCCCGAACGTGCCGAAGGCGGCCAGGGTTCCGGCGAGCGGGGAGAAGGACGGGAAGAAGAGCGGGCCGAGGACCAGGGCCGCGGCCGTGCCGTAGACGAAGAAGTCGTAGAACTCGATGGCGGTGCCGGCGAGCGCGGCCGACGCGAGGCGCAGCATCGAGGGGGATCGGGGAACCGGAGACGGGGAAAGGTCCTGTTGCATGGTGCAGCAGTTACCCCTCCCCGCGCCCCCGGGGCGTGCGTTCGGTCATCTTCGACCGGAACGAGTGCCCAGGCCTGAAGGGATGACCGAGACCTACCAGCCGCGCTCGCGCCACTCGGCCAGATGCGGCCGCTCGGCCCCGAGCGTGGTGTCGTTGCCGTGGCCCGGGTAGACCCAGGTCTCGTCCGGGAGCCGGGCGAACAGCTTCTGCTCCACGTCGTCGATGAGGCTGGCGAAGGCCTTCGGGTCGTCGTGGGTGTTGCCGACGCCGCCGGGGAAGAGGCAGTCCCCGGTGAACACGTGCGGGTGCCCGTGCGGGTCGTCGTAGACCAGGACGATCGAGCCGGGGGTGTGCCCGACCAGGTGCCGGGCGGTCAGCTCGACCCGGCCGACCGTGATCGTGTCCCCGTCCGCGACGGGTACGTCGGTGGGCACCGGGATGCCCTCGGCGTCGAGGGCGCCGGCGTACGTCCGCGCGCCGGTCGCCTCGACCACCTCCGCCAGCGCCTGCCAGTGGTCGCCGTGCTGGTGGGTGGTGACGACGGACGCGATGCCGTCGTCGCCGATCAGGTTCAGCAGCGTCCGGGGCTCGTTGGCCGCGTCGATCAGCAGCTGCTCGCCGGTGGCCCGGCACCGCAGCAGGTAGGCGTTGTTGTCCATCGGACCCACCGCGACCTTGGAGATCATCAGGTCCGCGAGTTCGTGTACGTCGGCGGGACCGCCGACCTTGACCGCTCCGGTGTACGTCATGTGCTGATCCTAGAGCGGGGGGAGGGTCGGGAGGGGGCCGCCCGAGGTGGTCAGGGAGGCGCCCTTGTCGCCGCGGCCGGCCAGCCAGGCCAGCAGTCCGGAGGCCGGGCCGGAGACGGTGACGGCCGGCTCCCCGGCCGCCCCCGTGCGCCAGGTGCGTCCGTCGGCGGCGGCCAGGGCGGTGGGCGGCACCTCGGGGCGCGCGGACCAGCGGTCCGCGAGGAAGTCGATCTCGCGGCCGGTGAACTCCTCCGGGAGGTCCTCCAGCCCGTAGCCGACGTTCAGGTCGACGTGGTGCAGCTCGACCTCGACGAGGCGGCGGAACGGTACGTTCGAGGCGAGGTCCGTGACGCTGTTTCGGAGCTCGACGGTGCGGGACCAGTCCTGGTCGCCCTCGGTCTGCGCCATGAAGCGGTCGTGGCTGGCGCGCAGGTCGGCGAGCTGCTCCGGGAGCGGGCGGCCGGAGCCCTGCTCGATCTCCGCGTCGCGGGCGGCGGCGCTCTCGTACATGGGCCGCCCGGCGAAGACGTTGACGAGGGCGTCGGCGTTGCGCGAGAGGTGGGCGAGCACATGGCCGCGGGTCCAGCCCGGGAGGTGTGACCCCTCGGCCAGGGCGGCGTTGTCCAGTCGTGCGACAGCGGTCAGCAGCCGCTCCGTGGCTTCACGTACAACTTGCAGGTCGTGCACATGATCGGTCATGGGGCCGAGCCTAGTGGCCCGGGCCGCCGGCCACACGAACGGGTGAAGCGGTCGGCGGAGTGCCGTAAATCGAATGCGCGTGCTATACGCTCGGAAGTCGAGCCCGACTTCACCAGCTCGACTCCAATGCAGAGGCGCCCCCCATACCCTGGGACGGGGGCCCGTGCCCCCGCTCTCTCAAGAAAGGTGCGGACCGGCGTGACCGACCGACTCATCGTTCGTGGCGCTCGCGAGCACAACCTGAAGAACGTCTCGCTCGACCTGCCCCGCGACGCGCTCATCGTCTTCACCGGTCTGTCCGGGTCCGGCAAGTCCTCCCTGGCCTTCGACACGATCTTCGCCGAGGGCCAGCGCCGCTACGTCGAATCGCTCTCGTCGTACGCCCGCCAGTTCCTGGGCCAGATGGACAAGCCCGACGTGGACTTCATCGAGGGCCTCTCCCCGGCGGTCTCGATCGACCAGAAGTCGACCTCGCGCAACCCGCGCTCGACGGTCGGCACGATCACCGAGGTCTACGACTACCTCCGCCTGCTCTTCGCGCGCATCGGCAAGCCCCACTGCCCCGAGTGCCGCCGCCCGATCTCGCGGCAGTCGCCGCAGGCGATCGTCGACAAGGTGCTCGCGCTGCCCGAGGGCAGCCGCTTCCAGGTGCTCTCGCCGCTGGTGCGCGAGCGCAAGGGCGAGTTCGTCGACCTCTTCGCGGACCTCCAGACCAAGGGCTACAGCCGGGCCCGGGTGGACGGGAAGACCATCCAGCTCTCCGAGCCGCCGACGCTGAAGAAGCAGGAGAAGCACACCATCGAGGTGGTCGTCGACCGCCTCACCGTCAAGGACAGCGCCAAGCGCCGGCTCACCGACTCCGTGGAGACGGCCCTCGGCCTCTCCGGCGGCATGGTGATCCTGGACTTCGTCGACCTCCCCGAGGACGACCCCGAGCGCGAGCGGATGTTCTCCGAGCACCTCTACTGCCCGTACGACGACCTGTCCTTCGAGGAGCTGGAGCCGCGCTCCTTCTCCTTCAACTCGCCCTTCGGCGCCTGCCCCGAGTGCACCGGCATCGGCACCCGCATGGAGGTGGACCCGGAGCTGATCGTCCCCGACGAGATGAAGTCCCTGGACGAGGGAGCCGTCTCGCCGTGGTCGCTCGGCCACACCAAGGACTACTTCCAGCGGCTCATCGGAGCCCTCGCCGGCGAGCTGGGCTTCCGTACGGACATCCCGTGGGCCGGGCTGCCGCAGCGGGCCAGGAAGGCCCTGCTGTACGGGCACAAGACGCAGATCGAGGTCCGCTACCGCAACCGCTACGGGCGCGAGCGCGCGTACACGACCGCCTTCGAGGGCGCCGTGCCGTTCGTCCGGCGCCGGCACGCGGAGTCCGAGAGCGACGCCAGCCGCGAGCGCTTCGAGGGCTACATGCGCGAGGTGCCCTGTCCCACCTGCGAGGGGACCCGGCTCAAGCCGATCGTGCTCGCGGTGACGGTGATGGAGAAGTCCATCGCCGAGGTCGCCGCGATGTCGATCAGCGAGTGCGCGGACTTCCTGGGCCGGCTCCGGCTCGACGCCCGCGACAAGAAGATCGCCGAGCGGGTCCTGAAGGAGGTCAACGAGCGGCTCCGCTTCCTCGTCGACGTGGGCCTCGACTACCTGTCGCTGAACCGTGCCGCCGGCACCCTCTCGGGCGGCGAGGCCCAGCGCATCCGGCTGGCCACCCAGATCGGCTCCGGCCTGGTCGGCGTGCTGTACGTGCTGGACGAGCCCTCCATCGGCCTGCACCAGCGGGACAACCACCGGCTGATCGAGACGCTCATCCGGCTGCGCGACATGGGCAACACCCTGATCGTCGTCGAGCACGACGAGGACACCATCAAGACCGCCGACTGGGTCGTCGACATCGGCCCGGGCGCCGGCGAGCACGGCGGCAAGGTCGTGCACAGCGGCTCGCTCAAGGAGCTCCTGGACAACAGCGCCTCGATGACCGGGCAGTACCTGTCCGGCAAGAAGTCCATCGCCGTGCCGGACGTGCGCCGGCCCGTCGACGGGGACCGCAAGCTCACGGTCCACGGGGCCAAGGAGAACAACCTGCGGGACATCGACGTCTCCTTCCCGCTGGGCGTGCTCACGGCGGTCACGGGCGTGTCGGGCTCGGGCAAGTCGACGCTGGTCAACGACATCCTGTACACGCACCTGGCGCGCGAGCTGAACGGCGCCCGCTCGGTCCCGGGACGGCACACCCGGGTCGATGGCGACGACCTCGTCGACAAGGTCGTGCACGTCGACCAGTCGCCGATCGGCCGCACCCCGCGGTCCAACCCGGCCACGTACACGGGCGTCTTCGACAACATCCGCAAGCTGTTCGCGGAGACGATGGAGGCGAAGGTGCGCGGCTACCTGCCGGGCCGCTTCTCCTTCAACGTCAAGGGCGGCCGGTGCGAGAACTGCTCCGGCGACGGCACCATCAAGATCGAGATGAACTTCCTGCCGGACGTCTACGTCCCGTGCGAGGTCTGCCACGGGGCCCGGTACAACCGGGAGACGCTGGAGGTCCACTACAAGGGCAAGTCCATCGCCGAGGTCCTCAACATGCCGATCGAGGAGGCGCTGGAGTTCTTCGAGGCCGTCCCGACGATCGCCCGGCACCTGAAGACCCTGACCGAGGTCGGCCTCGGGTACGTCCGGCTCGGCCAGTCCGCGCCGACGCTCTCGGGCGGTGAGGCGCAGCGCGTGAAACTGGCGTCGGAGCTCCAGAAGCGGTCGACGGGCCGGACCGTCTACGTCCTGGACGAGCCGACGACCGGCCTGCACTTCGAGGACATCTCGAAGCTGATCAAGGTGCTGTCGGGGCTGGTCGACAAGGGGAACTCGGTGATCGTCATCGAGCACAACCTGGACGTCATCAAGACCGCGGACTGGGTCATCGACATGGGCCCGGAGGGCGGCTACGGCGGCGGACTCGTCGTCGCCGAGGGCACCCCGGAGCAGGTGGCGTCCGTGGGCGCGAGCCACACCGGCAAGTTCCTGCGCGACATCCTCGGGGCGGAGCGGATCTCCGACGCGGCCCCGGCCGCTGCCCCGGCGAAGAAGACGACCGCCCGGAAGACCACGGCGGCCCGGAAGACCGCCCCGGCCAAGAAGACCGCGGCCCGCGCCCGCAAGGCGTAGCCGCAGCCGCTGCGGGCAACGCAGCACAGCGCCGGCCGCCCTGCCCCTGCCCGGGGGGACACCCACCCTCGGGCAGAGGCAGAGGCAGAGGCAGGGCGGCCACGGGTACACCCTCCGGGCCGGGCCGCGCTCAGCCGAGCTCGGCCGCGTACGGCGGCTCGGCTCCCGTCCGGGTACAGGTCAGCGCCGCCGCGCGGGCCGCATGGGCCAGCACCTCCGGCCAGTCCACCGCGCCGCCGGGGCCGCCGCCCGGGCCCGCCAGACGGTGCAGCAGCGCCGCGCTGACCGTGTCGCCCGCACCGATCGTGTCCGCCACGGCCACCGCCGGCGAGGGCACCGAGTACCGCCCGCCCTCCCGCGTCCACACGCTCATCCCCTGCGCCCCGCGGGTGAGCACCACCGCCGACGGCCCCGCCGCCAGCCAGTCCGCCACCCGCCCGCCGAGCCAGTCGGCGTCGTCCTGCGACAGCTTGAGCACCGACACCGACGGCAGCCAGCCCAGGAACCGGGCCCGGTACGCCGCCGGATCCGCTATCAGAGCCGGGCGCACGTTCGGGTCCAGCAGGGTCAGCAGCCCGCGCCGGGACTCCCGGCGCAGCAGGGCCTCGTACGCACTCGCGCCCGGCTCCAGCACGAGCGAGCAGGTGCCGAGCGCCAGCGCCCGGGCCTCGCGCGGCAGCGCCTCGGGCAGCCGGAACAGCCGGTCCGCAGTGCCCTCCACGTAGAAGCCGTAGGCCGCCGAGCCGTCCGGGCCCAGCGAGGGCACGGCCAGCGTGGTGGGCTCCGGGCCGCGCTGCACCAGCGAGCAGTCCACCCCGGCCGCCCGCAGCCCCGCCAGCAGGCTCTCGCCGAAACCGTCGGACGAGACCCGCGAGCAGAAGGCGACCTCGGCGCCGAGACGGCCCAGCGCCACGGCCGTGTTGTACGGGCCCCCGCCGGGCCGTGGCAGCAGCGCACCCGGCGGCTGCGCCACGGGCACGAGGTCGATCAGGGCCTCTCCACCGACGACGATCACGCCGGGGAAGGTATCCCATCCACCGCCGGTATCGTCGGATGGGCCTAAAACCCTCACGCCAGGAGAACCGCATGCCCGCGCCGCAGTCCGCCGCCCGCCGTACCGTGCTCAAGGGCGCCGCAGCGATCGTCGGGGCCGCCGGGGCCGGTGCGGCGCTCACCGCCTGCTCCACCGAGACCAACAGCGGCGCCGGCTCCCCGGCCGTCCCCACCGCCCCGGTGGAGCTGGGCACCGCGGCCGACGTGCCGGTCGGCGGCGCGAAGCTGTACCGGGAGAAGAAGCTCGTCGTCAGCTGCCCGGCCGAGGGCCAGTACACGGCGTTCAGCGCCCAGTGCACGCACGCCGGCTGCGTCCTGGACAAGATCGTCGAGGGGCAGGGCAACTGCCCCTGCCACGGCAGCCGCTTCGACGTGGCCACCGGCAAGGTGCTGCGCGGCCCGGCCACCGAAGCGCTGCCCGCAGTCCCGGTCCGGGCCGAGGGCGGCAAGCTGATCGCGGGCTGAGGCCGCCCCGGCCGGTCCCGGTCCCAGGCGATCCCCAGGATGCCGCGCCGGGGGCTGTGCGCGCCGTTCCCCGCGCACCTGGCCGGGGCGCGGGGCGTGTGGGTTGTCGGTGGGCGACAGTAGGGTGGCGGCATGGCCGACCCTTCCAGCTACCGTCCCCAGCCGGGACAGGTCCCCGACTCCCCGGGCGTCTACCGATTCCGTGACGAGCACCGCCGGGTCATCTACGTCGGGAAGGCCAAAAGCCTGCGCCAGCGCCTGGCGAACTACTTCCAGGACGTGGCCGGGCTGCACCCCCGTACGGCCACGATGGTCACCACGGCCGCCTCCGTCGAGTGGACCGTGGTGTCCACCGAGGTCGAGGCGCTCCAGCTGGAGTACTCCTGGATCAAGGAGTACGACCCCCGGTTCAACGTGAAGTACCGGGACGACAAGAGCTATCCCTCCCTCGCCGTGACCATGAACGAGGAGTTCCCGCGGGTCCAGGTCATGCGCGGGCCCAAGAGGAAGGGCGTGCGGTACTTCGGGCCGTACGCGCATGCCTGGGCCATTCGCGAGACCGTCGACCTGATGCTCCGGGTGTTCCCGGTGCGGACCTGCTCGGCCGGGGTGTTCAAGCGGTCCGCCCAGATCGGCCGCCCCTGCCTGCTCGGCTACATCGGCAAGTGCTCCGCGCCCTGCGTCGGCCGGGTCAGCGCCGAGGAGCACCGGGAACTGGCCGAGGACTTCTGCGAGTTCATGGCCGGACGGACGGGCGCCCACCTCTCCCGGCTCGAGCAGCAGATGCACGAGGCCGCCGAGGAGATGGAGTACGAGAAGGCGGCCCGGCTGCGCGACGACATCGGGGCGCTGCGCCGCGCCATGGAGAAGAACGCAGTCGTGCTCGCGGATGCCACCGATGCCGATCTGATCGCCGTCGCCGAGGACGAGCTGGAGGCGGCCGTACAGATTTTCCACGTGCGCGGCGGCCGGGTCCGCGGCCAGCGCGGCTGGGTCACCGACAAGGTCGAGGCGGTCGACACCGCCGGGCTCGTCGAGCACGCCCTCCAGCAGCTGTACGGGGAGGAGACCGGCGAGGCCGTCCCCAAGGAGGTGCTGGTCCCGGCCCTGCCCGAGGACGAGGCCGCCCTCGGCCAGTGGCTGGCCGCGCGGCGCGGCTCCCAGGTGAGCCTGCGCGTGCCGCAGCGCGGGGACAAGAAGGCCCTGATGGAGACCGTCCACCGCAACGCCCTCCAGGCCCTGGCCCTGCACAAGACGAAGCGCGCCGCCGACCTGACCACCCGCTCCCGGGCCCTGGAGGAGATCGCCGGGGCCCTCGACCTCGACAGCGCCCCGCTGCGCATCGAGTGCTTCGACATCTCGCACCTCCAGGGCGACGACGTGGTGGCCTCCATGGTCGTCTTCGAGGACGGGCTCGCCCGCAAGAGCGAGTACCGGCGCTTCCAGATCAAGTCCTTCGCGGGCCAGGACGACGTCCGCTCCATGCACGAGGTCGTCTCCCGCCGTTTCCGCCGCTACCTCCAGGAGAAGCTGAAGACCGGCGAGTGGGCCCCCGAGGAGGGGGAGGAGGCGCAGGCGCAGGACGACGGGCGCCCCAAGCGCTTCGCCTACCCGCCCCAGCTCGTCGTCGTCGACGGCGGACAGCCGCAGGTGGCCGCCGCCCGGCGGGCCCTGGAGGAGCTCGGCATCGACGACGTCGCCGTGTGCGGGCTGGCCAAGCGGCTGGAGGAGGTCTGGCTGCCCGGCGAGGACGACCCCGTCGTCCTGCCCCGGACCAGCGAGGGCCTGTACCTGCTCCAGCGGGTGCGCGACGAAGCCCACCGGTTCGCCATCCAGTACCAGCGCAGCAAGCGCGGCAAACGGCTCAAGGCCGGGCCGCTGGACGAGGTGCCCGGGCTCGGCGACACGCGCAAGCAGGCCCTCATCAAGCACTTCGGTTCGGTGAAGCGGCTCCGGCAGGCGACAATCGACGAGATCTGCGAGGTCCCGGGCATAGGGCGCAAGACGGCCGAGGCCGTGGCCGCGTCCCTCGCCCAGGCGGCCCCCGCCGCTCCTGCCGTCAACACGGCGACAGGAGAGATCATTGAGGATGAGACCCCCGCGCCGGCGGTGGGGGCACCTCCCGGCGCCGGCCGGGGGACATCGTCCGAACGGGGGACCGACCGATGACCGAGCACGAGACCGAGTACGACCGAGACGGAGCACAGGTGAGTACGGGCACGACACTGGAGCCCGGCGAGACCGCCGAGGCCGCCATCCCCGAGCTGGTGATCATCTCCGGGATGTCCGGGGCCGGCCGCAGCACCGCGGCGAAGTGCCTGGAGGACCTCGGCTGGTTCGTCGTGGACAACCTTCCGCCGGCGCTGATCCCCACGATGGTGGAGCTCGGCGCCCGCTCGCAGGGCAACGTGGCGCGGATCGCCGTCGTCGTCGACGTCCGCGGCCGCCAGTTCTTCGACGCCCTCCGCGAGTCCCTCGCCGACCTCGAGCTGCGCGGGGTGACCCGGCGCATCGTGTTCCTGGAGTCCTCCGACGAGGCCCTGGTGCGCCGCTTCGAGTCGGTCCGCCGCCCGCACCCCCTCCAGGGCGACGGCCGCATCGTCGACGGCATCGCCGCCGAGCGCGACCTGCTGCGCGAGCTGCGCGGCGACGCCGACCTGGTGATCGACACCTCCAGCCTGAACGTGCACGAGCTGCGGGCCAAGATGGACGCCCAGTTCGCCGGCGACGAGGAGCCCGAACTGCGGGCCACCGTCATGTCCTTCGGCTACAAGTACGGCCTGCCCGTCGACGCCGACCTCGTCGTCGACTGCCGCTTCATCCCCAACCCGCACTGGGTGCCGGAGCTGCGCCCCTTCACCGGCCTCAACCCGGAGGTGTCGGGCTACGTCTTCAGCCAGCCCGGCTCCAAGGAGTTCCTGGACCGCTACACGGAGCTGCTCCAGCTCATCGCCGCCGGCTACCGCCGCGAGGGCAAGCGGTACGTGACCATCGCCGTCGGCTGCACGGGCGGCAAGCACCGCAGCGTCGCCATGTCCGAGAAGCTCGCCGCCCGCCTCGCCTCCGAAGGGGTCGAGACCGTCGTGGTCCACCGGGACATGGGGCGCGAGTGACCGGACGTACCCTGAGGCTGCGCCGCCTGCGCCGCCTCACCTCGGGGCGGGGCGAGGACATCGCCGGCCGCACCGCGCCGCGCCGCGGCGCGGCCTCCAAGGGGGCCGCCCCCAAGGTCGTCGCCCTCGGCGGCGGCATGGGGCTGTCGGCCTCCCTGGCCGCCCTGCGCCGGATCACCGGCGAGCTCACGGCCGTGGTCACCGTCGCCGACGACGGCGGCTCCAGCGGCCGGCTGCGCGAGGAGCTCGGCGTGCTCCCGCCCGGCGACCTCCGCAAGGCACTGGCCGCCCTGTGCGGCGACGACGACTGGGGCCAGACCTGGGCCCGCGTCATCCAGCACCGCTTCCAGTCGGCGGGCGCCCTCCACGAGCACGCGGTGGGCAACCTGCTGATCGTGGCCCTGTGGGAGCAGCTCGGCGACCCCGTCCAGGCCCTGGACCTGGTCGGCCGGCTGCTGGGCGCGCAGGGCCGGGTGCTGCCGATGTCGGCGGTGCCGCTGGAGCTCCAGGCCATGGTCAGGGGCCACGATCCGGCCCGGCCCGCGGACGTCGACACCGTCCGCGGGCAGGCCACCGTCGCCACCACCCCCGGCGAGGTGCTGTCCGTGCACGTCGTGCCGGGCGATCCGCCGGCCGTGCCCGAGGCGGTCGCCGCGGTCCTGGACGCGGACTGGGTGGTACTGGGCCCCGGATCCTGGTTCTCGTCCGTGATCCCGCACCTGCTGGTGCCGGAGCTGCTCGACGCGCTGATGGAGACCAAGGCCCGGCGGGTCCTCTCACTGAACCTGGCTCCGCAGCCCGGCGAAACAGAGGGCTTCTCTCCGCAGCGTCATTTGGAGGTTTTGGCCCGACACGCCCCTAAACTCGCCCTGGACGTGGTGCTGGCCGACCAGGCCGCCGTGCCCGACCGCGAGTCCCTCGCCGATGCCGCGCAGCGCTTCGGCGCCGCGGTCGAGCTGGCGCCGGTGGCCAGGGAGGACGGCTCCCCGAAGCACGACCCGGAGCTGCTCGCCGCCGCGTACGACCGTATTTTTCGGATGCATGGAAGGATCGGCCCATGGCGATGACGCCAGCGGTGAAGGATGAGATCTCCCGGCTCCCCGTCACCCGGACCTGCTGCAGGAAGGCGGAGGTCTCGGCGATCCTTCGGTTCGCGGGCGGGCTGCACCTGGTGAGCGGCCGGATCGTCATCGAGGCGGAGCTGGACACCGGGATCGCCGCCCGGCGCCTGCGCAAGGACATCCTGGAGATTTTCGGCCACTCGTCGGACCTGGTGGTCATGGCCCCTGGCGGCCTGCGCCGCGGCAGCCGGTACGTCGTCCGCGTCGTGGCCGGGGGCGACCAGCTGGCCCGCCAGACGGGGCTCGTGGACGGCCGGGGCCGCCCCATCCGGGGTCTGCCCCCGCAGGTGGTCTCCGGGGCCACCTGTGACGCCGAGGCGGCCTGGCGCGGTGCTTTCCTGGCCCACGGCTCGCTCACCGAGCCGGGCCGGTCCTCCTCCCTGGAGGTCACCTGCCCCGGCCCGGAGGCGGCCCTGGCCCTGGTGGGCGCCGCCCGCCGGCTCTCCATCGCCGCCAAGGCGCGCGAGGTGCGCGGGGTGGACCGGGTCGTGGTCCGCGACGGCGACGCGATCGGCGCCCTGCTGACCCGGCTCGGCGCCCACGAGTCGGTGCTGGCCTGGGAGGAGCGGCGGATGCGCCGCGAGGTCCGCGCCACCGCGAACCGCCTCGCCAACTTCGACGACGCCAACCTGCGCCGCTCGGCGCGGGCCGCCGTGGCCGCCGGGGCCCGCGTCCAGCGCGCCCTGGAGATCCTCGGCGAGGAGGTCCCCGAGCACCTCGCCGCCGCGGGCCGGCTGCGCATGGAGCACAAGCAGGCCTCCCTGGAGGAGCTCGGCGCGCTCGCCGACCCGCCGCTGACCAAGGACGCGGTCGCCGGCCGGATCCGGCGCCTGCTGGCGATGGCCGACAAGCGGGCCCAGGACCTCGGGATCCCCGGCACCGAGTCGAACCTCAGCGAGGATCTGGCCGACAACCTGGCCGGCTAGCGACCAGGTCGTCGGCCAGGCACCGCCCGGCCGCCCCGGCCGCGCCCCGCACCGGCAGCCCTGCTGCCCGTACGCCGCACGGCAGGGGCCCGCACGTCGCAGACCGCGTCACGTGCCGGCCCCTGCCGCGCGGCGGCTCATTCCCACGAGGCCCCATTGACATGAACATGGGCTCTCGTGAGCCTGTCGTGCACACGCTTTCGCTTTCGTGGCTGACGACGCCCAGGGGGGCACATGAGGCACCTCACGAGATCGATCCTCGCCGCCGGCGCACTCCTCTTAGGGACCACCCTCGCCGCCCTCCCGGCGGCCCACGCGCGCCCCGCGGCGGACACCGCACCGGGCGCCGACACCGACACCGATGACGTACGCGTCTACGAGGCCGACGTCACGAAGGAGCAGATCCCGCTCGTCCTCGCCGCCGGCCAGGACGCCCACGAGCTCACCGAGCGCGCCCCGCAGACGGGCACCGCCCGCGTCGAGCTGATCCTCACCCCCGCCCAGGCCGGGCAGCTCTCCGCCCGCGGGATCCGCCTCGCCGAGCGGCAGGTGGCGGAGTCGGCCCGCGCGCAGGCCCCCGGCGACGGGGTCTTCCGCCCGTACAGCGGCAAGGGCGGCCTCCAGGAGGAGATCCTCGAGACGGCCCGGGACCACCCGGCCCTCACCAAGGTCGTCTCCATCGGCAAGACCGTCCAGGGCAAGGACATCCTCGCGCTGAAGGTCACCAAGGACGCCGACCGCACCCGCGACGGCCGGAAGCCGTCCGTGCTCTACATGTCCAACCAGCACGCCCGCGAGTGGATCACCCCGGAGATGACCCGGCGGCTGATGCACCACACGCTCGACAACTACGCCAAGGACCCGCGGATCACCGCACTGGTGGACTCCACCGAGCTGTGGTTCCTGCTCTCCGCCAACCCCGACGGGTACGACTACACCCACGCCCCCGACGGCAAGCGGCTGTGGCGCAAGAACCTGCACGACAACAACGGCGACGGGAAGATCACCACCGGGGACGGCGTCGACCTCAACCGGAACTTCGCCTACAAGTGGGGCTACGACAACGAGGGTTCCTCGCCGAACCCGTCGAGCGAGACCTACCGCGGCCCCCGGGCCTCCTCCGAACCCGAGACCGTCGCCCTCGACCGGTTCCAGAAGCGCATCGGCTTCCGGTACGCCGTCAACTACCACTCCGCCGCCGAGCTGCTGCTCTACGGCGTGGGCTGGCAGGTGGCCACCGGCACCCCGGACGACGTCGCCTACAAGGCGCTGGCCGGCACCCCGGAGAACCCGGCCGTCCCCGGCTACCACCCGCAGCTGTCGTCGGAGCTGTACACCACCAACGGCGAGGCCGACGGCCACGCTTCCAACGTCAACGGCATCATGATGTTCACGCCGGAGATGACGACCTGCCAGACGGCCTCCGCCGGCGATCCGAACGACCGCTGGCGGCCCGAGGACTGCCGTTCCGGCTTCACCTTCCCCGACGACGAGAAGCTGATCCAGGCCGAGTTCGCCAAGAACGTCCCCTTCGCCCTCGCCGTCGCCGAGAGCGCCGCCCGCCCCGACCGCCCCACGTCCCCGGTGGGCCTGACCGCCGCCGACTTCACCCTCGACCCCTTCACCACCTCCTACGCGGCCCGCGGCCAGGACCAGGCGGTCTCCGTCACGGCCCGCAAGGCGCTGAAGGACAAGCGGCTCGCCTACCGCATCAACGGCGGCCGTACGCACGGCGACGGGCTGCACGCCTGGAAGGGCGGTTCCGTCTACGGCGGCGAGGACAACAACTGGTTCGACCAGTACCGGGCGAAGGTGGACGGCGCCGGGCCCGGCGACCGCGTCGAGGTCTGGTTCACCGGCCGCGACGAGTCCGGCCGGCAGGTCTCCAGCGAGCACTTCACGTACACGGTCGCCGAGCGGCCGCGCGCCGACGTGCTGGTGATCGCCGAGGAGGGCGCCACGGCCCGGCACGCGCAGACCTACGTCGACGCCCTGCGCGCGGCCGGCCGGTCCGCGGCCGTCTGGGACGCGGCCGAGCGCGGCGCCCCGCACCACCTCGGCGTCCTCTCCCACTTCCGCACCGCCGTCCACTACACCGGTGCCGCCGTCCCCGGCGGCCCCACCCAGCTCGCCGTGCGCGACTTCCTCAACGAGGGCGGCCGGCTGATCGAGGCCGGCGAACTGGCGGGCGGCAGCGCCCGGGTCGGGCCCGCCCTGACCGACGACTTCAGCCAGTACTGGCTCGGCGCGTACGGCCGCGCCGGAGCCCGCGGCGCCACCGGCTTCACCGGTGCCGGGGCCCTGGCCGGCGCCCGGGGGGCCGTAGGCGACGCGGCGGGCAACCCGCTGGACACCCCCGGGGCGTACACGGTGACCTCCGAGGCCCTGCCCCCGGCGCAGTTCCCGCAGTTCAAGAGCGCGCAGGGCGGCAGCTACGCCGGGGTCGTGAACCCCTACGCCCCGTACGCCGGCACCGGGATGGCCGCGGCCGCCCACGCCGACGACGACTGGAAGCGGCTGACCCGCACCATCGACCTCACCCAGGCCACCGCGGCCGACCGGCCGCAGCTCAAGGCCGCCCTCCACTGGAACACCGAGCCCGGCTACGACCACGCGGTCCTGGAGGCCCGCACCGCCGGCGCGGACGACTGGACCACGCTGCCCGAGGCCGGCGGCCTGACCCGCTCCGAGGTCCCGACGGACTGCGCCGCCGGCTTCTTCCTGGGCGGCCACCCGTTCCTGGGCCGCTACCTGACCCTCGGCAGCGACGGCTGCACCGCGCAGGGCAGCAGCGGGGCGTGGCACAGCTTCACCGGCTCCTCCGACGGCTGGAAGCAGGTCTCCTTCGACCTGAGCGCCTACGCGGGGAAGACGGTCGAGCTCTCCTTCTCGTACATCACCGACGGGAGCGAGGGCGGCCGGGGGGTCTTCCTCGACGACGCGCGCCTGTCCGTCCGGTCAGTGGACCAGACCACTGACGGTTTCGAGGGCTCCCTGGGAGCCTGGACGGTGCAGGCCGGACCGGCCGGAAGCCCCGGGGTTCCGGGCGACTGGTCCCTCTCCGGCGAGCTGTTCAAGTCCTACGCGTCGGTCACCACGCGTAACACCGTCCTGCTCGGATTCGGTCTGGAGCACCTGCCGACGGCCCGGGACCGCGCCGTACTGATCGGTAAGGCGCTCCGTTCGCTGCACCACTGATCGAAGGCCCGGCCGCCGCTCACCCTGCGTCACAGGGGCCGAGGCCCCGGAGGTCCCGCACCGCCCTTCCGGTGCGGGCCCCCGGGGTGTGTCAGCCCCTGGACGATGTCACTCGCAAGCTCACGGAGAGGTAGGGTCGTAAGCGGTCGGGGACATCCCATTACAGCTCGCCGGCGCACAGACCGGCGCACCAACGAGGAGATCGGTTCGTGACGATCCGCGTAGGAATCAACGGTTTTGGCCGCATTGGCCGCAACTACTTCCGAGCTCTCCTGGAGCAGGGGGCGGACATCGAGATCGTCGGTGTCAACGACCTGACGGACAACGCCACCCTGGTGCACCTCCTCAAGTACGACAGCATCCTCGGCCGCCTCCAGCAGGAGGTCACGCACACCGAGGACACCATCACGGTCGGCGGCAACACCTTCAAGACCTTCGCCGAGCGCGACCCCGCGAACCTCCCCTGGGGCGAACTGGGCGCCGACATCGTCATCGAGTCGACCGGCATCTTCACGAAGAAGGCCGACGCCGCCAAGCACCTCGCCGCCGGCGCGAAGAAGGTCCTCATCTCGGCCCCGGCCAAGGACGAGGACATCACCATCGTGATGGGCGTCAACCAGGACAAGTACGACGCGGCGAAGCACCACGTCATCTCCAACGCCTCCTGCACCACCAACTGCGTGGCGCCCATGGCCAAGGTCCTCGACGAGAACTTCGGCATCGTCAAGGGCATGATGACCACGGTCCACGCGTACACGAACGACCAGCGCATCCTGGACTTCCCGCACTCGGACCTGCGCCGCGCCCGCGCCGCCGCCGAGAACATCATCCCGACCTCCACCGGTGCCGCCAAGGCCACCGCCCTGGTCCTCCCGCAGCTGAAGGGCAAGCTGGACGGCATCGCCATGCGCGTCCCGGTCCCCACCGGCTCGGTCACCGACCTCGTCATCGAACTGGACCGCGAGGCCACCAAGGACGAGATCAACGCCGCCTTCCAGAAGGCCGCCGAGGGCCAGCTGAAGGGCATCCTGGACTACACCGAGGACCCGATCGTCTCCTCCGACATCGTGAACTGGCCCGCCTCCTGCACGTTCGACTCCTCCCTGACGATGGTTCAGGGCAAGCAGGTCAAGGTCGTCGGCTGGTACGACAACGAGTGGGGCTACTCCAACCGCCTCGTCGACCTCACCGTCTTCGTCGGCGGCCAGCTCTAAGGTTCGTCGGGCACCGAAGCCGAACACGATGATGTGAGCACAGGGTCCGCGCAGCGCGATGAAGCGTTGTACGGGCCCTGTTGCTTGCCTGTCCCACCCACCCCGCACCGGCACCGCCCGTTCCGGGGGACAAGGAGTAGAAACAGATGAAGACGATCGACGAACTCCTCGCCGAGGGCGTCTCCGGCAGGAGGGTCTTCGTGCGCGCGGACCTCAACGTGCCGCTCGCCGGTGACGAGATCACCGACGACGGCCGCATCCGCGCCGTGCAGCCGACCATCGCGAAGCTCGCCGAAGCCGGCGCCCGCGTGGTCGTCGCCTCGCACCTGGGCCGCCCGAAGGGCGCCCCGGACCCGGCCTGCTCGCTCGCCCCGGCCGCCAAGCGGCTCGGCGAACTGCTCGGCGCCGAGGTGGCCTTCGCCACCGACACCGTCGGCGCCTCGGCCCGGGAGACCGTCGCCAAGCTCGCCGACGGCCAGGTCGCGGTCCTCGAGAACCTGCGCTTCAACCCCGGCGAGACGTCCAAGGACGACGCCGAGCGCGGCGCCTTCGCCGACCAGCTCGCCGAGCTGGCCGACGTCTACGTCGGCGACGGCTTCGGCGCCGTCCACCGCAAGCACGCCTCGGTGTTCGACCTGCCCGCGCGCCTCCCGCACGCGGCCGGGTTCCTGATCGCCACCGAGGTCGGCGTCCTGAAGAAGCTGACCGCCGAGGTCAAGCGCCCCTACGTCGTCGTCCTGGGCGGCGCCAAGGTCTCCGACAAGCTCGCCGTCATCGACGAGCTGCTCGGCAAGGCCGACCGCCTGCTGATCGGCGGCGGCATGGCGTACACCTTCCTGTACGCCAAGGGCCACGAGGTCGGCATCTCCCTGCTCCAGAAGGACCAGGTGGAGAAGGTCAAGGAGTACATGGCCCGGGCCGAGGCGAGCGGCGTCGAGCTGCTCCTGCCGGTCGACATCCTCGCCTCCGCGGACTTCCCCGACCTCAAGGGCAAGACCCCGGCCGAGTACGTCACCGTCGACGCGGACAAGATCCCCGCCGACAAGGAGGGCCTGGACATCGGCCCCAAGACCCGCGAGCTGTACGCTTCGAAGATCGCCGACGCCGGGACCGTCTTCTGGAACGGCCCGGTGGGCGTCTTCGAGCACCCCGACTACGCCGGCGGCACCCGCGCGATCGCGCAGGCCCTCGTCGACAGCCCTGCGTTCACCGTGGTCGGCGGCGGCGACTCCGCCGCGGCCGTGCGTACGCTCGGCTTCGACGAGAACGCTTTCGGCCACATCTCTACCGGCGGCGGCGCCTCCCTCGAGTACCTCGAGGGCAAGACGCTCCCCGGCATCGCTGCACTGGAGGTCTGACCCCGCATGACCACGCGCATCCCGCTGATGGCGGGCAACTGGAAGATGAACCTCAACCACCTTGAGGCCATCGCCCACGCCCAGAAGCTCTCCTTCGGCCTCACCGACAAGGACTACGACGCCGTCGAGGTCGCGGTCCTGGTGCCCTTCACCGACCTGCGCTCGGTCCAGACGCTGGTCGAGGGCGACAAGCTGAAGCTCAAGTACGGCGCCCAGGACGTCTCGGCGCAGGACTCCGGCGCCTACACCGGCGAGATTTCCGGCCCGATGCTCTCGAAGCTGAAGTGCTCGTACGTGGCCGTCGGCCACAGCGAGCGCCGCCAGTACCACGGCGAGACCGACGAGCTCTGCAACGCCAAGGTCAAGGCCGCCTTCCGCAACGGCCTCACCCCGATCCTGTGCGTCGGCGAGGGCCTCGACGTCCGCAAGGCCGGCAACCAGGTCGCCCACACCCTCGCCCAGGTGGACGGTGGTCTGCAGGACGTCCCGGCCGACCAGGCCGAGACCATCGTGATCGCCTACGAGCCCGTCTGGGCCATCGGCACCGGCGAGGTCGCCACCCCCGAGGACGCCCAGGAGGTCTGCGGGGCCATCCGCGCCCGCCTCGCCGAGCTGTACTCCCAGGAGCTGGCCGACAAGGTCCGCATCCAGTACGGCGGCTCGGTCAAGGCCGGCAACATCGCGGCGATCATGGCCCAGCCGGACGTGGACGGCGCCCTGGTCGGCGGCGCGGCCCTCGACGCGGACGAGTTCGTCAAGATCGTCCGCTTCCGGGACCAGTAGTCCGCGCCGGGTCCGCACGCAGGTCGCGGGCTCGCGGCAGCGAGTAGGCGGCAGGGCGGATCCGTCGTACCCTTGCGGGGGCCAGGGGGCTGAACCAGCAGCCACTGGCCCCCGCGCACGTCCAGCACAGCCGGAAGCCAGAGAAGCCAGAAAGTAGGAACCAGCCGTGGTTATGGGGTTCTCGATTGCCCTGATCGTCTTCAGCGCCCTGCTGATGCTGCTCGTGCTGATGCACAAGGGCAAGGGCGGCGGCCTCTCGGACATGTTCGGCGGCGGCATGCAGTCGTCGGTCGGCGGCTCCTCGGTCGCCGAGCGCAACCTCGACCGCATCACCATCGTGGTCGGTCTGCTGTGGTTCGCGTGCATCGTGGTGCTCGGCCTGCTCACCAAGGCGGCGAGCTGACCCCGTCCGGGCAGCCGCCGGTTCTCGCCATTCGGCCCGCCCGGCCGGGCCCGCCCCGCCTATCATGAGGACGGCGTCCAGAGCCTGGAGTGAGTAACTCCATTTGCTGGACGTACGTTGGGCCTTACGTAGACTGGGGCGCCCGCGGCGGAATCCACTCACGCTTCGCGGCACCATCACGCAGGGAGTTACGACCGTGGCAAGTGGCAACGCGATCCGTGGTAGCCGGGTCGGGGCGGGGCCGATGGGCGAGGCCGAGCGCGGTGAGTCCGCGCCCCGCCTGCGCATCTCGTTCTGGTGCTCGAACGGGCACGAGACGCAGCCCAGCTTCGCCAGCGACGCGCAGGTCCCGGACACCTGGGACTGCCCGCGCTGCGGGTTTCCGGCCGGACAGGACCGGGACAACCCCCCGGCGCCGCCCCGCACCGAGCCCTACAAGACGCACCTGGCGTACGTACGGGAGCGGCGCACGGACGCCGACGGCGAGGCGATCCTCGCCGAGGCGCTCGCCAAACTCCGCGGCGAAATCTGACGAACGCGCCGTGACGATGTGACAGGGGCCCGGCCCGCAGGAGTGTTCTCCCGCGGGCCGGGCCCCTTTGCGTGCGGTTGGCCCCCTTCCGATCCCTTAAGTTGGTGATCGGCGGGGCACGACAGGACGGAAGAAACGGGTTGATGTCCGAAATGAACGCAGACAGCCGTGTGAGGCTCAACCGGACCCCCGAGTGGCTTGCCCTCGGCAAGCACCGGGAAGAGCTGGGACAGACGCATCTGCGCGAGCTGTTCGAGGCGGCGCCGGGCCGGGGCACGGACTACACGCTGCGGGTCGGGGACCTGCACATCGACTACTCGAAGAACCTCGTGACGGACGAGACGCTGACGCTGCTGCGCGAGCTGGCGGCGGCGACCGGCGTGGCCGAACTGCGCGAGGCCATGTTCCGCGGCGAGAAGATCAACACCACCGAGGACCGCGCCGTCCTGCACACCGCGCTGCGCGCCGCGCCCGCCGCGGTGATCGAGGTGGACGGCGAGAACGTCGTCCCCGGGGTGCACGCCGTCCTCGACAAGATGGCCGCCTTCAGCGACCGGATCCGCTCGGGGGAGTGGACCGGCTTCACCGGCGAGCGCATCACCAACGTCGTCAACATCGGCATCGGCGGCTCCGACCTGGGCCCGGCCATGGCCTACGAGGCGCTGCGCGCCTTCACCGACCGCGGCCTGACCCTGCGGTTCGTCTCCAACGTGGACGGCGCCGACCTGCACGAGGCGGTGCGCGACCTCGACCCGGCGCGGACCCTGTTCATCATCGCCTCCAAGACGTTCACCACCATCGAGACCATCACCAACGCCGAATCGGCGCGCGCCTGGCTGCTGGACGGCCTCGGCGGCGACGAGACCGCCGTGGCACGGCACTTCGTCGCGCTGTCCACCAACGCCGAGAAGGTGTCGGACTTCGGCATCGATCCGGCCAACATGTTCGAGTTCTGGGACTGGGTCGGCGGCCGCTACTCCTTCGACTCGGCCATCGGCCTCTCCCTGATGATCGCGATCGGCCCCGACCGCTTCCGCGAACTCCTGGGCGGCTTCCGGCTGATGGACGAGCACTTCCGCACGGCGCCCGCCGAGGAGAACGCCCCGCTGCTGCTCGGCCTGCTCGGGATCTGGTACGGCGCCTTCCACGACGCCCAGTCGCACGCCGTCCTGCCCTACAGCCACTACCTGTCGCGGTTCACCGCGTACCTCCAGCAGCTGGACATGGAGTCCAACGGCAAGTCCGTGGACCGCGACGGCCGCCCGGTAGACTGGCAGACCGGCCCGGTCGTGTGGGGCACGCCCGGCACCAACGGGCAACACGCGTACTACCAGTTGATCCACCAGGGCACGAAGGTGATCCCGGCGGACTTCATCGGCTTCGCCCGCCCCGTGGCCGAGCTGTCCCCGGCCCTGGCCGCCCAGCACGACCTGCTGATGGCCAACTTCTTCGCGCAGACGCAGGCGCTGGCCTTCGGCAAGACCGCCGACGAGGTCCGCGCCGAGGGCGTGCCGGAGCCCCTCGTCCCGCACAAGACCTTCCGCGGCAACCACCCGACGACGACGATCCTGGCCGCCGAACTCACCCCGTCGGTGCTCGGCCAGCTGATCGCGCTGTACGAGCACAAGGTGTTCGTCCAGGGCGCCGTCTGGAACATCGACTCCTTCGACCAGTGGGGCGTGGAGCTCGGCAAGGTGCTGGCCAAGCGGGTGGAGCCGGCGCTGACCGGGGGCGCGGACGTCCCGGGCCTCGACGCCTCGACCCGCGGCCTGGTGGACGCGTACCGCTCGCTGCGCGGCCGCTCCTGACGCTTCCGCGGCCGTCGGCCGCGGCATGCACGAGGGCCCGACCTCCCCCGGTGGATTCCGGGGAGGTCGGGCCCTTGCGCGTGCCCACGGGGCCGGGGCCGGGGCCGGGGCGTGTCGGGCCTGTTGTCGGACCCGGTGTCAGGTCAGGCCGAGGCCGGCGGGTACAGGCCCGGCGGCAGCTTCGCCGCCGCGGCCCGGTCGAGCAGCCACAGGGTGCGCGAGCGCCCGTACGCAGCCGCCGCCGGGGCCTGGAGCTCGCCCGCCCCGCCGAGCGCGATCGCCACCGCGCCCGCCTTGTCCTCGCCGGCCGCCAGCAGCCACACCTCGCGGGCCGCGCGGATGGCCGGCAGGGTCAGCGAGACCCGCGTCGGCGGCGGCTTCGGGGCGCCGTGGACGCCGACGACCGTGCGCTCGGTCTCGCGCGCCGCCGGGTGCTCCGGGAACAGCGAGGCCACGTGCGTGTCCGGACCGACGCCCAGCATCAGCACGTCGAAGCGGGGCACCGGACCGTGGTCCTCCGGCCCCGCGGCCCGGCGCAGCTCCTCCGCGTACGCCGCGGCCGCCGCGTCCACGTCACTGCCGTACGGGCCGTCCGAGGCCGGCATCACGTGGACCCGCGCCGGGTCCACCGGGACCGCGTCGAGCAGCGCCTCGCGGGCCTGGACGTGGTTGCGCTCGGGGTCGTCGGCCGGGACGTACCGCTCGTCGCCCCACCACAGGTCCAGGCGGGTCCAGTCGACCGCGTCCCGGGCCGGGGCCGCCGCCAGGGCCGCGAGCAGCCCGTTGCCGTTGCGGCCGCCCGTGAGGACCACCGAGGCGCTGCCGCGGGCCGCCTGCGCGTCCACGATCTTCGTGATGAGCCGGGCGGCCGCGGCCTGGGCCATCAGCTCCTTGTCCCGGTGGACGACGACCTGGGGAGTCGTCATACCCATGTTGTTGCCGCCTTCTTCGTCAGGAAATGGCTCGGCCGCCGACCGGACCGCACCCCGGGAACAGGGGGCGGGCCGGCCGGCGGCCACCGTGCTTCACTGCTTGGCCGAGGCCTTCTTGGCCGGCGCGGCCGCCTTGCCGGCGGACTTGCCGCCCTTGGCCGCGGACGCGGACCCGGCGGCGTCGGACGGGACTTCGGCCCCGGCCCCGGCCCCGACCCCGGCCTCGGCCGCGGCGGGCTCCGCCCCGGCCTGGGCCGCCTGGGCCCGGGCCGACTCCAGCTTCGCCACGCCGAACTTCAGCGCGGACGCGTAGGTGTTGTCCGGGTCGAGCCGGCGCAGCTCCTCCGCCAGCAGCTCGGCCGTGTCGCGGCGCTTGAGCGCCACGCTCCGGTCGGGCTGGCCCGGCATGCGCAGCGTCGCCAGCGAACCGTCCGCCCGGTCCAGGACGATCTCGCCGTCCTTGGTCTCCAGGTGCACCGACGTCAGGCCGGGGCCCGCCGACAGGGTGCGCCGGACGGGGACCTTCAGGCGGTCCGCCAGCCACATGGCCAGCAGCTCGCAGCTCGGGTTCTCGTCCTCGCCCTCGACGACTGCCGAGGTCACCTGGAAGGACTGCTGGTCCAGGGCCGCCGCCAGCATGGAGCGCCACGGCGTGATCCGGGTCCAGGACAGGTCCGTGTCGCCGGGGGCGTATGCCGCCGCCCGCGCCGACAGCACCCCGATGGGGTCCTCGCAGGCGTACGTGTCCGCGATCCGGCGCTGCCCCAGCGCACCCAGCGGGTTGCCCGCCAGGTCCGAGGGGGCGCCCTCCGGCCACCAGACGACCACCGGCGCGTCCGGGAGGAGCAGGGGGAGAACCACCGAGTCGGCGTGGTTGACCAGCTCACCGTGGAGGCGGAGCACGACCGTCTCGCCCGAGCCGGCGTCCGCCCCGACGCGGACTTCCGCGTCGAGACGGGCGTCGCGGCGGCTGCGCGGCGAGCGGCTGACCCGCTTGATGACGACGATGATCCGCGAGGGGTGCTCGTGGGACGCGTCGTTCGCCGACTTGAGCGCGTCGTACGCGTTCTCCTCGTCGGTCACGATCACCAGCGTGAGGACCATGCCGACGGCCGGCGTGCCGATGTCCCGGCGTGCCTGCACCAGCGCGGCGTTGATCTTGCTGGAGGTGGTCTCCGTGAGGTCGATCTTCATGGCCGGCGCCAGCTCCGTCCGTCTCGTGCGAGCATCTCGTCCGCCTCGACCGGCCCCCAGGTCCCCGCCCCGTACTGGGCGGGCTTGCCGTGCTTGTCCCAGTACTCCTCGATCGGGTCGAGGATGTGCCAGGAGAGCTCGACCTCCTGGTGGCGCGGGAAGAGGTTCGCGTCACCCAGCAGGACGTCCAGGATCAGCCGCTCGTACGCCTCGGGGCTCGACTCCGTGAAGGACTCGCCGTACGCGAAGTCCATCGTGACGTCCCGGACCTCCATGGAGGTGCCCGGAACCTTGGAGCCGAAGCGGACCGTCACGCCCTCGTCCGGCTGGACCCGGATGACCAGGGCGTTCTGCCCCAGCTCCTCGGTCGCGCCCGACTCGAACGGCAGGTACGGGGCCCGCTTGAAGACCACCGCGATCTCGGTGACCCGGCGGCCCAGGCGCTTGCCGGTCCGCAGGTAGAACGGGACGCCCGCCCAGCGGCGGTTGTTGATCTCCAGGCGGATGGCCGCGTAGGTGTCGGTCTTCGAGTTCGGGTCGATCCCGTCCTCTTCGAGATAGCCGACGACCTTCTCGCCGCCCTGCCACGCCGAGGTGTACTGGCCGCGCACGGTGTGCTTGCCCAGGTCCTCGGGGATCTGGACGGCGCTGAGCACCTTCAGCTTCTCCGCCACCAGCGCCTTGGGGTGGAAGGAGCCGGGCTCCTCCATCGCGGTCAGCGCGAGCAGCTGGAGCAGGTGGTTCTGGATGACGTCCCGGGCCGCGCCGATGCCGTCGTAGTAGCCGGCCCGGCCGCCGATGCCGATGTCCTCGGCCATGGTGATCTGCACGTGGTCGACGTACGACCGGTTCCAGATCGGCTCGAACATCGTGTTCGCGAAGCGGAGCGCCAGGATGTTCTGGACGGTCTCCTTGCCCAGGTAGTGGTCGATGCGGAAGACCTCGTCCCGGGGGAACACCTCGTGGACGACCTTGTTGAGCTCCTCGGCGCTCTTGAGGTCGTGGCCGAAGGGCTTCTCGATGACGGCGCGCCGCCAGGAGCCCTCCTTCTGGGCGAGTCCGTGGTCCTTGAGCTGCTGGACCACCTTCGGGAAGAACTTCGGCGGCACGGACAGGTAGAAGGCGAAGTTGCCGCCCGTTCCCTGCTGCTTGTCGAGCTCCTCGATCGTCGCCTTCAGCGTCTCGAACGCCGCGTCGTCGTCGAAGTCGCCCTGGACGAAACGGCAGCCCTGGACCAGCTGCTGCCAGACCTCCTCCCGGAAGGGCGTACGCGCGTGCTGCTTGACAGCCTCGTACACCTCCTGGGCGAAGTCCTCGTGCTCCCATTCCCGGCGGGCGAAGCCGATCAGGGAGAAGCCCGGCGGGAGCAGGCCGCGGTTGGCCAGGTCGTAGACGGCGGGCATCAGCTTCTTGCGCGACAGGTCACCCGTAACGCCGAAAATGACCAGACCGGACGGCCCCGCGATGCGCGGGAGCCGCCGGTCCTGTGCGTCACGAAGCGGGTTCGCTCCGTTTACAGACAAGGTGCTCAGGCCTCCGTGGGAGCGAGGCGCTCCAGCTCCGCCTCGGTGGACTTCAGCAGGTCGTTCCAGGACGCCTCGAACTTCTCGACGCCCTCGTCCTCAAGCAGCTGAACCACATCGTCGTACGAGATGCCCAGCTTCGCGACCGCATCGAGCTCCGCGCGCGACTGCTCGTAGGTGCCGCGCACCGTGTCGCCCGTGATCTCGCCGTGGTCGGCGGCGGCCTCCAGGGTGCCCTCCGGCATGGTGTTCACCGTGTTCGGGGCGACCAGCTCGTCCACGTACAGGGTGTCCTTGTACGCCGGGTCCTTCACGCCGGTCGAGGCCCACAGCGCGCGCTGCTTGTTGGCGCCCAGGCGCTCCAGGGCGGCCCAGCGGTCGGAGGAGAAGACCTCCTCGTAGGCCTCGTAGGCCAGACGGGCGTTGGCGAGCGCCGCCTTGCCCTTCAGGGCCTTGGCCTCGTCCGTGCCCAGCGCGTCCAGGCGCTTGTCGATCTCGGTGTCCACGCGGGACACGAAGAAGGAGGCGACCGAGTGGATCTCGGACAGGTCCAGGCCCGCGGCCTTGGCCTTCTCCAGACCCGTCAGGTACGCGTCCATGACCTCGCGGTAGCGCTCCAGCGAGAAGATCAGCGTGACGTTGACGCTGATGCCCTTGCCGATGACCTCGGCGATCGCCGGCAGGCCGGCCTTGGTCGCCGGGATCTTGATCAGCGTGTTCGGGCGGTCCACCAGCCAGGCGAGCTGCTTGGCCTCGGCGATCGTCGCCGTGGTGTTGTGGGCCAGGCGCGGGTCGACCTCGATCGACACACGGCCGTCCTGGCCGTCGGTCCGGTCGAAGACCGGCCGCAGGATGTCGGCGGCGTCGCGGACGTCCGCCGTCGTGATCATGCGGATGGCCTCGTCGACGGTGACCTTGCGGGCGGCCAGGTCCGCGAGCTGCTGCTCGTAGCCGTCGCCGCTGCTGATCGCCTTCTGGAAGATCGACGGGTTGGTGGTGACGCCGACGACGTGCGACTCGTCGACGAGCTCGGCCAGGTTGCCCGACGTGATGCGCTTGCGGGACAGGTCGTCCAGCCAGATCGCCACGCCCTCGTCGGAGAGGCGCTTGAGTGCGTCTGTCATGGGAATTGCATCTCCTACTGGTGTTCGTACCGGCGTCAGCGCGCGGCTTCGATCGATTCCTTGGCGGCCGCGGCAACGGCCTCGGCGGTGAAGCCGAACTCGCGGAACAGCACCTTGGCGTCGGCGGAGGCACCGAAGTGCTCGAGGGAGACGATGCGGCCCGCGTCGCCGACGTAGCGGTGCCAGGTCAGGCCGATGCCGGCCTCGACCGCGACCCGCGCCTTCACCGACGGCGGCAGGACGCTGTCCTTGTACGCCTGGTCCTGCTCCTCGAACCACTCGACGGACGGCATCGAGACGACCCGGGCCGGGATGCCCTCGGCCTGGAGCGCCTCGCGGGCGGCCACGGCGAGCTGCACCTCGGAGCCGGTGCCGATGAGCACGACCTGCGGCTGACCTCCCTCGGCCTCGAACAGCACGTAGCCGCCCTTGGCCGCGTCCTCGTTGCGCTCGTACGTCGGGACGCCCTGGCGGGTCAGCGCCAGGCCGTGCGGGGTGCCCTTGCCGAACACCTTGGTGTGGCGCGCGAGGATCTCGCGCCAGGCGACTGCCGTCTCGTTCGCGTCGGCCGGGCGGACGATGGTCAGACCGGGGATGGCGCGCAGCGAGGCCAGGTGCTCGACCGGCTGGTGGGTCGGGCCGTCCTCGCCGAGGCCGACGGAGTCGTGCGTCCAGACGTACGTCACCGGCAGGTGCATCAGGGCCGACAGGCGCACGGCGTTGCGCATGTAGTCGGAGAACACCAGGAAGGTGCCGCCGTAGATGCGGGTGTGGCCGTGCAGCGCGATGCCGTTCATGGCGGCGGCCATGGCGTGCTCGCGGATGCCGAAGTGGATGGTGCGGCCGTACGGGTCGGCCTCCGGCAGCGGGTTGCCCTTCGGCAGGAACGAGGAGTTCTTGTCGATGGTGGTGTTGTTCGAGCCGGCCAGGTCGGCCGAGCCGCCCCACAGCTCGGGGATGACCGCGCCGAGCGCCTGGAGCACCTTGCCGGAGGCGGCCCGGGTGGCGACACCGGTGCCGGGCTCGAAGACGGGGAGCTTGTCCTCCCAGCCCTCGGGCAGCTCGTTGGCCTGGATGCGGTCGAACTCGGCCGCGCGCTCCGGGTTGGCGGTGCGCCAGGCGGAGAGGTCCTTCTCCCAGGCGGCCTTGGCCTCGCGGCCGCGGTCCAGCGCCTTGCGGGTGTGGCCGATGACGGCGTCGGAGACCTCGAAGGTCTGCTCCGGGTCGAAGCCGAGGACGCGCTTGGTGGCGGCCACCTCGTCGTCGCCGAGGGCCGAGCCGTGCGCCGCCTCCGTGTTCTGGGCGTGCGGGGCCGGCCAGGCGATGATCGAGCGCATCGCGATGAAGGAGGGGCGCTCGGTCTCGGCCTTGGCGGCGGCCAGCGCCTCGTACAGGGCCTTGGGGTCGATGTCGCCGTCGCTCTGCTGCTCGATGCGCTGGACGTGCCAGCCGTACGCCTCGTAGCGCTTGACGGTGTCCTCGGAGACGGCCGTCTCCGTGTCGCCCTCGATGGAGATGTGGTTGTCGTCCCACAGCAGCACCAGGTTGCCGAGCTTCTGGTGGCCGGCGAGGGAGGAGGCCTCGGCGGAGATGCCCTCCTGCAGGCAGCCGTCGCCGGCGATGCAGTAGACCATGTGGTCGAAGGGGGAGGCGCCCGGGGCGGCCTCCGGGTCGAACAGGCCGCGCTCGTAGCGGGCGGCCATCGCCATGCCCACCGCGTTGGCGACACCCTGGCCGAGCGGGCCGGTCGTGGTCTCGACGCCCTTGGTGTGGCCGTACTCCGGGTGGCCGGGGGTCTTCGAGCCCCAGGTGCGGAACGCCTTGAGGTCGTCCAGCTCCAGGCCGAAGCCGGCCAGGTACAGCTGGGTGTAGAGGGTCAGGGAGGAGTGACCGGCGGAAAGCACGAAGCGGTCACGCCCGACCCAGTCCGGGTCCGCCGGGTCGTGCCGCATCACCTTCTGGAACAGGGTGTACGCGGCCGGGGCCAGGCTCATGGCCGTGCCGGGGTGGCCGTTCCCGACTTTCTGGACCGAGTCGGCTGCCAGGATGCGGGCGGTGTCGACGGCCCGCTGGTCCAGATCGGTCCATTCGAGCTCTGTGGTCGTCGGCTTGGTGGTCACCGTGGGTCAGGGCTCCTCTCCAGATGTCGGTTCCCGGTGACGTACCGTGCACCGGCGATTCCGAGCCTACCCCCGCCGCGGCATGCAGCTATTCGAGTGCCCGCAGTCCGTCACAACGTCGGCGGCCCCGATCGGACCAACACGAGACGACCCCCGCGCAGGGCGCGTACAGCGCAACGTCTAAAGTGGCGTGGTACGCGCAAGTCTTTACCGGTCCAACTTGTCCGGAACTTGCTGGATTCTCTGTCAGGGGTGTGCGTGACGGCCGTCGAATCCCGTCCTTCGGGGGTGCTCGGGACGAGCCCCGGCCACCGGCCGTTCGGGGCCCGTGCGAAGGCTTTTGTGGCTTTGACCAAGCCACGGATCATCGAACTTCTGCTGATCACCACAGTGCCGGTGATGTTCCTCGCCGAGGAGGGTGTGCCGTCGCTGTGGCTGGTCCTCGCGACCTGCTTCGGCGGCTACATGTCCGCGGGCGGCGCGAACGCGCTGAACATGTACATCGACCGCGACATCGACGCGCTGATGGACCGCACGGCTCAGCGCCCCTTGGTCACCGGCATGGTCAGCCCCCGCGAGTGCCTCGTCTTCGGCATCACCCTGGGCGTGGTGTCGACGCTGTGGTTCGGGCTGCTCGTCAACTGGCTGTCCGCCGCGCTCGCCCTGGGCGCACTCCTCTTCTATGTCGTCGTGTACACGATGCTGCTGAAGCGGCGCACCACCCAGAACATCGTCTGGGGCGGCATCGCCGGCTGCATGCCGGTGCTCATCGGCTGGTCCGCGGTGCGCAACGAGGTCTCCTGGGCCGCCGTCATCCTCTTCCTCGTCATCTTCTTCTGGACGCCGCCGCACTACTGGCCGCTGTCGATGAAGGTGAAGGACGACTACGCGCGCGTCGGCGTGCCGATGCTGCCGGTCGTCGCCGGCAACAAGGCCGTCGCGCGGCAGATCGTCCTGTACAGCTGGGTGATGGTCGGCGTCTCGCTGCTGCTGACCCCGCTGGGGTACACCGGCTGGTTCTACACCGCGGTCGCGCTGGCGGCGGGCGGCTGGTGGCTGTGGGAGGCGCACGCGCTGCACGCGCGGGCGAAGGCGGGCGTGACCGGCGCGAAGCTCAAGGAGATGCGCCTGTTCCACTGGTCCATCACCTATGTGTCGCTGCTCTTCGTGGCCGTGGCCGTGGATCCCTTCCTCCGCTGATTACTCGCCGGTAGCATGCTGTCCATGGCTGACACCACCGCAGACACCAAGAAGCAGGAACGGGCCGCCGCGAAGCTGGCCAAGCAGATCGGCGCCTTCGCGCGGGAGCACGGCGGCGCCGAGGGCCAGCTCGCGCACATCGGCCAGGCCGGCACCCGGATCGTTCTCGTGGGCACGGACGGCGGCTGGGGCGACCTGGTCGCCCCGAGCTACGCGGTGGCCGAGAAGGCCGCCGAGAAGGCCGGGCTCACCCTCCACGAGGAGTTCGACGGCGACTTCGCCGCCCGCGTGAAGACCGGCCCGTACGAGTGGACCCGGATGGCCGGCATCCAGCTCGGCGGAACGGCCAACCCGGCGGCCTGAGCCCGTACGGTGGCCGCTCGGTCAACAGCGCGAGCAACACCTCACACCGGGCTCACCCGTTAGGACGTGTGGAAGCGCCCCCACGTCCGCAACGGGATGCCCGGATGATCGAAACGCCGCCCCTGGTGGACCAGTACTGCCACGGACTGCTCCGCACCGAGCTGGGCCTGGGCACCTTCGAGGCCGAGCTGTTGCCCCCGGCCGGGCCGCCCGCCCCCGGGACCACCTTCTTCGACACCCAGACCGGCTTCGCCGTGCGCCGCTGGTGCCCGCCGCTGCTCGGCCTGGAACCGCACTGCGCCCCCGCCCGCTACCTGGCCCGGCGCCGCGAGCTCGGCGCGGCCGAGTCCGGGCGCAGGCTCCTGCGCGGCTCCGGCATCGCCGCCCACCTGGTCGACACCGGCGAAGCCGGCGACCTCACCGGGCCCAAGGAACTGGCACTCACCGGCGACGCCGAGGCCTTTGAACTCGTCCGTCTGGAGCGGCTGGCCGAGCAGGCCGCCGACACCTCCGGGACCGTCCCCGCCTTCCTCGCCGACCTCGCCGAGGCCGTCCACCACGCCGCCGCCGGAGCCGTGGCCTTCACCTGCGGCGCCGACGCCGGGTATCCCGCCGCCCTCGCCCGCTGCCCCCGGCCGCCCGGACCGGGAGAAGTCCGCGGGGCCGCCGGGCGGTGGCTGGCCCACCGCCCCGCGGGCGGGGCCGTACGCGACCCCGTACTGCTGCGGCACCTCCTGTGGAGCGCGGTGGCGACCGGGCTGCCGCTCCAGCTGCACACGGGCGGGGCGGAGCCGGGGCGGCGGCCGGAGCAGGCCGATCCGGCGCTGCTGGCCGACTTCGCCCGGGCCACCGAGGGGCTGGGGAGCCGGCTGGTGCTGCTCGGCGGGTACCCGTACCACCGGCGCACGGCCCAGCTGGCGGCCGCGTTCCCGCACGTCCACGCCGACCTGGGGGCGGCCCTCGGGCAGAGCGGTGCGCGGGCCCCGGCGGTCCTCGCCGAGCTGCTCGAGCTCGCCCCGTTCGGCAAGCTGCTCTTCTCCAGCGGCGGGCGCCGGCTGCCCGAGCTGCACGCGGTGGGCGCCCTGGTGTTCCGGGAGGCACTGGGCCGGGTGCTCGGCGGCTGGGTGGGGGAGGGGGCCTGGTCCTGGCGGGACGCCGAGCGGGTGGCCGCGATGGTCGCGGCGGGCAACGCCCGGCGGGTCTACCGGCTCGACGAACACAGCTGACGGGACGAACACAGCTGACGCGACGAGCGCGCCCGACGCGGCGGGCACGGGGGAGCCGGGCCGTCGCGGTGGACGGCCCGGCTCGTGCGCGGGGCGTTCCTCGGGCAGAGCGGCGCGCGGACCGGGCGGATCAGAGCGCGGAGAGCTGCGGGTCGCTCTGCGCCGGGATGCCCGCCTGCTCGACCGGGCGCTCCCGGAGGCTGAGCGCCACGCGGAGCACCGCGATCCACACCAGGCAGGACCCCAGCATGTGGGCGCCGACCAGGACCTCGGGCAGGTCCGTGAAGAACTGCACGTAGCCGATGGCGCCCTGCGCGAGGAGGACGACGAGCAGGTCCCGGGCGCGGGCCCGGGTGTCGTCCGGGGCGTCCACCACCCGCAGCACCAGCCACATGGCGACGGCGAGCGCGCACACCACCCAGGCGGCGACGGCGTGCACGTGGGCCGTGGACTCCCAGTCGAAGGGCATCCGCGGCACCTCGCTGCTGTCGCCGGCGTGCGGCCCGGAGCCGGTCACCACGGTGCCCGCGGCGATCAGCACGGCGGTGGTGGCCATCAGGCCCCACGACAGCTTGCGCACCGGGCCCGGCACCCGCGGCTTGGCGGTGCCGTCGCCCTCGCGGGCGCGCTGCCAGGTGAGCGTCGTGACGGTGATCAGCGCGGTGGCGAGCAGGAAGTGCCCGGCCACGCTCCACGGGTTGAGCTTGGTGTGGACGGTGATCCCGCCGAGCACGGCGTTGGCGCCGACGATCCAGAACTGGGCCCAGCCGAGCTTGGTCAGGGACCGGCGCCACGGCTTGGCGCAGCGGGCCGCCAGGATGCACCAGCCGACGGCTGCACTGACCACGTAGGTCAGCATGCGGTTGCCGAACTCGATGGCGCCGTGGATGCCCTGGGCCTGCGTGGTGATCAGGCTGTCGTCGGTGCACTTGGGCCAGGTGTCGCAGCCCAGACCCGATCCGGTCAGCCGCACGGCGCCGCCGGTGACGACGATGACGACGGTCATGGTGAGCGCGGCGAGTGCGGCACGCTGGACGATCCGGGGTGAGGGCGTCCAGCGGGCGGCGAGGTAGGCGAGGGGGTTCAACACGCCCCCCATCGTAGGCGGCCCCTTGTGCAAACTTTCACGAGGGGTCCGCGTCCAGCACCCGGCCGTGCGTGTCGGGGCCTGCGAGCAGCCGGAACCGGGCCCCGGAGGGATCGCCCTCCGCGTGCCACCAGACCAGGACGCGCCAGTAGGCGCCGTCGCCGGGGTAGTCCGGGGACGACCGGAAGCTCCGTATGAGTTCGTCCCCTATATCCTCGGCTGTCCTGTTCCGTACCTCGCTGCTGCTGCGCCAGTGATCCCCCCGGACCTCCCACAGCCCGTCGGGGCCGCGCACCTCGAAGCGCCACACGGCCAGCCACGGGGTGACCTCCAGCATCGTCCGCACCTGCTCGGCGTCCAGCCGGAGCCGGTCCGCGATCACGGGCTCGGCCGCCCCGCCGATCCGGGCCGCCACCACGGCCTGCGGCAGCAGCCGCTCGGGCAGCAGCCCCCGCGCGCGCAGGTTCGCCAGTGCGTCGAAGGACAGGAAGCGCATCCGCAGCCGGAGCTGCCGGCCGATGTGGTCGAGGGCCTCCTCCGCCTCCCGGGCCTCCTCCGGGGCGGGACCGGAGAGCAGCAGGCGGCGGAAGCCCTCCTCGGCGTCCACCGCCCAGGCCACCGCCTCCTCGGCGAGACCCAGCTCCGCCAGCCGGTCCGCGAGGAACACCCCGGCCTGCGCCAGGCCCCGCCGGTTGACCGGATCCTGCTGGTCCAGGCTGCTCCAGACCTCCACTGCGGTCCGGGTCAGGTCGCGGGCCCGCTCCCCCGCCGCCCGCTCGATGGCGCTCGGTCCGTGCTCCGCCGCCGCGCCCAGCGGGTAGCGGGGCAGCCGGTCGGCGTCGCTGAGCGGCCAGGCCAGCCAGACCCCCTGGTTGATCAGCCCCCGGGCGTACCAGCGGGCGTACTCCGGCCCGTGCCCGGCGGCCTGCTGCGCGTAGCGCAGGCCCTCCTCGATCGCCGCGAGCGCCCCGGCGCGGTCGCCGCCGGCGAACCGGCGGGCCGCCAGATCGCCCAGGCGCAGCCCGAGCCGCGCCGCGCACTCGGGATCGTTCGCGGCCGGCCCGCGCAGTGCGCCGATCAGCTCCCCGAGCAGCGTCTCCGCTGTCGCGTACTCGGCCTGCTCCGCCCCCGACCGGATCCGTGCCCACCGCTCGTCCAGCCGCAGCACGGCTTCCCGCTCCCCCATGTGTCCGCCCCCCGGCGTCCTGATGGGCGCCGCCCCTGTGCGGCGGCGCCCGTGGTCTGCCAGACCAACGTCCGGGAGCCGGGATTCACTCCCAGCGGAACAGCTTCCCGGCGGCGCCGAGGCCGAGGACGGCCCACCCGGCCAGCACGGCGACGTCGGCCCAGGGCAGCGGGGCCCCGTGCTGGAGCACCTCGCGCAGCCCGTCCGACAGCGCCGAGATCGGCAGCAGCCCGAGCACCGCCTGGGCCGCGCCGGGGAACTTCTCCAGCGGCACGATCACCCCGCCGCCCACCAGCAGCAGCAGGAACACCAGATTCGCCGCGGCCAGCGTGACCTCCGCCCTGAGCGTGCCCGCCATCAGCAGCCCGAGCCCGGAGAAGGCGGCCGTGCCCAGCAGGAGCAGCAGCGCCGCGGACAGCGGGTTCCCCTGCGGGGACCAGCCCAGGGCCAGCGCGATCACTGTCAGCAGTGCGACCTGGAGCACCTCCGTGACCAGCACGGACAGCGTCTTGGCGGCCATCAGCGCCCAGCGGGGCAGTGGTGAGGCGCCGAGCCGCTTGAGCACCCCGTAGCGCCGGTCGAAGCCGGTGGCGATGGCCTGCCCGGTGAAGGCGGTGGACATCACGGCGAGCGCGAGCACGCCCGGGGCCAGGAAGTCCACGGACTTCCCGGACCCCCCTTCTCGAACCGGCACGGCGACGATGTCGACCACCGAGAACAGCGTCAGCAGCAGCGCCGGGATGATCACGGTCAGCAGCAGCTGCTCCCCGTTGCGCAGCAGCATCCGGGTCTCCAGCGCCGTCTGGGCGAGGATCATGCGGGACACGGGCGCGGCCCCCGGGCGCGGGGCGAACGTACCGGCGCTCATGCGCGCAGCTCCTTACCGGTGAGCTCCAGGAAGACGTCTTCGAGGGTGTGCCGCTCCACCGAGAGGGTGTCCGGCATGACCCCGTGCTGGGCGCACCAGGAGGTGACGGTGGCCAGCATCTGCGGGTCGACGTCGCCGGTGACCCGGTAGACGCCCGGGGTGAGCTCGGCGGCCTCGGTGCCGTCGGGCAGCGCCTTGAGCAGGGAGGCGAGGTCCAGGGAGGGGCGGCCGGTGAAGCGCAGGGTGTTCTCGGCGCCGCCGCGGCACAGCTGCTCGGGGCTGCCGTGGGCGATGACCTTCCCGGCGTCGACGACGGCCACCTCGTCGGCGAGCTGCTCGGCCTCGTCCATGTGGTGGGTGGTGAGGACGATGCCGACCCCGTCGGCGCGCAGCTCCCGTACGAGGTCCCAGGTGGCGCGGCGGGCCTGCGGGTCCAGGCCCGCGGTCGGCTCGTCCAGGAAGACCAGCTCCGGGCGGCCCACCACGGCCATGGCCAGCGACAGGCGCTGCTGCTGGCCGCCGGAGAGCCGGCGGTAGGGGGTGCGGCCGCAGCCGCCCAGCCCGAGCCGCTCCACCAGGCTGCCCACGTCGAGCGGGTCGGCGTACAGCCGGGCCATGTGGCGCAGCATCTCGACGGCGCGGGCCCCGGAGTAGACGCCGCCGGACTGGAGCATGACGCCGACCCGCGGGCGCAGGGCCGCGGCCTGGGCGACCGGGTCGAGGCCGAGGACGCGCACGGTCCCGGCGTCGGGGCGCAGGTACCCCTCGCAGGTTTCGACGGTGGTCGTCTTGCCCGCGCCGTTGGGGCCGAGGACGGCGGTGACCGCGCCCCTGGGGACGGTGAGGTCGAGACCGTCCACCGCCGTCTTGGGGCCGTACCGTTTCACCAGTCCGCGGATCTCCACGGCGGGGTCGTTGCGCATGCGGGTGAGTCTACGGAGCGGTACGGGCGGTCGGGGGCCACGGGGCAGGGTTCCCCCGCCCGGTGCATCGCTGCTGGCCAGGCCCTCGGACCCGGGCCTTTCCCTCACTCTCCGTAGACAGGTTAGGTAACCCTTAGTGATGGAGGACACCAGGGGTGGTGTCCGTCACGGCTTGTCGGCCCTCCGGTAATTACGCAACAATGGCGTTGTGAAATACGGCGAACGGCTGATCGAGACCCCCCAGGGGGAACTCGCTACCGGGGAGCGGTCAACCCGCAACCGGGTCGCGCGGTCCATCCTGGACCACGGTCCGTCCACCGTCGCCGACCTCGCCGCGCGTCTCGGCCTCACCCAGGCCGCCGTCCGCCGCCACCTCGACACCCTCGTCGCCGACGACGTGGTCGAGGCCCGTGAGCAGCGGGTGTACGGCACGCGCACCCGAGGCCGGCCGGCCAAGGTCTTCGCGCTCACCGACTGCGGCCGCGACGCCTTCGACCAGTCCTACGACTCGCTCGCCGCGGACGCGATGCGCTGGATCGCGCAGACCGCCGGCGGAGGCGAGAAGGGCGAGGCGGCCGTGGCGGCCTTCGCCAGGGCGCGGATGGAGGCCCAGGCCGAGGCATACCGCACGGCGGTCGACGCAGCCGCCCCCGTGGACCGCGCCGGGGCCCTTGCCAAGGCGTTGACCGCGGACGGGTACGCTGCCACGGCGAAGAGCGCTCCCGGTCCGCACAGCGGTGAACAGCTCTGCCAGCACCACTGCCCGGTGGCCCACGTAGCCGAGCAGTTCCCGCAGCTCTGCGAGGCGGAGACCGAGGTCTTCTCCCGTCTGCTCGGGACCCATGTGCAGCGCCTCGCCACGATCGCCCACGGCGACGGGGTGTGCACCACCTTCATCCCGCGTGGCGCGGGCACAGCACAGTCCAACACATCAGCATCTGCAAGCACGGCCGGGAGGAACCCCGCATGACCACGGAGACTGCTCACCCTGAGCTCGAGGGTCTGGGCAACTACGAGTACGGCTGGGCCGACTCCGACGAGGCGGGCGCGGCGGCCAAGCGAGGCCTGTCGGAAGAGGTCGTCCGGGACATCTCGGCGAAGAAGAACGAGCCCGAGTGGATGCTGAAGCTCCGCCTCAAGGGTCTGAAGCTCTTCGACAAGAAGCCCATGCCGACCTGGGGCTCCGACCTGTCCGGCATCGACTTCGACAACATCAAGTACTTCGTGCGCTCCACCGAGAAGCAGGCCGCTTCCTGGGAGGAACTGCCCGAGGACATCAAGAACACGTACGACAAGCTCGGCATCCCGGAGGCGGAGAAGCAGCGCCTCGTCGCCGGTGTCGCGGCCCAGTACGAGTCCGAGGTCGTCTACCACCAGATCCGCGAGGACCTGGAGGAGCAGGGCGTCATCTTCGTCGACACCGACACCGCGCTGAAGGAGCACGAGGAGCTCTTCAAGGAGTACTTCGGCACGGTCATCCCGGTCGGCGACAACAAGTTCGCCTCGCTGAACACCGCCGTGTGGTCGGGCGGCTCCTTCATCTACGTGCCGAAGGGCGTGCACGTCGAGATCCCGCTCCAGGCCTACTTCCGCATCAACACGGAGAACATGGGCCAGTTCGAGCGGACGCTGATCATCGTCGATGAGGACGCCTACGTCCACTACGTCGAGGGCTGCACCGCCCCGATCTACTCCTCCGACTCGCTGCACAGCGCGGTCGTCGAGATCATCGTGAAGAAGGGCGGCCGCTGCCGCTACACGACCATCCAGAACTGGTCGAACAACGTCTACAACCTGGTCACCAAGCGCGCCGTGGCGTACGAGGGCGCGACCATGGAGTGGATCGACGGCAACATCGGCTCCAAGGTCACCATGAAGTACCCGGCCGTCTACCTGATGGGCGAGCACGCCAAGGGCGAGACCCTGTCCATCGCCTTCGCGGGCGAGGGCCAGCACCAGGACGCCGGCTCCAAGATGGTCCACATGGCGCCGAACACCTCCTCGAACATCGTCTCCAAGTCGGTGGCGCGAGGCGGCGGCCGCACCTCCTACCGCGGCCTGGTCGAGATCGGCGAGGGTGCCGCCGGGTCGAAGAGCAACGTCCTGTGCGACGCCCTGCTCGTCGACACCATCTCCCGCTCCGACACCTACCCGTACGTCGACGTCCGCGAGGACGACGTGACGATGGGCCACGAGGCGACCGTCTCCAAGGTCTCCGAGGACCAGCTCTTCTACCTGATGGCCCGCGGCCTGACCGAGTTCGAGGCCATGGCGATGATCGTGCGCGGCTTCGTCGAGCCGATCGCCAAGGAGCTGCCGATGGAGTACGCGCTGGAGCTCAACCGGCTGATCGAGCTGCAGATGGAGGGCTCGGTCGGATAGTCCCGGCCGCCCGAGATCCCAGCACATTCTTTGACGCAGACAGTGTTCTTTTAAGAGAGTGAGCACAACGACAGCCATGGCTGAGGCTCAGAACATCCCGGTGGGCTCCACCACCGCCGGCTCCATCGCGGTGGCCGCCGAGTCCACCGTCGCCACCCGGATGAGCGCCCCGCCGTCCTTCGACGTGGCGGACTTCCCCATCCCCCACGGCCGCGAGGAGGAGTGGCGCTTCACCCCGCTGGGGCGGCTGCGCGGACTCCACGACGGCACCGCGGTGGCCAGCGGAACCATGAAGGCCCAGATCGACGCGCCCGAGGGCGTCACCGTCGAGACGGTCGAGCGCGGTGACGAGCGCATCGGCAAGGCCGGCACCCCGGTGGACCGGGTCGCCGCCCAGGCCTTCACCTCGTTCGCCAAGGCCACGGTCGTCACCGTGCCCAAGGAGACCGTGCTCGCCGAGCCGATCCGCGTCGCCCTGCACGGCGAGGGCGGCACGACCTTCGGCCACACCGTCTTCGACATCAAGCCGTTCGCCGAGGCGATCATCGTCATCGACCACACCGGTGACGGCGTGCGCGCCGCCAACGTCGACGTCCTCGTCGGCGACGGCGCCAAGGTGACCTTCGTGTCCGTGCAGGACTGGGACGACACCGCCGTCCACACCTCCCAGCACAACGCCCTGCTCGGCCGCGACGCCACCTTCAAGTCGGTCGTCGTCACCTTCGGCGGTGACCTCGTCCGCATCCACCCGCGCGTGAGCTACTCCGGCCCCGGCGGCGAGGCCGAGATGCTCGGCCTGTACTTCACCGACGCCGGCCAGCACCAGGAGCACCGCCTCCTGGTCACCCACGACGCCCCGCACTGCAAGTCCCACGTGGTCTACAAGGGTGCGCTCCAGGGCCAGGACGCCCACGCCGTCTGGATCGGCGACGTCCTGATCGAGAAGAGCGCCGAGGGCACCGACACGTACGAGATGAACCGCAACCTCGTCCTCACGGACGGCGCGCGGGTCGACTCGGTGCCGAACCTCGAGATCGAGACCGGCGAGATCGTCGGCGCCGGCCACGCCTCCGCGACCGGCCGCTTCGACGACGAGCAGCTGTTCTACCTGCAGGCCCGCGGCATCCCGGCCGACGAGGCCCGCCGCCTGGTCGTGCGCGGCTTCTTCGCCGAGCTCGTCCAGCAGATCGGTGTCGGCGACATCGAGGAGCGCCTCATCGCCAAGATCGAGGCCGAGCTCGAGGCGTCCGTCTGATGACCTACATCAAGGCCTGTGCGCTGAGCGAGCTGGAGGAGAACACCCCCAAGCGGGTGGAACTCGACGGCACGCCGGTGTCCATCGTGTCCACCGAGGGATCGGTGTACGCGATCAACGACATCTGCTCGCACGCGAACGTCTCGCTCTCGGAGGGCGAGGTCGAGGACTGCATGATCGAGTGCTGGCTGCACGGATCGGCCTTCGACCTGCGCACCGGCAAGCCGTCCGGGCTGCCCGCGACGCGCCCCGTTCCCGTATACCCCGTAAAGATCGAAGGGGACGACGTGCTCGTCTCCCTCACCCAGGAGTCCTGAGGCACCCATGGCAACGCTTGAAATCCACGACCTGCACGTCTCCGTCGAGACTGGTGACTCGGCGAGTGGCACCCGCGAGATCCTCAAGGGTGTCGACCTCACCGTCAAGCAGGGTGAGACGCACGCCATCATGGGCCCCAACGGCTCCGGCAAGTCCACCCTGGCGTACTCGCTCGCCGGCCACCCGAAGTACACCATCACCGGTGGCTCGGTGACCCTCGACGGCGAGGACGTCCTGGAGATGTCCGTCGACGAGCGCGCCCGCGCCGGCGTCTTCCTCGCCATGCAGTACCCGGTCGAGGTCCCCGGTGTCTCGGTCTCCAACTTCCTGCGCACCTCCGCCACCGCCGTCCGCGGCGAGGCCCCCAAGCTGCGCACCTGGGTGAAGGAGGTCAAGGAGGCCATGGAGCGTCTCCAGATGGACCCCGCCTTCGCCGAGCGCAACGTCAACGAGGGCTTCTCCGGCGGTGAGAAGAAGCGGCACGAGATCCTCCAGCTGGAGCTCCTCAAGCCGAAGATCGCGATCCTCGACGAGACCGACTCCGGCCTCGACGTCGACGCCCTGCGCATCGTCTCCGAGGGCGTCAACCGCGTCCGCGAGACCGGCGAGGTCGGCACCCTGCTGATCACCCACTACACGCGCATCCTGCGCTACATCAAGCCCGACTTCGTGCACGTGTTCGCGAACGGCCGCATCGCCGAGTCCGGCGGCGCCGAGCTCGCCGACCAGCTGGAGGCCGAGGGTTACGACAAGTACGTGAAGGGTGGCGCGACCGCGTGACACAGCTGCCTGGCCTCCTCGACATCGAGGCGATCCGCAAGGACTTCCCCCTGCTGGATCGTGTGGTCCACGACGGGAAGAAGGTCGTTTACCTGGACAACGCGGCGACCTCGCAGAAGCCGCGCCAGGTGCTCGACGCGCTGAACGAGTACTACGAGCAGCACAACGCCAACGTCCACCGTGGCGTGCACGTGCTCGCCGAGGAGGCCACGGCGCTGTACGAGGGCGCTCGCGACAAGGTCGCCGCCTTCATCAACGCGCCGAGCCGCGACGAGGTGATCTTCACCAAGAACGCCTCGGAGTCGCTCAACCTGGTCGCGAACATGCTCGGCTGGGCGGACGAGCCCTACCGGGTCGACCGCGAGACCGAGATCGCCATCACGGAGATGGAGCACCACTCCAACATCGTGCCGTGGCAGCTGCTCTCGCAGCGCACCGGCGCGAAGCTGAAGTGGTTCGGCCTCACCGACGAGGGCCGGCTCGACCTGTCCAACATCGAAGAGGTCATCACGGAGAAGACGAAGATCGTCTCCTTCACGCTGGTCTCCAACATCATGGGCACCGTCAACCCGGTCGAGGCGATCGTCCGGCGAGCCCAGGACGTCGGCGCCCTGGTGCTGGTCGACGCCTCCCAGGCCGCTCCGCACATGCCGCTGGACGTGCAGGCGCTCGGCGCCGACTTCGTGGCCTTCACCGGCCACAAGATGTGCGGCCCGACCGGCATCGGTGTCCTCTGGGGCCGCCAGGAGCTCCTGGAGGACCTGCCTCCGTTCCTCGGCGGCGGCGAGATGATCGAGACCGTGTCGATGCACGCCTCGACGTACGCCCCGGCACCCCACAAGTTCGAGGCGGGTACACCCCCGATCGCCCAGGCCGTCGGCCTCGGCGCGGCGGTGGACTACCTGTCCGCGATCGGCATGGACAAGATCGCCGCGCACGAGCACGCGATCACCGAGTACGCGATCAAGCGCCTCGCCGAGGTGCCCGACCTGCGGATCATCGGCCCCACCACGGCCGAGGACCGCGGCGCCGCGATCTCCTTCGTACTCGGCGACATCCACCCGCACGACGTCGGCCAGGTGCTGGACGAACAGGGCATCGCGGTCCGCGTGGGACACCACTGCGCGCGCCCGGTCTGCCTGCGCTACGGAATTCCGGCGACGACGCGAGCGTCTTTCTACCTGTACTCCTCTCCGGCCGATGTCGACGCGCTGATCGACGGGCTGGAGCACGTACGGAACTTCTTCGCCTGACCAGGGCCACGAGGACGAGGACGCTGTGAAGCTGGATTCGATGTACCAGGAGCTCATCCTGGACCACTACAAGCACCCGCACGGGCGTGGCCTGCGCGAGGGCGACGCCGAGGTGCACCACGTCAATCCGACGTGTGGCGACGAGATCACGCTGCGTGTGAAGTACGACGGCGAGACGCTCACCGACGTCTCGTACGAGGGCCAGGGCTGCTCGATCAGCCAGGCCAGCGCGTCCGTGCTGAACGAGCTGCTCGTCGGCAAGCAGCTGTCCGAGGCGCAGCGGATCCAGGCCACGTTCCTGGAGCTGATGCAGTCCAAGGGCAAGATCGAGCCGGACGAGGAGATGGAGGAGGTGCTGGAGGACGCGGTCGCGTTCGCCGGCGTCTCCAAGTACCCCGCGCGTGTCAAGTGTGCTCTGCTGAGCTGGATGGCGTGGAAGGACGCGACCGCCCAGGTGCTGGGCGGCGCGGAGAGGAAGACGGCATGACCGAGAACGCGACGCCCGAGGCGTCGATCAAGCCGGCCACCGAGGAGGAGGTCCGCGAGGCCCTCTACGACGTGGTCGACCCCGAGCTGGGCATCGACGTCGTCAACCTGGGCCTGATCTACGGCATCCACATCGACGACGCCAACATCGCCACCCTCGACATGACGCTGACCTCGGCGGCCTGCCCGCTGACGGACGTCATCGAGGACCAGGCGAAGTCGGCGACGGAGGGCATCGTCAACGAACTGCGCATCAACTGGGTCTGGATGCCGCCGTGGGGTCCGGACAAGATCACGGACGACGGCCGTGAGCAGCTGCGCGCGCTCGGCTTCAACGTCTGACACCACCTTCCGCACACCGCGGAGCGGGACTTCGAGGGCCCCCGGCACGTCCGTGCCGGGGGCCCTCGCCGTTCGTGCGGCGGAGGCGCGGCGCGCACCCGGAGTGGAAGGCCCGCGCGGCCCGGTTCACGCCGGGCCGGCCCGAGGCCGGTCACCGGCGGCCGGGGCATGTGTACCGGCGGCCGGGGTATGTGTACGGCCGTCCACAACGTTGTGTACTGTCGTACACATGCCCTACGTACTGCTTGCCGCCGCCATCGCCGCCGAGGTCGCCGGGACCACCACCATGAAGTTCAGCGACGGGTTCACCAAGCTGTGGCCCTCGCTGGGCACGGTGGCGGGGTACCTCATCGCCTTCACGCTGCTCGCGCAGACGCTGAAGTCGATGTCGGTGGGCACGGCCTACGCCATATGGGCCGGCGTCGGCACCGCCGCCATCGCCGCCATCGGCATGGTGTTCCTGGGCGAGGCCGCGACCGCGGCGAAGCTCGCCGGCATCGCGCTGATCATCGCCGGGGTGGTGCTCGTCAACCTGGGCGGGGCGCACTGATGGCGGCCGGAGCCGTCCGCCGGTACGACCCCGAGCGGCGGCAGCGGATCATCGACGCGGCGATCCGCGTGGTCGGCGCCAAGGGCATCGCCGGGCTGAGCCACCGCACGGTGGCCGCGGAGGCGGACGTGCCGCTGGGCTCGACCACGTACCACTTCCGCACGCTGGACGACCTGCTGGTCGCGGCCCTGTCCCAGGCCAACGCGGCCTTCGAGGAGGCCGTCGCCGCCTCCCCGGCGCTGGCCGACGCCGATGCCGACCTGCCCGGTGCGCTGGCCCGGCTGCTCGGCGAGTTCCTCGAGGGGGACCGGGGGCGCGCGGAGCTGGAGTACGAGCTCTACCTCGCGGCGCTGCGCCGCCCCGCGCTGCGCCCCGTCGCCGCCCAGTGGTGCGAGTCCGTCGCCGCGGCCCTGTCGACGCGGACGGACCCGGTGACGGCCCGGGCGCTGGTGGCGGCCATGGACGGGATCAGCCTCCAGGTGCTCCTGACGGACGGCCGGTACGACGAGGCGTACGCGCGCGAGGTGCTGGCCCGCATCCTGCGCCCGGTCGAGGGCTGACGGCCGAGGCCTGAGGCCGAGGGCTGACGGCGGGGGGCGGGCGGCCGGGCACGGACGGCGGGGGACGGACGGCCGGGCGGCGGCGGGGCGCGGCGGCCGCGGGCAGTCGGGATCGGGCGGTCGTCAGGACAGGGCGCGGACCGCCGCCAGGGCCGCGGTCACGCCCGCCTCGATGTCGCGGATCGGGTAGATCGCCTCGCGCACCGTCCGGTCCCGGTCCAGCACCAGGGTCAGCCGCTTGATCCGGCTCACCCCCGCCGCGCGGAACGTCGGCAGCCGCAGGGCGGCCGTCAGTCCCAGGTCCGCGTCGGAGAGGAGCGGGAAGCGCAGCCGCTCGGCCTCCGCGAACGCGCGCTGCTCGTCGGGCCGCTGGGTCGAGACCCCGTGGACCGTCGCCCCCGCCGCCGTGAACTCCGCGAGCTGGTCGCGGTACGTGCACGACTCCAGCGTGCAGCCCTTCGCGCCCGGGATCCCGGCCCAGCCGGGCGGATAGGACTCGGCCCGGGCGTACGCGCCGGGGAAGCAGTACAGGACCGTGAACGGGGTGTCGGCCGCGACCGGGTCGCGGAGCTCGCCGAACCGGTCCGGCAGCAGGAGCTCCGGTACGCGCCGCCCGCGCAGCCCGTGCACCCGCTCCGCTTCCCGCGAGGCCTCTTGCGTCGTCGCCGTCATCTCTCCCTCTCCCAGGACCCACGCGTCACCCCAGTCCTGGAGGGCCACCAGGACCGGCAGCAGTCCCCGCCCGCGCGGGGTCAGCCGGTACTCGTGCCGCACCGGGCGCTCCTGGTACGGCTCACGCGTCAGCACCCCGGCCTCGACCAGCAGTTTCAGCCGCTCGGCCAGCACCTTCCGGGACACCCCCAGCTCGCGCTGGAACTCCTCGAAGCGGTGCAGCCCGCGCGCGGCGTCCCGCACGATCAGCAGCGTCCACCAGTCGCCCACGACGTCGAGGGCCTGGGCGATCGAGCAGTCCGCGTCGCCGAGGTGCGTGCGCTGGGCCATGGGCACTCCTTCGTCCGTTGACCCAAGGCTGTCATGCTGACATAGTCCGTTCCCAAAAGGAACTAACTGATCACTCGCTGAATCCCACGGGGGGAGCGGAACGGCATGGTGCAAGGACTCAGAGACGTGCCCAGAGTGGTGTGGCTGCTGGCGGGCGGAGTGTTCGTCAACGCCGTCGTCAGCTTCACCTTCGTCTTCGTCTTCCTCTACCTGACCGGCCCCCGCGGCCTCGGCACCGCCCAGGCGGGCCTGGTCACCGGCATCGGCGGCATCGGCCTCGTCGCCGGGAACTTCACCGGCGGCTGGTACGGCGACCGCTTCGGCCACCGCCGCGTCCTGCTCGCCGCCTCCACCCTCGGCGGCCTCACCCTCATGGCCTTCCCGCTGCTGCCCGCGCCCGGGCTGTACGCCGCCCTGCCACTCGCCCAGTACGCCTCCGGCGTGGTCCGGGCCGCGAACTCGGCGCTGGTCGCGGTGACCGTCCCCGAGGGCGCCCGCCGCCAGGCCTTCGCCGTCGTACGCTGCGTCTCCAACGGCGGCTTCACCCTCGGCCCGCCGCTGGGCGCGCTGATCGCGACCGGACTCTCGTACGACTGGCTCTTCGTCGCCGACGGCCTCGGCACCCTGCTCTTCGCCCTGTGGACCGCGCGGGTCGTCCCCGCCCGCGGCGCCGCCGCCCGCACCCCCGCCGCCCCCGACGGGGCGCCCGGCCGCAGCCTGTGGGCGGAGCTCCGCGCCCGGCCCGCCGTACTCGTCCTCCTCGGCGCGATCCTGGTGACCGACCTCGTCTACCGCCAGCAGTACGGCACCTTCCCCGTCTTCCTCGCCGACCACGGCCTCGACACCCGGGACTTCGGCTTCGTGATCGCCCTCAACGGCGCCGTCATCCTGCTCCTGGAACTGCCCGCCGCCGTCGCCCTGCGCGCCCGGCCGCCGCTGCCCGTCATCGGGGCCGGGCTGCTGCTGGTGGGAGCCGGGTACGCGGCGCTGCTCCCCGGAGCCGGAGCCGGGACCGCGGCCTCGATGATCGTGCTGCTGAGCCTCGGCGAGATCCTCTACAAGACCACGGCCACCGCCTACGTCGCCGACCAGGCGCCCGAGCACGCCGTCGGCCGGTTCCAGAGCCTGTACGCGGGGGTCTCCGTCAGCGGCGTCGTCCTCGGGCCGCCGCTCGGCGGGGCCCTGTACGCGGCCGCGCCCGGGCTGCTGTGGCCGCTGTGCGCGGTACTGGCCGGCGGGGCGGGCGCCGCGGTGCTGTACGCGGCCCGGCGCCCGGTGCGACACGGGCTGCGCCCGGCACCTGAGACCGGTTCGCAACCTCGGGCCGTGGCCGGTTAGGTTTCCCGTATGACTGCTACCCGTACCACCGGCGCCGCCGCCGCCGGACTCGCCACCCTCGCCGCCGACGGCACCGTCCTCGACACCTGGTTCCCCGCCCCCGAGCTGGTCGCCGAGCCCGGCCCGGCCGGCACCGAGCGCCTCACCGCCGAGCAGGCCGTGGAACTGCTGGGCGCCGCCGCGGCCAAGGCGATCCGCAAGGACGAGGTGCGCGGTGTCGAGGTCGTGGCCGTCCGCACCGTGATCGCCTCCCTGGAGGACAAGCCGCAGGACGCGCACGACGCGTACCTGCGCCTGCACCTGCTCAGCCACCGCCTGGTCAAGCCGCACGGCCAGAACCTGGACGGCGTCTTCGGGCTGCTCGCCAACGTCGCCTGGACCTCCCTCGGCCCGGTCGCCGTGGACCAGGTCGAGACCGTGCGCCTGAACGCGCGCGCCGAGGGCCTGCACCTCCAGGTCACCTCGATCGACAAGTTCCCGCGGATGACCGACTACGTCGCCCCCAAGGGCGTGCGCATCGCCGACGCGGACCGGGTCCGCCTCGGCGCGCACCTCGCCGAGGGCACCACCGTCATGCACGAGGGCTTCGTCAACTTCAACGCCGGCACGCTCGGCACCTCCATGGTCGAGGGCCGCATCTCCGCGGGCGTCGTCATCGGCGACGGCTCCGACATCGGCGGCGGCGCCTCCACCATGGGCACCCTGTCCGGCGGCGGCAAGCAGATCATCTCGGTCGGCGAGCGCTGCCTGATCGGCGCGGAGGCGGGCATCGGTATCGCGCTCGGCGACGAGTGCGTCGTCGAGGCCGGCCTCTACCTCACCGCGGGCACCCGCGTCACCCTGCCGGACGGCGAGATCGTCAAGGCGCTGACCCTCTCGGGCGCCAACAACATCCTCTTCCGCCGCAACTCGGTCACCGGCGCCGTCGAGGCCCGCCCGAACAACGCGGTCTGGGGCGGCCTGAACGACGTCCTGCACAGCCACAACTGATCCCCCGGCGGGTCGGCCCGGCCGGTGTGTGCTCCCTCCCCGAGCGGGGGAGCGCACACCGGCCGCGCGCGTTTTCGGGGGCCGGCCGGGCGGAAGCCCGGTGGCCGGCGCCGGGGCGGCGGGTCAGTGCCGGTTCAAGGCCGGGGTCAGTGCTGGGGGAGGGTGCGGATCGAGCGGACCAGGCTCCGGAAGGCCTCCTCCTCCGCCTCGGTCAGCTCGACCGACTCCATCGGGTGCGCCTCCGGGCGGCGCTGGGCGGGGATCGCGGCGAGCCCGGCGAAGCCGGCGCGGGGCTCGGGCTCCGGGTGGCGGTGGAAGCGGGGGCCCCACAGCATGCGGCCGAAGCCGGCCAGCCACAGGAGGACGGCCACGAGCAGGACAGCGAGGCCGATTTCCTGGGCGGGGGAGATCGAGGGGAGCACGCGGACCTCCGGGCGACGAGCAGGGCAAGACCGGGCGTGGACACACTCAACACCACAACCCGGGCCGGAGGGGCCGGGATGTGGCGAGCGTCACGCCAGGTGTGAAAGTCCCCGACTTTCCCGGAGTGCCCCTTTTCCCGGCTCCACAACCGCCGGGCTGCCGCTCCCCGCCCTGCCGGCGCCGGCGCTCACGGCTCCAGGTGCAGCTTGAAGCCCTCGTGGCTGCGTGCGAAGCCGAGCCGCTCGTAGAACCGGTGGGCGGCGCCGCGCCGCTTGTTGCTGGTCAGCTGGACCAGCCCGCAGCCGCGCCCGCGGGCCCGCTCCACCGCGAGCCGCATCAGCTCGGCGCCGAGGCCGCCGCCGCGCCGGTCCGCGCGGATCCGTACCGCCTCCACCAGCGCCCGCTCGCGGCCGCCCTGCCCGAGGCCGGGTATGTACGTCAGCTGGAGGCAGCCCACCAGTTCGTCCCCGTCGGCGAGGACCAGCATCTCGTTGCGGGTGTCCGCCGCGATGGCGGCGAAGGCCCGCTCGTGGGCCTCGGTGACCTCGGCCCGCCCGGCGCCGTTGTCGTCCAGCAGGGCGAGTACGGCGGGCAGGTCCCGGCGGATGGCTTCGCGGAAGATCATGGCCGGAAGTGTGGCAGGGGGCCCGGCCGGGACGGCGGCCGGGCCCCCTGCGGACCGGGAGGCCGCAGCCCCGCGGGGAGGTCCCACGGGGCTGCGGTGCGGGCGGTGCCGTGTGTTACGGGCGGAAGCGCAGCACCTGCGGGTCGTGGTCGCTGTTCTGCGCCGAGAACTCCGCGTTGATGTGCACGCTGTCGTACGTGTAGCCCCTGACCGCCGGGCTGACCAGGATCTGGTCCAGCACCTGGGCGTTGCCCTGGAAGACGTACGAGTAGCGCTCCGACTTCGGCAGCGACTTGATGGCCGAGTACAGCGCGCCGCCGTCCTCCAGTGCCTTCGTCGTGCCCGAGAACTCGAAGTCGTTGATGTCGCCGAGGGCGAGGACCTTGGCGTTCTTGTCGACCGCCAGGAGCTCCTTGACGAAGGCGTTCACGGCCTGCGCCTGCTGCAGGCGCTTGGCCTCGGAGGGGCGCGCCGGCGGCTGGTGGTGGGAGGTCAGGGCCTCGTCGCCGCCCTTCGAACCGAAGTGGTTGGCGATCACGAAGACCGGGCGGCCGCGGAAGACGAACTCGCCGGCCAGCGGCTTGCGGCTGTCCTTCCACGCGGGGTTCGCCGGGTCGATGCGGCCCGGGGAGTGGGTGAGGGCCGCGCGGCCCTGCTCCGTCGTCACGCCGGTCGCGGTGGTGGCGTCGCCGGCGGCGCGGTCGGTGAAGGAGACCCGGGCGGGGTTGAACAGGAACACCTGGCGGATGTTGCCGCCGGGCTCGCCGCCGTCCTGGTTGTTCGACGGGTTGACGGTGCGCCACTGGTAGGCCGGGCCGCCCGCGGCCGCGATCGCCGCCGTGAACTTGGCCAGGGTCTGCTCCGCGGACACCGTGCCGTCGTTCTTGGCGCCGTTGTCGTCCTGGATCTCCTCCAGGGCCAGGATGTCGGGCGAGGCCAGGTTCTCCACGACCGCCTTCCCGAGCGCGTCGAACTTCTCCTGCGGGTCGGTCGGGTCGAGGTTCTCGACGTTGTACGTGGCCACCGCGAGCTCGCCCGGCGCCTGCGCCTTGGTCCTCTCGGGGGCGATGGTGCCCTTGGCGAGGGTGCCCAGGGTGCGGGCCACCAGGGTGTAGCCGCCGAACTGGTTGAAGTCCAGCGGGCCTTCGGTGGTGCCGGTCAGCTTGTCGCCGACGTTGGCGACCGGGAAGGGCTGCTGCGCGAGCGGGGCCAGCTGCTGGACCTTCAGCCGGCCGGTGTTCTGGGACTCGTAGGAGCCGTAGAGGGTACCGCCGCGCTTGGCGGTGTTCTCCCAGCCCTTGACCGTGACCCACAGCTCGCCGTACTCGGCGGCGGTGGCGCCGACCACGCGGGAGGTGCCGATGGCGACGTTCATGCCCTCCAGGGACTCGTAGAAGTCCAGGGCGTGGCGCGAGGGGTCCAGGGGCAGGCCGTTGATGCTGCCGCCGGCGGCCGGGTCGCCCGCGGGGGCGTACGCGGCGGGCACCGTGTACTCGTTGACGGCGGCGGCCTCGGGCAGGGCGTTGCCCGAGGAGACCACGGTGACGGCCGGCTTGGATATCTGGGTGACCGACTGGTTGCCGGAGTTGACGCCGCCGGGGATGTACTCGCCGACCAGGCCGGAGACCTTGACGGCGTCGCCGACGGCGACGGTCGGGGCCGAGCCCGTGAAGACGAAGATGCCCTCGCTGGTGGCCGCGTTGTCGTCGGCGTCGGGGTCCTGCATCCAGAAGCCGCGCGAGCCGTAGGTGCGCACACCCGTCACGATGCCCGCGACGTCGGCGACCTGCTTGCCGTTCAGCGGGGATATCCGGGTGGTGCCCTGGATGTCGTGGATGCGTACCGCGCTGTCGGACGCGGTGCCTTCGGCCGCGTCGGCGGTGCCCGTGAGCAGGCCGGTGGCGAGGGCGCCCGCGACGAGGGCCGCGACGGCGGCGGAGCGGGGGTGCGAGGAGTGCATGGTCAGGTACTCCGGTGTGTGGAGGAGGAAAGCGGAGGGGGCGGTCGCGGTACTGCGTGGTGCCGTACAGCGGTGGTGCCGTGGTGCCGTGGTGCCGTGGTGCCGTAATGCCGTGGTGCGGTGACGCGGTACTGCGGTGCGAAATGGCCGGGAATCTGCGGTGGTTGACGGGCTGGCCGTGGTGGTCCGCAGGGATCCCGGGGTCCCCCGGATGTCTACGCGCGTCAATTTCCTGGGTGACCAGGGATGTTGTCAAGACCTCCAGGACATACGGAGGCTGACTGTGAGATGAACCAAAGGTGTGACCGCCGGACACGTCCGAATTGCGTCTACTCTGGTGCGCCGGACGGCCGCTGACGGCCCTCCGACCCACCGCGTCCGCGAGGAGACCACCCATGTCCGCAGAGCCGCGCTCCACCCTCCCGCCGGTACAGCTGCCCTCCGACGCGGAACTCGCCCGTGACGCCCTCGTCGCCCCTCTCTTCGCCCGCGCCGTCCGGCTGGCCCGCTGGGTCGGCCCCGCCACCCGCGTCGACGGCAACGGCGAACTCGACCCGGAGCAGCTGCCCGAGGCCGCCGCCGCACTCGGCCTCGACCCCGCCGACGCGGACGCCCGCGCGGACGCGAGCCAGGCGTGGCGGGCGGCCCTGGACACGGGCCTCGTCGAGCTGACCGAGCCCGACGGGCCGGGCGGGCCCGACGGGGAGGGCGGGCGGTCGGATGCGCCCGGGCGCCCGGAGGCGGCCGGGGCCGGGGAGTTCGGCGGCGCCGTGCCGGGCGAGGACCTGGCGCGGGTGGCCGGCGGCGCGCCGGCCGAGGTGCTCGACCTGTGGCTGTCCGCCCTGGACGCCGTCCTCGCGGACGCGGCCGTGCCCGAACTGGACGACCTCGTCGATGCGCTGGACGAGGGCGGCACCATCGACTTCGACCGGCTCGACTGGAACCCGCAGCAGGAGGCCGACTTCCTCGACGGGGTCCTCGCCAACCTCTACCTGCTCACCGTCGCCGAGGGCGGAGTCGACCGGGGCGGCGCCGTGCCGCTGCCCGTGCTCGCCGCCTCCATGGTGGTTCCGGACGGCATGTCCCGGCCCACGGACGCCATGCTGGAGCAGGTCTCGGACGCGATGATGCGCCTGGACGACCAGTTCCGGCAGTTGGAGCCGATCGGCCTGGTCGAGTACCGGCCCGTCGACGAGGCGGTGCTGGCGCAGACCGACGACGAGGAGCCCGGCGCGGCCGGCCCGCGCGAGCTCGACGCGGAGGAGGTGTCCCGGTACGGGATGGTCCGCCTCACTCCGCTCGGCCTGTACGGGCTCCGCGCGCGCATGCTGGAGGCCGGCATCGCCGCCCCCGTCGTCGGGGACCTCGCCGACAAGGGCGCGGACGCACTGCTCGACGTGGTCTGCGACTACCCCGAGGAGGCGGCCCAGGCCGAGATCGAGGTGTGGCTGGCCGGGCGTGAACTGCCCGCCGCGGTCGCCGAGCTGCTGGCTGCGGCCCGGGGCACGGACCAGGGCGCTCCGCTGCGCCGGCTGCGCTGCCAGCAGGCCCTCGCGTCGGCCGGAGCGGCGGCGGAGCCGGCGGTCCGGGCTGTGCTGGACGACCCGGAGCTGGGCGGGCTCGCCCGGGTGTGGCTCGCCGAGCGCGGGGCGGCCGACGTACCGGCGCCGGACGGGGCGATGGTGTACTGGCTGACCGTCGACACGCTCGCGGCGCAGCTGGCCGCGGACGGGGAGACGGCGGAACTGCCGCTGCTGATGGAGGCCCTGACCGCCCACCACACCGGCTTCTTCGACCAGGCGTGGCGGGTGGCGCACCCGGCGGCCGGGGAGGTTCTGGAGGCGATGGGCCGGCTGCACCCGGACCGGAAGGCGGCCAAGGAGGCCCGCAAGGCGGCGTACAAGGCGCGCTCGCGGCGGCCTTGACGACCCCCACAGGCACCGGGAGGACGCGCGCAGGGGCGCGCCCGGGCGTGCGCGCGCCCGGGTGTGAGCGGGAGGGGCTGCGGGGCGGCGGGCAGAGGGTGCGGAACGAGACGTTCCTGAGCGGGTGTCGGTCAATGCGGCCAGGCGGCAAGCGGACGGCTTGCCGCCGGGGGTAATTCAGCCGCCGTTCACGTGCGGGCGCGAGCGTGTGCGCCGCGCGGCAGCCCACCGCTGCCGCGCGGCACGTCCGCTCACCACGACAGGCGCACCACCTCCCACACCCCCTGGAGTGAACCGATGCCGCTCAGCCGTAGAGACTTCACCGCCCGTACCGTCATCGCCGGTGCGGGAGTCGCGCTCACCGGGACGGTCGGCGCCCTCGCCACGGCCCCGGGAGCGCTGGCGGCCGACGACAGCGCGCACCTCGACGAGCACGGCCGCCCCTGTGAGCCCGGCTACGGCCCGCTCCTGCCGGACCCGGCCGGAATTCTCGCCCTCCCCGCCGGATTCCGGTACCGCATCCTCACCCACAGCGGCGTCACCACCCTGGAATCCGGCGAGTTCACCCCGCAGAAGCACGACGGCACCGCCGCCTTCGAGGGCCACCGCGGAGTCACCCTCCTCGTCAACAACCACGAGCTCAAGGGCAGGCGCGCCGACTGGGCCCACCCCGTCCCGCACACCGAGGGCCTCGTCTACGACCCGGCCGCGGCCGGCGGCTGCACCGTCGTCGAGGTCCGCCGCGGCGGCGGGGTCGCCGAATGGGTCGGCATCGCCGGTACGTCGACCAACTGCGCCGGCGGCGCCACCCCCTGGGGCACCTGGCTCACCTGCGAGGAGACCGAGGACCGGGCCGGCAAGAACGGGATGGCCAAGGACCACGGGTACGTGTTCGAGGTCGACCCGCACGACCGCCGCGCCAACCGCGACCCGCAGCCGGTCAAGGCCCTGGGGCGGTACGCGCACGAGGCCGTCGTCATCGACCCCCGCCTCGGCCACGCCTACCTGACCGAGGACGCCTCCGGCCCCAACGGGCTGCTCTACCGCTGGACCCCGCCGGCCGGCTTCCGCCACGGGCGCGGCAGGCTGCGTACCCTCGCGGCCGACGCCGGGGTGCTCGCGGCCGCCAAGTGCTTCGACAGCGGCGGCCGGTTCGTCGACGACCTGTCCCGGGCGACGAGGACCGGCACCGTCTACGGCGTCGACTGGGTGGCCGTACCGGACCGCGACGGGCAGACGGTGTCGGTGCGCAAGCAGTTCGGGAACGGCGCGGTGACCCGCGCGCGCAAGCTGGAGGGCATGTGGTGGGCCGACGGCGGCGCGTACTTCGTCTCCTCGTACGCGCGTGAGGAGAGCCCGGGCGCCGCGCACGACGGACAGGTGTGGTTCTACGACCCCAAGCGGCGCACGATCACGCTGAAGGTGCTGCTCGGGGTGAACCCGGACCCCGCCGGGGGCGTGGTCGGCGACGGCCCCGACAACATCACGGTCTCCCCGTACGGCGGGCTCGTCATCGCGGAGGACGGAGAAGGCCTCCAGCACCTGTTCGGCGCCACCGAATCGGGCCGCACCTACCCGCTGGCGCGCAACGAGCTGAACATCGGGACCGCGGAGGAACCGGAGTACTCCGAGTTCGCGGGAGTCTGCTTCTCGCCCGACGGGCGCACGCTGTTCGCCTGCATCCAGGAACCGGGCATCATGCTGGCCGTCACCGGGCCGTGGCGGCGCGGGCCGCGCTGACTCCTGCTGCCGGTGCGCTGCTGCTCCGGCCGCTGCCGCTGCCGTATCCGCTGTGCGGGTACGGCAGTGCCGCCGCCCTCACGGGGCGGCGGCGACCTCGGCGATCCCGGCGATTTCGGCGCGGCTGGCGCTGGCCCATTGCTCGAGCAGGAACTCGTACGCCGCTGAGGGCCATTCGTCATCCACCCGGGTCTCGACGAGGTGCCGTATCGCCTCGTTCGCCTCTGCGGCGGACGGGCGGGCGGGACCCGCGGGCCTGAGTGTGCTGTACATGGTTTCCAGGCTACGGGCGGACACGGACCGTCACCCCCGGTTTAAGGGTGTAATCCATCACCTTCGCCGGCGGCCCGGCCGCCGGCGGTCGCTGAATGTGCCCGCCCACCTGCTCAGAGCGTCTCGGCGCCGGGCTTGACCATGCCGCGCACTGTGCGGGACTTCACAAACTCCCCGATGGCCGTCATCTCCCATTCGCCCGAGAACTGCCGGATCAGTTTCGCCATCATCACGCCGGTCTGCGGCTCGGCGCCGGTGAGGTCGAAGCGGACGAGCTCCTCGCCGGTCGCCGCGTCGATCAGGCGGCAGTAGGCCTTGGCGACCTCGGTGAACTTCTGGCCGGAGAAGGAGTTCACGGTGAAGACCAGGCCCGTCGCTTCGGCGGGCAGCCGGCCGAGGTCCACGACGATCTCCTCGTCGTCCCCGGCGCCCTCGCCGGTGAGGTTGTCGCCCGAGTGCCGGATGGCGCCGCCCAGGATGGCCAGTCTGCCGAAGTAGCAGCTGTCGATGTGGTTGCGCTGCGGGCCGTACGCGATGACGGACGCGTCGAGGTCGATGTCCCGGCCGCGATAGGCCGGTTCCCAGCCGAGGCCCATCTTCACCTGGGAGAGCAGCGGGCGGCCGTTCTTGACGAGGGACACGGTCTGGTTCTTCTGGAGGCTGACCCGGCCCTTGTCGAGGTTGATCTTCCCGGTGCCGGCCGGAGTGGCTGCCGGCGCTGCCGGCGCTGCCGGAGCGGCGGGCGGGGCCGCGACCGGGGCCGGCGGCGGGACCGTGACCGGCGGGGCGACCGGGGTGACCGGGGCGGCGGGGGCCTGCGGGGCGGCCGCGGGCGCCGGGGCCGGTTCCTCATCCACCGAGACCCCGAAGTCGGTGGCGATGCCGGCGAGGCCGTTCGCGTACCCCTGGCCGACCGCGCGCACCTTCCACACGCCGCCCCGCTGGTAGACCTCGACGACCACGAGCGCCGTCTCGGTGCCCAGCTGCGGCGGGGTGAAGGTGGCGATCACCGCGCCGGTGTCCGCGTGGCGCACGGTGGCGGTGGGCTCGATGCCCTGGAAGGTCTGACCCGCCGCGTCGGGGCTGGCCGTGACCACGATGCGCTCGATGCCGGGCGGCAGCCCGCCGGTGTCCACGGTGATGGAGTCGGGGGCCGTACCGCCGCCGGAGCGGTAGCTGACACCGGGCCCGGACGGCTGGTTGTAGAAGATGAAGTCGGCGTCGGAGCGCACCTTGCCGTCGGCCGCGAGGAGGAGCCCCGACACGTCGAGCCGCACCGGGGCAGCCACGTCCACCGTCACCCGGACGGCATTGAGCGGCAGGTTGGAACCAGGGGTCATAGCGGTCATGCCCGGAGAACGACCCGGGGTGCCGTGCCGTTCCCTCCCGGTCCGCCTGGAGCGGCCGGTCGGGGGACGCGCGGGCCCGGGCGGGCCGGCGGTGCCGGCGGAGGCCTCAGCCGCGGTTGCGGGGGTGGTTTCTGGCCGCGCGCTCGTTCCCGAACTTGTACGCGCCCGTCCAGCGGGCCATCACGAGCTGCGCGTCGCCGGCCTCCACCTCGGCCAGGAACTTCTCGGCGCGGGCTCCGCGCAGGGTGCCCGCGGCCCGGCCGCGGTGGGTGATGACGACGCTGCCGTCACCTCTTCGCTCGTACGTGAATCCGTGCGGTCTCGGCATGGGCCGCAGCCTGCCCCGCCCGGGGCGGGGCAGGCAACGGGTTTTGCCGGATCTACCGGCCGGCCCGACCCGCGGCTTCCGTGACGCGGCGCGGCAGGCCCAGCGGGTTCGCCTCGCGCAGCTCCGCCGGAAGCAGCGGGTCCGGCACCGACTGGTAGACCACCGGGCGCAGCCAGCGTTCGATGGCGGTGGTCCCGACCGAGGTGGAGTGCGAGGTCGCCGCCGGGTACGGGCCGCCGTGGTGCTGGGCCGGAGCCACCGCGACCCCGGTCGGCCAGGCGTTGACCACGACCCGCCCGGCCAGCGCCGTGACGCGGGAGACCAGCTCCGCCGCCGGGCCCGGGGCGCCCTCCACCTCGGCGGCGGACAGCTGGAGGGTGGCGCTCAGGTTGCCGGGGAGCAGGTCGAGCACGGCGCCGGCCTCGTCCTGGTCGGCGTACCGGACGACGACGGTCACCGGCCCGAAGCACTCCTCCAGCAGTACCTCGTATGCCGGGCCCGCGAGCAGGCTCGCGGCGGACACGGCCAGATGGCCCGCGCCGACGGTGTGCTCCCCGGCGGGGCCCGGCGTGACGGGCGCGGTGACCCCGGGCAGCGCCGCCCGCTCGGCGACCCCCGCGACGAAGTTGTCCCGCATCCGGTGGTCGAGCAGGACGCCCGGACCGGTCTCGCCGAGCGTCTTGGCCAGGGCCTCGGTGAGCCGGTCCCCGGCCGCGCCCTGCGGGACCAGGACCAGGCCCGGCTTGACGCAGAACTGGCCGACGCCGAGGGTGACCGAGCCCGCCAGCCCGGCGCCGATCTCCTCGGCGCGCTCGGCGGCGGCGTCCGGGGTGACCACGACGGGGTTGAGGGAGCCGAGTTCGCCGTGGAAGGGGATCGGGACGGGGCGTGCGGCGGCCGCGTCGAACAGCGCCCGCCCGCCGCGCAGCGAGCCGGTGAACCCGGCGGCGGTGACGAGCGGGTGGCGGATCAGCTCGAGGCCCGCGTCGAACCCGTGGAGGACGGTGACCACTTCACCCGGCAGCCCGGTGGCCACCGCCGCCCGGCGCAGCAGCGAGGCGCACAGCTCGGAGGTGGCCGGGTGGTCGGGGTGCGCCTTGACGACCACGGGGCAGCCTGCCGCCAGGGCGCTCGCGGTGTCCCCGCCGGGGACCGAGAACGCGAGCGGGAAGTTGGAGGCGGCGTAGACGGCGACCACGCCGAGCGGCACCTTGTAGCGGCGCAGCTCGGGGCGCGGCGGGGTGAGGGAGGGGTCCGCCCGGTCGATCCGGACGTCGAGGTAGCCGCCGTCGGCGACGGCGTCGGCGAAGGCCCGCAGCTGGCCGGTGGTACGGGCGAGTTCGCCGGTGAGCCGGGCCGGTCCGAGCGCGGTCTCGGCGTCGGCCGCCTCGACCACCTGGTCCGCGGCGGCGTCGAGCAGGTCCGCGGCGGCGCGCAGGAACGCGATGCGGGCGGTGCGGTCCGCGAGCGCCGTGCGGGCGGCGTGGGCCGCGCGGACGGCTTCGTCCACCTCGGGGGAGCCGGCTTCCACCGCAACCTGCGCCCGCTGCTTCCCGGTGCGGGGGTCCACACTCCAGACTGGTGTCCCTGCCATGCCGCACTGCCTCCTGCGTCTACGCCGACCCGCGTGGTGGCGTTCAGTATTCTGAACGCCGTTCCGATGGGTGAATGATCTCCATCCGTTCCGGACTCTATTTCCGCGTCTTTCGCGTGACAAGAGACAAGAGGGGCAGGAAGGCGAATGGCCAGAGGTGAGCGCATCGAGTTCGACGGGGCGGCGGCCGCGGACGGGGGCGGCGGCTCGGGCGGCTTCGGTGATGCGGGCGGTGCGGGCAGTGCGGGCGGCTCCGGTGATGCGGGCGGGGTGGCGGGCGCGGCCCCGGCGGCCGTGAAGTCCGCGGTCCGCACGGTGGTGTTGCTGGAGCACTTCGCGGCGCGGCCCGGCCTGCACAGCCTCGCCGACATCCAGCACGACCTCGGCCTCCCCAAGTCCAGCCTCTACATGCTGCTGCGCACGCTCGTGAACCTCGGGTGGGTGGAGACGGACGCCACGGGGACGCGGTACGGCATCGGTGTACGGGCCCTGCTCGTCGGCAGCTCCTACATCGAGGGGGACGAGGTGGTCGCCGCGGCCCGGCCCACCCTGGACCGGCTCTCCGAGGACACCACCGAAACGATTCACCTGGCCCGGATGGACGGGCGGAGCGTGGTCTACCTGGCCACCCGCCAGTCCCAGCACTACCTGCGGCCGTTCACCCGGGTCGGGCGGCGGCTGCCCGTGCACTCGACCGCGCTGGGCAAGGCGCTGCTGGCCACGCACTCCGACGAGGAGGTCCGCGCGCTGCTGCCGCGGCGGCTGGAGGCGGTCACCGAGCACACCGTCACGGACCGGGAGCAGCTCATCGAGGAGCTGGAGAGCGTACGGGAGCAGGGCTACGCGGTGGACCGGGAGGAGAACACGCTCGGACTGCGCTGCTTCGGCGTGGCCGTGCCGTACCGGACGCCGGCGCGGGACGCGGTGAGCTGCTCGGTGCCGGTGGCCCGGCTGACGGGGGACCACGAGGAGGCGATCAAGGCGGCGCTGTTCGCGGCCCGGGACAGGCTGTCGGTGGTGACCCGGCGCATGTGAGGCGGAGCAGGGGTGGAGGGCGTCTCCCCCGCGTGGGGGAGGCGGTTCACCTTCGCGGGGGAGGTGACGGGGCGCCGGGCACGCGACTGTTGAGCCATGACGACACGAGCGGTGCGACGCACGACTGGCACGAAGACCCCGACCGACCGTACGATCCCGACCAACCGTACGATCCCGGCCGACCCGACGACGCCGATGAGTGGCGTTACCCCGATCCAGAGGCTTCTGCGGGCGGCGGCCGTGATCGCCACCGTGCCGTACCTGGCCCTGAAGGCCGCCTGGCTGGCGGGGAGTCACATCGGCATACCGGACGGCAGCGCGCTGCTGAAGCCCGGACCGTTCTTCACCGCGGCCAACGCCGTCACGCTGGCGATGGACGCCTGTGTGATCGTGCTCGCGCTGCTGCTCACCCGGCCCTGGGGGAGACGGGTGCCCGGCCGGCTGCTGATCGTTCCCGTGTGCACGGCCACCGGGCTGCTCACCCCGATCGTGACCGGCTTCCCCGGCCAGCTCCTCGTCAGGGCGGTGGGCTTGGGGGCCGGTGAAGCGGCGAAGGCCGCGCGGGCGCCGTTCCTCGACGACTGGGTGTACTTCGTCGTCTACCCCAGCTTCATCATCCAAGGACTCGCCCTGGCCGGGCTGTTCGTCCCCTATGCGCGCGAGCGCTGGGGCCGGTGCTGGCAGGGCGTGCCGGACACGCGGCTCCCGTCGCCCACGGGGGTGGTGGCGGGAGCCGCGGCCGCGGTCGGCGCAGCGGTGGGAGCGATATACCTGTACTGGGCCTTCGGCGGTACCGCCTGGCTGGATGCCGAGCGGGTGGCGCAGTACTCGGCGGAGAGCGGCCTGGTCTCGGCGGTCCACGGGCTGTGCGCGCTGGCGGCGGGTGCCGGGGCGCTGCTGCTGGCGCGGGGCGGGGCGATCAGGGCCCGGTGGCCGCTGGCGCTCGCCTGGGTCGGGTCGTCGTCGGCGCTGGGCTGGGGGCTGTTCCTGTTCACGGCGGTGCTGGCGCCGGAGGTCGGCGATCCCGGACGCACCTCGCCGATGATCTTCCTGGCCTACGCTGGCCAGGTGCTCGCCGGCGGCCTCTCCGCGGCCGTCCTGGCCCGGTTCACCCGTTCACGGCTCGCGGCCTGAGGCGGCTGCCCGGGAACGGCTGCAGGCGGAGGAACGGACGGGCCGGAAGCGGGGGCCCGTGCCCGGCGGGAGCCGGGCGCGGCGGAAGCAGAACGAAGGGGGGAGTGATGCGGACGGGGGGATGGCCGGCCCGGATACCGGCCGGCCTGGGGCGGGTGCTGGGGTCGCGGGCCCGGCTGCGCTGGGTGCACCTGATACTCGGCGGCGCCCTGCTGATGCCGTACTTCCTGGTGGCGCAGGTGTTCGTCGGCGTCCTCGCGGGCGGGGTGAACGCGCTCGCCTCCGCTCCGCTGACGTTCATCGCGTACGGGGTGTCGGTGCCGCTGGCCGCGGTGACCGGTGTCCTCGGGCTGGTCCGTCAGCTGTCGGTGGTCGCGGTGCGGGCGCTGTGCGGGGTGCCGGGGGAGCTGTTGGCCGAGGGGCCGGCCCGGTCCTGGGCGGCCCGGGGGAGGACGGCCGCCTGGTGGTCCCTGCACCTGGGGATCGGCGCGCTGGTCAGCGGGATGAGCCTGGCGGGGCCGCCCATGGCGGTGGTGATGATCCTGCTGCCGTTCGTGAGCGCGCTGCGGGAGATGCCGGTCGGGCCGGGCTGGTTCAGTGCCGCCGCCGATCCGTACGTCGCCCCGTTCCTGGGGGTCGGCCTGCTGGCGGGGCTCGTGCTGTGCGCCGCCGGGGCCGGGGCGCTGCTGGCCCGGCTCGCCCCCGTGCTGCTGGGGCCGACGGCGGCCGACCGGCTGGCCGCGGCCGAGGAGCGGGCCGCCGACCTGGCCGTGCGCAACCGGCTCGCCCGGGAGCTGCACGACTCGGTCGGGCACGCCCTGAGCGCCGTCACCCTCCAGGCGGTCGCCGCCCGGCGCGTCCTCGACAGCGACCTCGGGTTCGTACGGGAGGCGCTGGCGGCGATCGAGGACACCACGCGGCGGACCGTGGGCGAGCTGGACGCCGTGCTGGGCCTGCTGCGGGACGGGGACCAGGCCCGGCCGGACGCCGCGCCCGCACCGACCCTCGCCGCCGACCTGGACGGGCTGCTGGCCCGGACCCGGGCCGCCGGCACCACCGTCACCGCCCGCCAGGACCCCGGGCCGGTGGGGGACTGGGCGCAGCTCCCGGCGATCGCCTCCCGCGAGGCGTACCGGATCGTGCAGGAAGGCCTGAGCAACGCACTGCGGCACGGCGCCGGACCCGTCGAGCTGCACATAGCCGTCACGGACCGGCGGGACGCGCGGGACGTACCGGACGGCAAGGAAGACGGCGCACACCGCGAACTGGAGATCACCATGACCAATCCACTGGGAACCGGTGAGGGCGCCCCGGCCCGTACCACCGGGGGCCGCGGGCTGCGCGGGGCCGCCGAGCGGGCGGCCCTGCTGGGCGGCCGTGTCGAAGCGGGCCCGCACGAGGGGCTGTGGCGGCTGCGGGCCGTCCTCCCGCTCGGCGGGGGCGTGGGCGGGGGCTCCCGGTGAGCCGGCCGCCGCTGCGCATCGTGCTGGCCGACGACGAACGGATGGTCCGCACCGCGCTGCGGGTCATCATCGACGCCGAACCCGACCTGGAGGTCGTCGGGGAGGCGGCCTCCGGCGCCGAGGCCGTATCCGTGGTCCGGGAACTGGCCCCGGACGTGGTGCTGATGGACGTCCGCATGCCCGGGATCGACGGGATACGGGCCACCGAGCAGATCCTCGCCACCCTGACCGAACCGCCGCGGATCGTGGTCGTGACCACCTTCGAGAACGACGCCTACGTCTATGACGCCCTGCGCGCGGGCGCCGCCGGGTTCCTCCTCAAACGGGCCGACCCGGACGAACTGCTCGGCGCGGTCCGGCTGGTGGCCCGGGGCGACTCGCTGCTGTTCCCGGCGGCCGTCCGCACCCTCGCCGCCTCCCACGCCGCCGCCGCGCTCGGAGCCCCCGCCCCGTGGGTGGCCCGGCTCACCGACCGGGAGGCGGACGTCCTGCGCCTGATGGCCGGCGGGCTGTCCAACCACGAGATGAGTGAACGTCTCGGGGTCGGCCCGCAGACCGTCAAGACGCACGTCGCCGCCGTCCTGTCCAAGACCGGCTCACGTGACCGCACCCAGGCCGTCATCGCCGCCTATGAAGGGGGCTTCATCGTGAGGGGCGCCGCCACATGAAGAAAAGCCGCCACATGAAGAAAAGCTGAGAACCCGGCCACAAACGGGACAGGGCGGAACGCCCGGACGCCCTCGCACGTCCTTCCGGGAGATGAACAAGACGATCAGGCGTGCGTCGGTCTTCTGCCTGCTCCTCGTGCTGGCCCTGCTTCTCCGGGTCACCTGGGTGCAGGCCTACCAAGGCCAGGCCCTCGCAGACAACGAGAACAACCGGCGGAACCTCATCGGGCAGTACGAGAACCCGCTGGGCAACATCATCGTGGGCGGGGAGGCGATCACCGGCTCGGTCAAGACGGGCGGCAAGGACTTCGGGTACAAGCGGACCTACGGCGACGGCCCGCTGTACGCGCCCCTCACCGGCTTCAGCTCGCAGGCGTTCGGCACGAGCATGCTCGAGGGCGTCTACAAGAAGATCCTCAACGGCTCGGACGACCGCCTGAAGACCGTGATGGACCTCATCACCAACCGGCGGGCCTCGCCGGGCAACGTCCTCACCACGGTCGACAAGGGCGTCCAGAAGGCCGCGTACGACGCGCTCCAGGGCAAGCAGGGCTCCGCCGTCGCGATCGACCCCGCGACCGGCGAGATCCTCGCCATCGTGAACAACCCCTCCTTCGACCCGGGCCGCATCTCCGGCGCCAACGACGCCGAGGCCTGGAAGGAGCTGTCCGCCGACAACGGCAAGGCCATGGAGAACGTGGCGCTGCGCAAGCCGCAGGCGCCCGGCTCCACCTTCAAGCTGGTCACCCTGGCGGCGGCCATCGAGAACGGGCTGGTCACGAACCTGGACGCGCCGACCGGCACCCCCGACCCGTACACCATCCCGGGGACGAAGACCCTGCTGCCCAGCGAGGCCGGCTCCGCCGCCTGCCACAACGCCTCGGCGCGCACCGCGCTCCGGCTGTCCTGCAACAACGTCTTCGCCGAGCTCGCGTCCAAGCTGGGCCAGGACAAGATGCGCGCGACGGCCGAGAAGCTCGGCTTCAACACGAACGTCGAGACCCCGGTCACGACCCGGGTGCCGAGCAAGTACCCGTCGAAGAAGATGTCCGTCGACCAGGTCGCGCTCACCGGCATCGGCCAGTTCGACGTGCAGGCCACCCCGCTGCAGATGGCCATGGTGACCGCCGCGGTCGAGAACGACGGCAAGCTCGTCGCCCCGCACTCGGTCTCCGAGGTCACCGACTCGGGCGGCACCGTGCTGGAGAGCTTCAAGAACCCGAAGGTCCAGCAGGTGATGAGCCCGAAGACCGCCGCGATGCTGCGCGACGCCATGAAGACGGTCGTCGCCGAGGGCGGCGGCAAGCCCGCGCAGGTGTCGGGCGCCGAGGTCGGCGGCAAGACCGGCACGGCCCAGCGCGGTGTGAAGAACAGCCTGCCGCCGCTGGCCTGGTTCACCTCGTACGGCAAGGCGAACGGCAAGCAGATCGCCGTCGCCGTGATGATCGAGAACTCGGACACCGACCGGTCCGAGATCGGCGGCGGCAGGCTGGCCGCCCCCATCGCCCAGAAGATGATGGAGGCCTGGCTGAAGAAGTAGCCGCCCCCTGCACGCCCCCGCGGGGGGGGGGGGGGGGGGGGGGGGGGGGGGGGGTTGTTTTTTTGCTTGGGGAGGCGCCACCCCCCAAACCCACCGCCACCGTACG